>NZ_AP025174.1 GCF_003402535.2 Cupriavidus sp. P-10
ATGCAAGCCACATCTGACAGCGGCCAGGAGCCGCGCAAGAATCATCTCAAAAAGCATGTCGCCGCCATCCATACTAGCGGCGAGCTGAGCCTGCTCGAGCGGAAGCTGTCGAATGTGCTTCTGTTGAACGCGTACGATGACTTGCCAACGGCGCGTACTCATCGGATTCCGGTCGCTGCACTGTGTGTGATCCTGGGCTGGGAGACTAGCACCAGTCAACGCAAGCTGAAGGACGCCCTACTTCGGCTCATGTCCACTCCCATCGAATTCAATCTGATGGGAGATAACTTCAAAGGCGGAGAGGACTGGAGTGCGACGTCCATCATCTCATACGGGCGCATACATGGCGGCGCCTGCACTTACCGCTACGATGAAGCTCTGGCCGAGAAGCTGTATGACCCTGCCATCTACGCCAAGGTGCATATTGGCGTGCAGACCCGTTTCAACGGCAGCTACGCCTTGGCTCTCTATGAGAACTGCTTGCGGTACCTGAAGGTTGGCTCAACGGGTGAATGGGACGTAGTGACGTTGCGGAAACTGCTAGGGGCGACTTCCGACCACTACAGCGACTTTGGCCGCCTGCGACAAAAGGTCCTGACGCCTGCGATCAAAGAGATCAACCGAGTCGCAGACATCGAGCTGACGTTGCATCTGATCAAGGTGGGTCCGAAGGTGACTGCGGTGCGCTTCCAGGTGGATCCAAATCGTCAGGCGTCTCTGTTGCCGCCTGGCGAGTTGGATGAAGTTTCTCGCTTGCGGGAATCGCCTCTGTTTGCGCGCTTGCGCAAACATGGCATCGGAGAGAAGCTGGCGCTGAGTTTCCTTGCCGAGGACCCTGAGCGAGCAGCCCGTATTGTCGAACTGGCCGAAGAGAAGGATGGCAAGGGTGAGATTCGTAGCAGCACGGGTGGGTTTATCCGTTCACTGATGGACAGCGGCGCCGACGTGCAGAAGCCCGTGCAGCAGCGACGGAAAGAAGACGCCACGCAAAGGGCCAAGTCCCAACGCGAAATTGAAGCGCTAGCGGACCTGAGATCTGAGTTTGAACGCAGCACCAAGGCAAAGTCGGTGCAAGCCTTGACCCCTTCTGAATTGCTGGGCCTGGCTCGCGTGTTTATCACTACCGATGCCGGGAAGCCTTACGCCAACGACTTCTCCGAAACCAAGACGGATCATTTTCCAGGCGGTGCTGCTCGTGTTGCCTTTCGCCGATGGCTACCGAGTCAAGTAGGTTTGCGTCTCGGCGACGACGCCTTTGCCGCCTGGCTGGCTGAACGAACAAAGGCAATTCATACCTAATTGGTAAAAAACATCAATTTAGGTTCGAATTCGTTTGCTTCCCATTGTCAGTGCAGGATATGATTCCTTCATCTCAAATTGATGAAGGGCTTGTCCATGGCGATATCTATCTACGACATTGCGGAACAGGCACTGAAAGCTGCCAGCACCGTTAGAGACGTGCGCGGGCGCATGCTGGCTCCAGAGGCTCGAAAGCAGCCGCCCGTCTTCAACATGGTCCAGCTCGCCGGTCTGTGTGGAGCGGAAAAGACCGCCATCGCTTATCGATTGACTCGCAACGAGTTGCCGAGTGGCGTGGTGAACGACACTGGCCGTCGTCGGGAATTCACCTTGGCAGAGGCCCGGGAATGGGTCCGCGTCTTTCGCGCAAAGATGGCCAAGCCGAAGGGTGCGAAGGCGATGACCATCGCCGTGTGTAATTTCAAAGGCGGTGTGAGTAAGACCACGACGACGATGACTCTCGCGCAAGGACTTAGCCTGCGGGGTCATCGCGTGCTCGTGATCGACATGGATCCACAAGGCTCGCTGACCACGCTATTTGGCATCCTGCCTGACACCGAAGTTCGCGAAGAAGACACGTTTGTGCCGCTGGCCAACGGGGATGAGGACTCGCTGGACTATGCCATCCGCTCTACCTATTGGGACGGCATTGACCTGGTACCCGCTTCCCCTACCCTTTTCACCTGCGAATTTGGTCTGCCTGCACGACAGATGAAGGACCCAGAGTTCCAGTTTTGGAATGTCCTGAACGGGGGGCTTGGCGCTGCGCGCGAGGCCTACGACGTGATTCTGATCGACACGCCGCCCGCGCTGAGCTACGGCACAGTCAATGCCTTCATGGCGGCTGATGGCTTGATCGTGCCGACGCCGCCGAATGCTTTGGATTTTGCCAGCTCTGCACAGTTCTGGACTCTTTTCAGCGACCTGGCGCTGAACCTAACTCAGACTACGGGCGTGGATAAGACCTTCGAGTTCATTCACGTACTGCTCGCGCGAGTGGACCACAACGATGCCGCGGCCAGCGTGGTGCGCCAGTGGATCTCCGCGACCTACGCAGAGAAGGTTTTGCCGGTGGAGATCCCGAAGACGACGGTCACTTCCAACTCCTCCGCGGAGTTCGGTACGGTTTATGACGTGTCGCGCTATGACGGTAGCGCAAGCACCTATCGGCGGGCCCGCGAGGCCTATGACCGAGTCACAGAATTGGTCGAGCAATCCATCCAGGCCTATTGGGCCAAGACCGCTCAGTAAGGAGGCATATGTCGATCAAGGATCGTTTGCTGGCCAAGTCCGGCGATATTGGCGTGGCGCGGCCTGCGTCCGAAGAGCCGCAGTCCAGAGAGCGGGATAGTGCGCCGAAGACAGGGCCGGGGCAGATGCTTGCGTTCCGGCAACAGATGCTGGAACACACCAAGCAGGTTGAGTCGCTGAAAAGCGAGCTTGAGAAGTTTGACGGTGCTCAGCCAGTTCGCAAACTCGACCCGAAGCTGGTGCATCGCTCGCGCTGGGCTAACCGGCACGAGGACAGCTATTCGGATGGAGCCTTCCAGGAGTTGCGCGAGGCCATCAAGAGCACTCAGGGCAACGTGGTTCCGATCAAGGTTCGTCCGCGCGAAGATGGCGAATACGAGTTGGTGTTTGGAAACCGGCGTCATCACGCGTGCCTGGTCGACAATCTTCCGGTGTTGGCGCAGATCGATGAACAACTGACCGATCGTGATCTGTTTATGCAGATGGAGCACGAGAACCGGGAGCGCAAGAACCCTAGTGCCTGGGAGCAAGGCCGGTCATACCAAATGGCTCTGGACGCAGGGCTGTGGCCTTCGCAGAACGCTATGGCGTCGGATGTCGGGGTGAGTCAAGCGCACGTTTCCCGTTCGATTGCGGCGTTTGCCCTGCCCTCTACCTTGGTGGAGGCGTTCGATAGTCCAAACGATATCCAGTTTCCGTGGGTGAAAGACCTAACCGGCTTATCGAAGCTGGAGCCGCGCGTTCTCGCTGAGCGGTTGCGTCAAGCTAAGGAAGTCACGGAGCGCACGCCAAAGAAGGTCTTTGCTGCGTTGATGGACGACGGCCCGCGGGAGGCGGAGGCCCCCAAAGCGGCTAGGAAAAACACCGGCTTGGTATCTGTCAGCGTAAGCGGCAAGGACACGAAGGTCGTGTGCAAGAAAACTGTCCTGACCGAGGAACAGCAACAGAAATTGGCCGAACTCGTGGACGACTTCATCCAGGCACAACTGGGCGTGAAACCGACCGCTTAGCGCCGCTTATACATCATGTATAAGCGCGCGAAAGTTGGAGGGTTATACATCATGTATAAGCCGCCCTTGGCGCCTTACACAGACTCGCAGTAGAAGCAGTGCCGGGATAGGGATTAGGCCCCCTACCCGGCACCTGACACCCCAACCCAAACCAGGAAATTGGAATGCTGACTCAATCATACCCTGCCCGAGCTGGCCGGGAGGCAAACGACCGTCATTTGCGTCCGTGGGCTTACACTGCCCTCGCCTTGCTTTCAGGCGCTGGGGGCGTGGCCGCCGCAGTAATTACCACGCGCTTTTTCGTGCTCGGCCTTGAGCGCACCGAAGCTGATGAACCTGCGCGCCAAGCACTGATCGCCGCGGGTGCGCTAATGGTCGTCGTTGAATTGCTCGCCTTTGGCTTGGCCGCTCTCCTGCCTCGCACAGCGTTGCGCGCCGCCCGTTTCAAGCTTGTGGCGTTGGGTCTTGCCCTACTCGCTTTTGAGGCCGGCACGCTCTATGTCACCCAGGTGGCTATGGTACGCACGTCTCAAGCCGCCTCACACAGCCAAAACACTAGAATCCACGAGCTGCGCGCATCAATCGTGGCGCAGCGTGAAGCTGCAGCTGCCCTGCGCGAGACGTCTGCAAGGCAGGCGCAAAGCAGCAACGTATGGATTCGCGAGGCTGCCGCAAAGCAGGCCCGTCAGGCGCTGGACGTGGAAGCTAATCTCGCCGGCCAAGTGACAGAACTTGCTCGCCTGGAGGCCGCGTCCGCGCCGACCTTGGCGGATACGCTGGGCGAACAAGGCATGATTGCCTATGCCGTGTGTCGGTCGTTGTTGATCGTCCTGATGGGGGTCGTTCTATTCGCTGTGGCCGGTGCACTTCTGCGTGCCCGCCGCACCGTCATCAATGCGGTTGGCCCATGCGAGCAAGAGGTTGTGGCTGAACCTGTGTCACAGCCGCTTCCAACGATGCGGTCTACTGGAGGCCGGTTCGCTGCTGCACCGCTTGCTGCATTGGCCGCAGCGCCTGCAGCGTTCGCCCAACCGCAGGTCACTGTACAAACGCCCGCGCCGGCTGAGCGGCCAACTGTAGCAACACCGATGCAGTCGACCGCATCAACGATGATGCGGCGGGCCGATGCAGTGGTAACCGAACCGCTAGAGACCAAGCATCGTGCAGTCGTTACGCAAGGGGCAGTACAGGACTCCGGCACTGGTGAGGACGACGGCGCAAGGTTTCAGCGCGTACGCGCCGACATTCTGGCTGGCAGGCTCAAGCCTTCGCTGCGTGCCGTTTACGCCGAGCATGGGGCAACACAGGCTGTGGCACGACGGTATTTGGCGGCAATGGAGGCCAGCGGGGAAATCAAACGGGTAGGGCAAGGATACGTGCTGGCTGACGCTTCGTCAGGGACCTAATTCTTGGCCGGAGGTGAAGCCCCATCTCTACTATGAGTCCTTGACATCCGTCCAGGGCAGGGCGGATGTCAAGGATCTTCCAGGCAATCAAGGAAGGCCCGCGCAAGCAGCGTTATCTGCGTCGAAC
Source organism: Cupriavidus sp. P-10 (assembly GCF_003402535.2). Taxonomy (NCBI): domain Bacteria; kingdom Pseudomonadati; phylum Pseudomonadota; class Betaproteobacteria; order Burkholderiales; family Burkholderiaceae; genus Cupriavidus; species Cupriavidus sp. P-10. The sequence continues at coordinate 5,094 of NZ_AP025174.1, forward strand.
GGAGTAGGCCAGAGCCTCTTGCGTTTGGGAGTCGAGCGCGTTCCAGATTTTGGTCTGAGTTGCACTATCGAGACTGGGCCAAGCTCGCACAATGGCGCGCCCGATATCAGTCGCCTGGGCCTGCTCTGGCGTCTGCATGGGCTGATGGCGACTAACCAGGGCACCCACGCTGGCCGCTACGATGACGCCTGCAATCACAGCAGCGGCCCACATTCCTCGCCTCTCCCAGCTTCCTCGCGAATGTGGCGCTGTTCGATGAGGGGTGGGCTTCGAGATTGCAGCCCGTGGCGACCCGTTCATAGCGGTTAGCGTGGCCGTGGCCCGCTCGACCTTCTTGGCAGCGTCAGAGATCTTGTCTGCGAGCTGGTCAACGTCCTCGAAGTGCTGCGCCAGGAGGGCTTCGTGGACCTTTCGGATTTCACGCATACCCGCGGTCTCTACTTGAACAACACCTTATAAACCGCGTCGAGATTATCGTTGGCCGAGTCTGCGAGGCGCTTGGCAAGGATCATTTGCACGCAAAGTTCCTTCTCATGTTCGTCCTTGGCTTCTTTCAGCTTCGCGCGGAAATCGGTTGAGTCCGCCAGAATCTCGGAAAGCGTCTTGCCGAGAGCCTTGCTTCGCTCGAAGACATCGTTCTCGAAGACGGCGGCCTCCGGCCTCACAACACATTTCTTCTCCTCAATGGCATAGCCGAAGATCGCGCCAAACTCGCTATGCACATCGTCCTCGATGGCCATCTTGTTGAACACGACTCGGATCTTCTTAGCTGGCACACCAAGTGCTGACAGCGCGTCAATGGTGGCGATGGTGTCTTTCTGCTGCTTGGATTCCTTCACGACCGGCACCACAAAATAATCAAAGTCCTCGTGGGATCTGCGGTATTGCGTCATCGCGTGGATGAAGGCCTCGATGTTGGAGGCTCCAATATCGATCACAGCAACGTCGTTCGTAAGCAGATGGCTTTGCAACTCGTCGTACTGGCTGGCCTTGATGCTCTCGCCGCCTTCGTCTGCATTGATCGTTTCGACGGTGATCAGCTCGGTGTTCAGTCGCGGTGCGAGAAGATGGCGGGCGAGCGTGGACTTGCCAACGTTGCCTGAAAAGTTGATAACGGCGACACGCATTTAGGACTCCTTTTTATGTCCAAGACGTTTGGAAAGGGTGGTGCTGCTTGAGTAACGCGAGAATTTTTCTTCGCGCGATTGCTGATTGGTCAGTGCATCGCGAACTGCCTCAGTGGCCGTATCGGATGTTGCCGCGCTAGCCACAGGTGCCTCATTGATAAGAGTGGTCTGGGTCTGGGGGGGCATGGGCGGGGAAGTGGACAACTGGCCTGCGCACGACACTCGGGCCGCCTTGCCTCGTTGCCTGCGGATTCGGTACAGCGCGCTCTCGAAGCCCTTGAGGCTCATCCTGAAGCCCTGCGCGTTTAGAGCGTCCAAGATCGCTTGGCGCTTTACGCCCGCGCTAAGAGCCGCTTCCACCTCCTCTAACACGTCGCGCAGGCGCGCAGTCTCGGAGCGCCCGTTGCTGTCTGTTGCCAATGCGCGCAGCGCCCCTGCCACGCTGCTTCTCTCCATCGGGGAGCCTCCTTTTTAGTACGTATCAGTGTAATTATACGTAAACAAGCGATGCAGTGCGCTCACGGTGACATTGCGAGCGTTCTGCATTGCGCGTGCAGTGCACTTGCAGTGAGCAGGCAGTGAACATGCAATGGCCCGGAGTGAGCGAGCAGTGAACCTGCGGTGCATCTGTGTCCAATTGGCCGATGGGGCTCAATGCTCGGTAACAGATAATTCTGTAACCACCACCGAATGCGGCGGGCCGCGAAGCAAAGAATCCGCGTGCCGCCCGCACTTCCGCTCTAGATCAGCGTGCTACGTTGATTAGGTGTTAGCGCTATTGTCCGTTACCGAGCATTTCATATGCTCGGTAACGGACAATACTGGCATCTCGATTGCCGCGACACAGGAGCGTCAGCCCGGAGGCCCACCTTCATGTGTCTGACGAACCCCGAGCAGTGCCGTTCCGATGCTGGAGGGATAACACGACGGCGTTGTAGCCCGGTCAGAAGGTGGGCAATCGGGCTGTGGGGGGACAGCATCAGAGGACAGCGACAGGCACAGCAGTAGGGCCAGGATTAGACGCACGACATCTCCTTGCGAGTTCATGATGTCGAGTAAAGCGTGAGCGTTTTAGGCATCGCACCAACACACCTGGGCCCGCTCCCGGTCACGCCAGCGCCGGTTGCAACTCGTCCGGCCCCCAACCTGTGCCGAAAACACGACATTCGATTCCGCCCGAACAAGGTATCTGCTAGGATTCCGCCACCGAGTGCCTGTTACACGACGTAGCGGGCGCTCGTGTAACGCGGCTATGTGCAAACATGGCCGCCGCCGATACCAATCCGAGTAACGGAATCTTCCAGAGTCGCAACCCGCATCGGCAGGCAACGGCAGGAACAGCAACCCACCAGGAAGTGACCGACAGCTCAGTGACCAATCGCCACGACAGCAGCCGCGCATGGCCAGCACCCCTCCGGGACGACACCGGCAGGGTCTGAAGGCGAACAGCGTGGCCGCGCAGGTAAGGAATCGAGCGAGACGACACCGCCAGGCCGGAACCACGTGGGAGGAATCAGCCGAGAGCGGAAGGCGCGGGATATGAAACCGCCAAAGCCGCGCCGAGCCAGCGTCAGGCTGGCCAACTCGAGGAAGCAGGGTCCGACCGAGGGCGAAAGCAGCATGGCAGCAACCGCCAGGATCGAATCCAACCTGTTGAGTGACCGCCACCGCGGTAGCCGCGCACGGTCGAGGCCAACAAGGCGGGTACGCCGTTGAGAGAAAGCAGGGCGGGTGAGGCTCAAGCCAGCCGTCCACGGAACCAACCGCAACCATTGAAGCGCGACGCACATGAATCCGAACAGAGCACGCGAGCAATCCCGGACGTCGGCAACGGTCGAGTGCTACCTCCGGCGCGCAAACGGCTTGATGAGCCGCTTGGCGAAAGAGATGGCGCTCCCTGATGACGCCTATCCGCCGCCTGAGGCTGTCGTCGCCTTCCTGAAGCGGAACGCCTCCCAATGGAAGTGGTCGACATTCCGGCAGTACCAGGCCAGTTTGGCCTGTCGCTACGAGATCGAAGCCGAAAGGACCGGCAACGCTCTCTTCACGCAGACTGCTGAAGAGATCCGGACCCTACCTTACGGTGACTGCGTGCCGCCGGATGCAGTCGGCCAGACTTCGTCGCGCAAGCGCAAGGGTATCCGGAAGGCTGACTACGATTTACTTGTCGCCAACCTCTCGAACCCTACGCGGAACGGTCGTTACGCCAAGCGCGCAAGCCTATGGCTCATGGCCGCGGTCGCGACTGGCTTGCGCCCACGCGAGTGGGAGTACGCCGAGCTGGACGAAACCACCGGCCTGCTGCATGCACGTAACGCCAAGGCCACAAATGGAAGAGGAACCGGCCCGACGCGCTCTGTCCCTGTCGCAGCCGAAGATATGGGGGTCGTCCGCGCGCATATTGCCTCCGTCCGCGAAATGCTTGCCGCAGGAAAGTCCTTCACGGAAATCCACGAAAACTGCGCAGTGGCAGTCAACCGGGCGTGCAAAGCGCTCTGGGGGAATGACCCGACCAAGCGCTACGCGCTGTATTCAGCTCGTCACCAGTTCAGCGCAAACGTCAAGGCCGTGCACAATCACCAAGAAGTTGCTCGCCTGCTCGGGCACGCGTCTACGCGGACGTCCCGGACGCACTATGCGCCAAAGCGCTCCGCCTGGCCGAAGTACCGCGACCAGACAAAGCCAGCACCGACCCCGAAGCCAGAGGGCGCATAACCTGTTGCTCAAGGGCTGAGTTACTAGACGTCTCACCCCAGGACCGGTCGGGAGATTGCCGAACGGACTCTTCCTCACAGGCGGCAGGTTGACTGCAAGTCACTGATTCCAAAGGGACAAAATTTTGTCCCTCTCCCAGCCAGCCGGTTTTGCGTACCTAAATGCAATGCCGATAATTATTTCCACGACCGCCGTCACCAACACGTGTGACGTGTTGCCGTCGCTCGCCTGAGGCACGCGTTCAGCCTCCCCCGAGACCAGCCTCGCCTGGCCGCCCTGGCTTGCAACTATTAGCCCCCGTGCGCCCGTGGGGCCTTTGCGATATCACTCGCAATTTGCGCCAGAGCAACATCTGTATGCCCCAGTGGTGGGGCATCCCCCCCAAGTGGGGTATCCATAAAGTTGTCATATCCGCCGTTTAACCAAATACATAAGTCAGATAAAAGCAACGTTTAGATCACAAATCAACAGTTGCCATAGTGCCTCATACGCCACATACAGGAGGCAGAGAGGCAACATTCCCCACCCATAAGTGGGGCAAATGTACTAACAAGCGCACAAAATGGCCGAGTCGCAGATTTGTTTCCCGTCAGTGAATGTTCTTGACAGTCAAAATCTGAGCGCGGTTTAATTCCGTACCATTGACACGATACATAATTACGCCCGTTCCAATGTCCGCATCCGATAGACCGCTGACGGCTCTCAAGGCCATCCGCGTGGCGCGCAACCTCAGCCCAGACAAGCTCTGTGAAGCCGCTGGGATTTCCCGTTCGTACTTCACCCGCCTGGAGCAAGGCGGCGTGCCGACGCCGGAAGTCGCGGCGAGTCTGGCGCGCATTCTCAACTCTGGAACGTGTGGCCGCGATAAAGACGGGGCACCCTCGGAACAGAAGACGAAGCTACTAGCCGCCTGCAAAGAGCTTCTCGACCGCATGGGCGGCGTGTACATGATCGTGTCCGAGATCCACCTACTGTATCCGGAGCGATTTGCTGCTCGCCAGCCAGAGAAGGACACCGCCTAATGACGTCGCCAGCCCAAAAGTCTCCAGCCGGCGCGCGTCCGGCCATGAACACGGACCCCATCATGAAAATGCTGGCAACGTCCGGCTTCTACAAGTCAGGGTTCAGTCGCCAGCTCCGCAACAACCTCGTTATCGGCTTCGCCCTGGTCGGATCCGTGGCCCTGAACATTACGCAATTCGTGACGCGACCCGCGCCGGTCCTGGTCGGCATGACCGAAGGGGGCCGACTGATCCAGATCGTTCCGCTGTCGAAGCCCTTTGTCAGCAGCGAAGCCGTCCTGCAGAAAGTACAGAAGACTGCGACCGGGGCCTTCTCACTCGACTTCGATGACACCAATCTCAAGGCGAAGTTGGTTGCGCTGCGGCCACAGTTCACCCGCGACGGATACGCCTCCCTGATGGAGCAGTACGACACGTCAGGCCTCATCGAGAAGATCCGCTCGCGCCGGTTGGTGACGTCAGCCGTAGCCACTGGTGCGGGGGTGATCGCAAACGAGTATGAGCGGGACGGCGTGTACACATGGGAAACCGAGATGCCCGTCGCCATCACCATCACCGGCCAGAGCGAGCGCAAGACCTACGAATGCCTGGTCAAGCAAACAGTCAAGCGTCTGCCGGTCGAAGACAACCCGGCAGGCATCGCTACCCAGTCCCTGCGGCTTACTTGCAACACAAAAATCAACTAGGTGAAGTCATGCCACAAGAAGCAGAAGAATTCTCCCTGCCGACGTCGCTGGATATCGTTCAGCACGCCGCCTGCGGGGAACACGGTCATCCTCTCAGCACAGCAATGCAAACCGACTGGGCAACCCAGCTCGACCTCATCGACGTCTTCGCGGCATCACGGGATACCCTGACCGAGCTGCAGCAAAGCGCACCGTCGCGGCGGTGCCATGATTGGCTGCAAGGCATCATTGACACCCGCTGCATGGTTGCCGCCGTAACTGGAGTGCCATTCTAGCCATGCGCCTTTCGATCCCGCGGCTCTACGCAATGTTGATCCTGTCGATTTCGACTGCCTGTGGCCACGCCGCCGCGCAAGGCAGTCCGGGCGAGTCGAACAGGCCCGGAACGCCGTCGCCCGCCGCAGGAGCGGACGATGCTCCGCGCGCACTCCCGCCTCTCAAAGCACCTCCGGTTGGCTCGGCCAACTTCAATAGCGCCGTAGACACGGTCTCGCCACTGTCGAACAACGAGATCTTGGACCTGCGCAAACGTGTAGACAGCGCCCGACGCGCCGCCGCGACCTATCCGGGCGTGCCGCCGAAGCCGGTCATTTCGACCACCACCGTCGATCTTTCGCCTGGCTCGACCCCCCCGATTGTGCGCGTGAGCAACCAGGGCGCGGCAGTTTCCCTGGTCGATATCACAGGGGCACCGTGGGACATCTTGGAAGTCAACAACCTCGCCAAGCGCTCTTTCGAAGTGAAGCAGCCGGCCAAGGATGTTCCCACTATTACGATCACGGCCATGGGCGACTACGTGGAAGGCAACGTCGCCATCTTCCTGAAAGGTCTTTCGATCCCAGTGATGCTCCGCATGGTCGCTGGTCAGCGTGAAACCGACTATCGGCTGGATCTCCGTATTCCCCGGCGTGGGCCCAATGCCACTGATCCGATCGCCGGCACGCCATCGATCAACCTTCCTGCCAACTATCTGCAGACTTTACTGGATGGCATCGACACGCCGAATGCGAAGTCGATCCGCGTGGAAAACGCACCGCCTGGAACGCGCGCATGGATGGTCGGAGGCAACATGGTCCTCCGCACGAGTCTATTTCTGAACAACCCAGCCTACCAGGCAACGATTGCTGCAGCGGACGGTACGCGGGTGTACGAGATGGCTCCCACCCCCGTCGCCACGCTCAGTGAGAACGGCTCGCTGCGCAACGTCTACTTCGACTTGGAATGACCATGTCTGAACGAAAGAAGCTGCATCCCGGATTCAAGAAGAATGCCAAAGTCATGGCGGTCGTTACAGGTGTAGCGGTGGTCGGGGTAGGGGTCGCATACATGGCGATGCAAGGGCGCGCCTCCCAAGCCGCAACGGTTGAGGTGCCGGCACTTGACACGCAAGGCGGCAAGAAGACCGAAGAGACACCGAACTACTCGCGGGCGCTCAATCGCGCTAATGACAAAGGCTTCCAGCAGGCCGAACATGCGGACGGTACTTTTATTCCTACGCTATCGGAGAACAGTGGCAAGACGACAAACCTTGAAGACGAGCTTGCCAAGCGTGCCCAGGCCACCCCTCCGGCGCAGCCGCGCGATATGGCCCGCCCGAATCAACCCTATGCGGCAACAACATCGGCTGATTCTCAACAAGCACAGCCGACGTCAACAGGTCTGGGCGACCAAGTGCAAGGGCTGCGAGCATTATGGACACGCGATGAGTCTTCGCAGCAGATCCTGAACATTGCCGCGCAAGCCGGTGACGCACGCAACACGAACGCAGCTGCAGCGACTGCCGCCGCGGGAGGAAACACGACGATAGCAGCGGACGATACCAACACGAAGCGCCAGGCCGTTCCCTATATTCGTGGCTTGGATCAGATCCCTGCGGTGTACCAAAACAGCATCGATACTGACGCACCGTCTGACGTTCTCGCACGCGTCGAGACCGGAAAATATGCTGGCAGCGTGTTCTACGGCACCGCGCGCCTCTCCAACGAAGTCATTGTCACCGACTTCACCAAGATGAAGGTCCCGACTGGCGAGATGATCACCATCACGGCCGCGGCTCTGGACGAGGAAGAGATGCGCACGGCCCAGCCGGCAGACATCGATCATCGGTACGTACAACGCGTTGGCGTGCCAGCTCTTCTTGGCGCGCTGGGAGCAGCCGGCTCGGTTTACCAGAATGCGGGGTCCATCGTGCAGCAGACGCCGCTAGGGGGCGTGACCACGACGACGAACCCGAATCCGAGCGGAAAGCAACTTGGCGGCGCTGCAGTTTCCTCCGGCCTGCAAGCTACGCAGCAAGTGATCCAGCAGGAGAATTCGACCATCCCGCCGCGGCGGGGACGGATCAAACGAGGCACGCCGATCATGGTGCTGTTCAAGGCCGATGCCTATCTGAAAGAGTAGAATTCGCATACCGATTCTTACGTATAATTGCATGGATACGCACTAGAGGCACCCGATGAGCCAGACCAACCACTTTGACGCCCACCTCGAAACCAGCGAGCACGACGACCCTCAGCACGATACTTCGCAAGATTACGTCACCGACGTTTCAACTTCGGAGAAGCCGAAGCGCAAGCTGCCGACAAACTATCTGATCTACGGTGCGGTAGCCGTGGCTGTGCTGGGCTTCTGGGGCTTCAAGAAGATGACGAAGCCGTCCAGTCCGGCTGGCTTTGCTGCCAGCGCGCCTATGAACGACGGCGGCATGATGGGCGCTGCTCCGAATCCTGAACGCCCAACATCGGACTCATTTGCTCCCGTCCGTCCAGCACAGCAAGAGACCGCGCCGCAGGGCTTCGCGCCGAGTGGCGCAGTTCCCGCGATGAGCAATAACAGCCTGCAGGCGTCCGGGGCAGGGTCGGTGAATTCCACTTCGGCGAGCGGCCCTTCCGTCGAGTCACTGGCGGCTAGCGCAACCAATGACGCAGCCGAGATCGCAACCGGCAAGCCTGGCCTCAAAGATGCGGACCGAAAGGAGATGAGCGCCGCCGATGCCGCCATCCTGGAGCAATTGAAGGCGCAGACGGTGCAGCTTGAGGACATGGGAAAGCGACTTTCCGCACTCGAAACTCGCCGCGTTGAAGCCAAGACCGAATCGAAGCCTGCCCGCGGTAGTAAGCCAATCTCGGACGAGGACCGGGCGCGAGAGAAGGCTGCCGGCGTAGTCCGCGCAAAGGCGAGTCGTACTCGCACGAGTTCGAAGGAGGAAGTCCAACTTGGCTACAGGATCAAGCAAGTCATTCCCGGACAGGCCTGGCTCGAGGACGACACGGGTAAGCAGTACGTGAGAACCAAGGGCGACAAGCTCGGCGGAAGCGAAATCGTTGAGATTGACGCCGACAAGTTCATTGTTCGCACGACTGCTGGCGTCATCCGCTGATGGATCTGACAACAATCGTCACCCAGCTCGGCGCCACGATTGTCGAGTTCCAGTCGCTCGCCGCAGCCGCCGCCTATGCAGTCGGCCTCTGGTACATCGCTAAGGCGGTGAATCGAGGGATTAAAGCATCCAGTCAGCCGGGTGGCGGTGAAACGTCTGGCGCAGCGATCTTCACGACGCTTCTTATCGGTGCGGTGTTGCTCAATCTCACCAACACCATGGGAGATCTATGGGAAACCATGACCGGTGAGCGTGGTGCTGGTTTCGGAATGGTGTCCTATTCGGGGGCAAGCGCTGCAGGTGCCTTTGCGCCGGCCATCAACGCTATCTTCACCATCGTTTCCACATTCGGCTGGTGGTACGGATTCAAGGGACTGACCATGTTCAAGAAAGCATCGGAGGGACACGGAAGCGGCGGATACGAAGACTACGCCTGGAAAGGATTCATCCATGCCATCGGCGGAGCCGCGATGGTCAACATCGGCAGCACCGTGGATGCGTTCAAAGAAACCGTTGGCTTGACCTTTTAAATCAATCCTCCCGATGGAGATCAAAATGCAACACTGGATTAACAAGGCGCACATCGCCGCGCAGACGCATGCCCATGCACTGAAGTATGGGACCGCAGTATCCATCATTCTTGGTGGGCTCCTGTATCGCAATCCAACTCTGGCTTGCACACTTCTCCTTTCGACCGCCATCTGCTTGTACGTTCTCGCCTCGACTGGCAAGAAGCTGCGGTTCGAGGCAGGCAGCATGGCTGCAGTCGCCGCCGCTTCGCTCACGCTGACGATGTTGCTCTCGCCCGATGTTGCGCACGCCGCGGGTGGAATTGCTGGGTGGGCTCGCGCCATCAAGGCACAACTTGGCGACGTCTATGACCTGATGATCTACGGCTCCTACGGTGGCGGCATGATCGGCCTGATTACCAGCGTGGTGAACGGCAAGAAGAAGTCGAACGGCGACCAAAGCATCAAGACCGCCAGCATCTACGGCAACGGAATTGGCGGCGTGGCACTCATGATGCTCGGCTACCTGGCGGACTCCCTCGCCGAGTCTGTCGGCGGCAGCTCTGGCCAGATGAACCGGATGCCTGGCGGCCTGTAAGGAGCACAGCGAATGACAGAGAACATCGAGAGCATGGGCGACGAGTCGGTGGATGGCGTTGCAACAGGCATCTCGTGGGAGAGGGCGGCAGAGGGTATGTCGCCTCCTTCTGAGTCGCTGGGCGCGAACTTCGCGGTGCGCCGCTTTGCGCCCATTGTGTTCTCCGTCAAGCGCCACCTCTGGCGCAAGAACGACGACAACATGGAAGCCGCTGACGCCGAGTACCGCGCAAAGCGAGAGTCCCGCCTGCAGAAGGGCAACTATCAGTGCGTCTTCTGCGGCTTCCGCTCCAAGCACACGGAGATCCACCACAAGAACGACAACCATGCTGATAACCGAAGCGAGAACCTGATTGTCGCTGACCCGCTCTGTCATGGCACCCAGCACATCGGCCAGGTGGGCTCGAAGCGGCATGGTTTGATGATTGACGCGGGTGGTCTGCCGCAGGCCGAGCTGAATCACTTGCAGCGAACGATTGCAGTGGTGCTGGAGATCGGCACAGACGCGGAAAAGCACGACGCGTCCACACTTCTTCAACATCTCGCTAGCCGCGGGGAACTGGTCATCAAGGTATGGGGCAGCGCGAACCCGTCCGACTTTGCAAATGCAATGCTTGAACTGAAGGATCACGAGCTGGAAAAGCGGGAAAGCGCTTTCGCCGGCCTCGGTCTGCTCTATCGTCCTTCTCGCTTTGTCGAGTACATCGGTCGTTGGATAGACGAGTTGTACAAGTCGCTTCCCACGAATACCTGGCAGCGCATCCATGACCGTGCAGTCGGCAATCAATAGCGGGGAGGCGCCATCCACTGCAGCGGACAATGACATCGTCATCCCTGAGGTAGGCGTCCTCCTGTACGACAACCCTAACGAATGCACTTCCGGGCATGCGTCCGTCAATGGATCGCCTGCCACCCACGTTCGTCAGCATTCCGATCTGGCAAACAACGTCATCTGGATAACCAATGGCGCTTGGAGCCAATTTATGGTCCAAGGCCATCGCAATGTTCACAACCTCCGGGGCTCCGACTTCTTTCGTACCAATGTCACTCAGATCGGCGCGGATCTCGGCCTGGACATGAGCACGACAAACTCCGCCCAGGTTGCACCGACGATAAGCCTCATCGCCGCACGGACGTTCAAGCTGCTTGCGGAGTGCTACGAGTGGAAGCCGAACGAACTCGCCAACGCGGAGAAACTACATCAGAACATCAAATCGCGGTTTCCGCGCGATGTAAATCTCAACAACCCCGCGCTTGAGCGGGGCCTGCAAGCGGCCTATCAGACCGACTCTGCCACTTCCAAGGCAGACTTCATCGCGGATTCGGTCTTTCTCACGCTTCGCATGAACCGTCTCGCCCATGCGAAACGGGTCATGTCCTGTCCGGTCCCTGAAGACGCATGGGAGTACGTCCCAGGCGTGGCACTACCGAGCGGCCAGCGGGATCGTCTCGCCTTCTGCCTAAGCCACGAACATCCCGTTCTGGCCGAAGTGCTGGTGGACATGTCGAGAGCCGACTCACAGTATGCGGCCCTGGCAGCCTTTGGTCAGAAGGCCAGCAGCCGCATGGTATTGCGAGAGTGGGTTTCTCATCCCGAGCTGCTGTGGCTGTCCCGTTTCGCGCCTCTGGAGATCAAGTCGGTGTTTCGGTCATCACGATACGTTGCCCTGGCGGAGCGAATGCAGTTGCCGGTGGCGCTGACGTCCGACCCATTGCTGGAGTTGTCGTACTCGGCAGGCCTGCTGGCGGAAAACCACTGGATGAGCCTTGCCACCGACGAGTACAACAAGATCACGAAAAGAAAGGCACTTTCCTCTCGTGCTGTCTGGTTGCGCGCAGCAGACCGAGCACTGTGCTTCGCACTGGCGAAGAAGGCTGTCGACAAGGGATTCGTGGTGACGGGCTACGGAACTGGTGCTGTTCGGGTGCGCATCCAGCGATCCGAGTTGTTCCAAGCGCTGGAGTTCGCCATCGAGAACCAACTCGTTGCGCCAAATTTCGCTCGAATCATTCATGCAGGAGACGTCCATGCAGCTGCAGCAGCATGACCACCCCATCAACCTCGAGGACCTAAGCGAGATCCTGTGCGCTGTGGCGATTCGGGCCGGTGATTTTCTCAGCCTCGACGTACTTGCCACGATGTCGCCCTTGCAGCGAGTGATGCACGCTGTGAAGACAGCGAACGAATCTCTGAGCGCAGATCCGGTGGTCGCCAAGGTGCTGAGCGAGACGCAAGCAGCCCCCCTACTGAAGATTGAATTCATGAAGAGAAGGAACGCACAATGAGCAGTGCACTCGCGACAAACGTAGTGGAAGGCGTGGAATCGATCCTGGCGTGGCTCGCCAGCTTCGGACTCGGCGCAGATCTTCCGTCGTACTGCCACCTCGAATCCGCCATCGGGCTGGACGAAGACGATCCACGCACTATTGCGGCGCGCGCGAAGAGCCCAGAAGGGGTCAAGCCATACATCCTTCTCACGCGCGAATGCTCCATGCTTACCGCATTCGAGTTGACGGGTTCGATGGACGTGGTCGGCGACGCGGAGTTTCAGTCGATTACCTCCAAGGTTCACGACGCACTAGCGTCCTACTTTCAGCGACCAGGTCATAGCATCGAGATTTCCTTCGAGCGAGATCCCGCACTTATGCGGGCCCATGTTGACAGGATGATGGAACCAGCCTACGCGACGGCCAGGCGGCTAGGTTTGGACGGCTTGTGTGATGTGCTAGATGACCGATGCGCGCGTGTCGCTGCCCTGTGCCAGCATGAGTCCTGCCTGTTGCTCGTCTATACGCATCTTTCGTCCATGTCATCGGACGAACTCAAGCGTGAAATGGCTGACCACCGCCAACGAATTAAGGAGCACGCAGTTCCCGCGGCGAAGTATGCGCAGTCCCCAACTGCATTGATCAAAGGCCTGCTCCACACGCACGAGACTCTGATTGAGGCCATCGAGGATGACCTCCGCTCGGCAAAGATGCACGTTGGTCGTCTCTCTACTCACCATGCGCTGCGCGAGATCCGCCGATCCTTTGATCGGTGGAATACTGGTTTGGATTGGAAGGCAGCGTTGCCAGGGGACCGCTACACCCCGCGGGCCTCGTCGCGCACGGATGATGCGTCCAATCTGCTGCTGCCGAAGTTGTCCCAGCAGCTGTGCAAATCTAAAGTCGAAACCGATGGCGAGTTTGTCGTCATCAACGGCCAGTACCATGGCTATTGCTTTATGGAGCTGGGCCCTCAAGATCCGCGCGACTTCATGACGCTGTTCCGCCGCATGGGAGATCAACTCCCATGGCGCGTGAAGTGGACCATTGAACCTGGTGGTATTGACTCCATGGCCATGAAGAAGACCATCGTGGATATCACGGCTTTCCTGAGTTCGACCAATGCGGCAATCAAGCGCTCGTTCGATGCCCTGCAGGAGGCAATTGAAGACGGTGAGCATGCCGTCACCGTGAAGATTTGTGCGTCCACATGGGCAAACAGTAAGGCCGACTGCCAGCGTCAGGTATCGACCATCGCGAAGGCGCTGGAGGGGTGGGGTATTTCACAAGTGACCACCGACGCTGGAGATCCGATCCAGGGCCTAGTATCTACGCTGCCGGGGTTCAGCGAGAAGAATATCGCGCCCCGGATGGTTGCACTTCTGAGCGACGTGGTTCGGATGCTTCCTTGGCAGCGACCCGCATCGCCTTGGTTCGAAGGTGGCTCGATTCCCCTCCGGTCGCTGGATGGCAAGCTCTACCCCTACCAGCCGACGTCGTCAAAGCAGACCGCCTGGATCGATCTCATTTGGGCCATCATGGGCTCCGGGAAGTCGGTTTGGCTGAACACCCTCAACCTAGGATCGATCCTCTCGCCGGGACTGAAGCGCATCCCGCTGATCACGATCATCGACGTGGGACCGAGTTCGGCGGGCCTCATCGACCTTCTGCAAAGCGCACTCCCTGAAGACCGCAAGCACGAGGCGATCTACGTGCGCCTGCGCAATACCGATGAGTTCGCGATCAATCCTTTTGATACCCAACTCGGTTGCCGCTATCCAACCCAGTTCGAGCGCGAGTTTCAGATTGCCCTGATCAGTATGCTTGCGACGCCGGCGGGTCATACGGATCCGCCCGAGAGCGCCCCGGAACTGGCGGCGATGATGATCGATGAGGCTTTCAAGCTGTATGCCGCGCCGGGATCCATGAAGCGCTACGACGCCATGACAGACGAAGCCGTCGATCTGGCGCTTGCTGACATCCAGTTCGCATCAGACGACATGACGACCTGGTGGGAAGTCACCGATGCGCTGATGGCAGCTGGCAAGCCGCGCGAGGCCAGGTTGGCGCAGCGATTTGCGGTGCCAGTTCTGTCGGACCTCATTGACGTTGTGCGCAGCGCCCCAATTCGTTCTATCTTCTCACCTAGCGAAGATTCGCAGGCTCGCACGGCTTCCGGGCTGACGCTGATCGACAAAATGGCGCAGGTCCTGACGACTGCACTGCGAGACTTCCGCATCATTTCGAGTCACAGCCGCTTCGAGATCAACGAGAACTCGCGTGTTGTGGCGCTGGACCTGGACGAAGTGGCGCGCGGCGGCGGTGAGGACGGCGAGCGTCGCGCCGGCATCATGTTCGTATTCGCACGGCAGATTGCGGCTCGTCAGTATTACCTCTCAGAGGAGATTCTCAAACTGTGCCCGGCACTCTATCAACGCTATCACCAAGAGCGCATCGAAGAGATACGCGATCAGATGAAGGGACTTTGTGTCGATGAGTTGCATCGCACTGGCGGCAAGAAGGCCTTCCGCAAGTTGCTGTCGCTGGATCGGCGTGAGGGACGAAAGTGGGGAATCCGCGTGTCGCTCGCATCCCAGTTCATGAACGACTTCAACACCGATGGTGAGTCCATCACGGAATCCGCGTTCTCCGTCTACATCATGAATGCCGGTACCAGCGAAACGCAGAGAGCTGCGCAAGAATTGTTCGGCCTTTCGGATTCAGCTATCGAGCGCTTGAAGCGGGATGTGCACGGCCCCGGTAAATTCTTGGTTTGGCACCAAGTCAAGTCAGGCGTTGTCACGCAGGTGTTGCACAACGCGCCGGGGGCGATTGAGTTGTGGGCCTTTTCCACAACACCGAAGGATGCAGGGCTGCGTCGACGGCTGTATCGGCACATGATGCCCGCCACGGCCCGGAAGATCCTCGCCAAGGAGTTCCCAGCAGGTACTGCCGAAGCGTATATGGAGCAGCGGCAGAAGGAATTGAGCGAAAGCGAATCGGATGGCGTCATCGACATCGTCGCCAACGAATTGATGGCGAAGTACCAGGCAGATATTCAAGCGGAAAGGATGGCAGCATGAGCGAAGGAAAGAAGCGGGGCGTCCTGCGCACAGTTGGACGGGTCATGAACCCTTTTTCACCGCTGACGTCGATGAAGCGGACGGTCGGCAGCGGCTGGCAAACGATTCAGGAGCTGCAGGCCGATCTTGCACATCAGCGTCGAAATCCACGGATTCGAACCTTTAGGGAGGCGATGGCAGCGCGCCCCGCGGATGCAGTTCCTCTGGAACAGATCCAACGTAGCTGCCTGACAAACAAGCGCATCGCACTCGCGTTCGGCTTCCTGGCGCTGGTGTATGCGCTTGCCAGTCTGGTGCCCGGGAATCTGTTCGGAGCCTTAACAGGACTGCTTTTCACGATTCTCTGCATAATTCTCGCGATGCGATACGCGCACCGGTCTTGGCAGATCGCGAAGGGGCAGACCTCTCCCGATGAGCCACTCGGCGGGGTTCGCGACTTTTTGCGCACGAGCGGCTTCCTGCGGAATACCTTCAATCCGCAACTGTTCGACTGAGCGTATGCTTACGTATCGTTTCTTTCATACAAAACGAGGCGAGCCGATGGGACTCTTCCTGCGCGCACTGATTCGCTCAGCCAGCGCTTGCGCTGTTGCTCTGGCCAGCTCGGCGTCGTTTGCACAGACGTCGGTAGGGGAGATCCAGAATGCGGCCAATCGATCTGGCGACAAGTCCATGGCGCTCCTCGAGCTGGTCTTCGGCAGCATTGTCCGAAACCCGCTCTCAGCTTCTGGCGGAGCGGGTGGCGGTATGCTGGCGAGCATCTTCCTTGTCATCACCTCCTGCATTCTTGCCGTTGGCGTAATCTGGGCGATCTATCATTTCGCATCCAGCATGATCGCCACCGGCCAGGATGGTGAGTTTCTTGGGCAGAAGAAGTCATCTCCTTGGTTCATGATCCGCATGGTGATTGGCTTCTGCTCTCTGGTCCCCATCTTCGGAGGCTACTGCGGCGCACAGGTTGTCATGCTCTGGGGCACGATGATGGGTGTCGGCGTTGCGAACCTCACCCAGGACGCGACCATCGCCGTACTGAAGTCGGGCGGTTCCATGGTCGCAACGCCAGCCGCTCCAGCTGCCAATACCCTGGCCCAGTCTCTATTCGAAGCCAATCTATGCGGCGAGTCAGTGAACACCGCCATAGCGCAGATGCCAGCAGAGGGTGGGGTGAGCGCCGACGCGGCGGAGCGATTTTCTCCATCGCTCTCGAGCAAGAGCATCAACATCGTGAATGGGCGAGGTCAGTCTTGCGGGGGCGCCAAGCTTGAGCTTCCACAGCCCGTATCCATGACAGCCGGGGCAGAGAGTATTGCAGGCTATGGGCTCGATACCTCGACACTATTCAGCCCTATGCAGTCGGCGCACGAGGCGGGACTGGCTGCCATGCAATCCACCCTTAGCGGGCTCGCGCAGCAGTACGTGAATGCTGTGAACAGTGGTAGCTCTCCGCCGGACGTAAGCGCGGCGCTGGCCTTGGCAGCTCAAACGTATGAGAACACCATTCGCCAGGCCATTGCCGGATCGCGTGGATCGATCGATTCGCTCACCAGCAAGGTTGAGCAGAATCTCAAGCGAGACGGCTGGATCATGACCGGGGCCTGGTATCAGACTTTCGCGCAGGCCAACGCGCAAGCCACGGCACTGGCAAACGCCACAGCCTCGGGCGTGGCCGGCACCGATCCGAACAACCTGGCATACCCCCAGCTCTACCGCAAGGTTTTGAGCGCATACCAACAGCAGCGTGCGCTGGACGGGACGAACGCGTCCAGCACTGCGAATGCTGTCGCCGCATTGAAGACGGAATCCACGGATGCAAAAGGCTTCGTCGCCAGAATCTTCAGTGGGCAAGAGTGGGTCAAGGCCGCCATCAATTTGAACGGGAACAACGGCGGGGGCGGGACCACGAACCCGATGATCGGGATGAAGAACCTGGGCGATTACATCCTGATGGGAGGTTGGGGAGCACTTGGGACCTACACGGCCATTAAGGGCGGCCTCGCGGCGTCAGATTCGACTCTGGGGAAAGCGTTAACGGCGGTAGCTGATGTGGTCACGTTCGGAGGCGCTGGCGCATTTAAAAAGGCCGCTATGGGTGTCCTGGAAGCCTTGGGGCCTTTCATTATTGTGGCGCTACTTTCGCTGTTCTTCTTTGGCGCGATGCTATCCATCTATATCCCGATGGTGCCGTTCATCATCTGGTTTGGCGGTGTTACGTCATGGTATGCCGTGGTCGGAGAGGCTTTAATCGCGTCGCCCCTGTGGGGCATTACGCACCTCGACGGAGATGGTGAAGGTGTGGGGCAGCGGTCGACGCACGGCTACATTTTCTTGCTGAACGTCCTGTTCCGGCACGCGCTGATGATGATCGGCTTCGCGCTCGGCGGCGCTGGCGTCATAGTGCTCGGTACGCTGCTGAATACGATGTTTGGCGTCGCCATGGCAAACGCTCAATTTGATAGTACGACCGGCCTCGTCAGCATCATTGGCTTCATCGCGTTGTACATCTCGTTGTGCCTGACGTTGATCCATGGCTGCTTCAATCTGATCCATGTGGTCCCGGACCAGGTCTTTTCTTGGGTGGGCGGACACATGGCAGGCCAACTGGGTCGAGATACGGACGACCGCTCGAAGCAGGTGTTCCTTGGCGGCATCGCCACAGGCAAAGACGCGGCACGGAATTCACTGGGTGGAATGGGACGTGCTCCGCGCGCAACGCCAGGGCCTAAACCGCCGAAGGCAGCTTCCGGCGAGGCTACTTCCAAGCCGCCGTCGTTCTAACCAGAAGCTCAAGGCCCCTAGCGGGCCTTTTTTACTGGATGGGAGCACTACGTTCTGCGGTGGTTTGACCCGATGGGAAGATATACAGCAGCAATAAGCAAAATGGCGAGTCTGGGACTCGCCATTGGACTTGTTGAACGATTTGACTCAGGAAGCCTTACGTTCTTCCAGCGCCTCATAGTAGGCCGCGTTGCCCAGCGCTTGGCGGTTCTTCTGAACCAGGAGATAGTTGTGGGGGTCGACTCGGGCCAACTCGGCCAGCGCCGCGTCCTTGACGGCACTGACTGCCTTCTCGCGAGCATTGGCTTCGCGCAACTGCTGTTCGAGTCGATGAGCGTAGGCAGCCCAGTCATCGGCAGCCTGCGCGTTTGCATTTGCGACCCGCGCATTTGCCCTCGCTTGCCCCATGAAAAGCATGTCCATCGCCATTTTGACCTCGCCATGTATACGGTTAGGCTCAATATATCGGACACACGGATGACCACGCAAGCCGTTTTGACGAACCTGTGCACAGGCAGGGTGACCTAAGTCCATGCAATGAGGCGAACCCCTACGCCAGGGCGCCCCGTCCGTGCAGACTGCTGCAGTTGGTCAGGCCTCTATATCAACGTTGGTCATCGCGCCCGGGGAACCTGTGGGCAGCTGCCGACCGGTGGGGAAGGGCAGGGCAACCCGTAGGGTTGTCCTGTGCTTCTCCACGGGGGAACCGCGAAGCGGTTAGGCGGGAACCCGCGAAGCGGGCTGTCCATAGGTTGGTCGGGCAAGTCTTAGCCCGACAGGGTTTCCACAGCGATGGGCAGGTCAACTACCGGGATATATAGGTAAACCATAAAGGCAAAATACAGGGACTACAGGGTATACCTGCCAAGCCGCCCCCAGCTTGGCTTTGCGGGGAGGTGGCGCGACCATTTCACCCCGCATGCGCGACCACTTCACCCACACAGCGCGACCATTTCACCCAAGGGGTCGCGACCATTTCACCTCAAATAGCGCGACCATTTCACCTAGGATAACTTTGATTATCCACAGGCTTATCCAGAGCATAATACCGCGACCATTTCACCTCAAATAGCGCGACCATTTCACCCCGAGTGTACAAACGCGCGCGACCAAATCACCTCGCCAAGCGGGGCGCGACCAAATCACCTCGGGTGCTGGCATCAAATTGTGAGGGGTGATTTGGTCGCGCAGCCCCGGCAGGGGTCCCCCAGCACAGTGCGGGATCATGGGAAACTAACAGAAGAATGTTCATGGGGCGATAACTCGTCAAAGGCTGGTGTCATGGGAGCCGTGAGCGCGGACCTTGCCGCCATACCCCTAATGCTGGCAAAGCGGAGTCTTCAATTGCCGCGAACTGGGGATTGGCACTTCGAGCTGAAGTTAGATGGATACCGAATACTGGCAGGCACGGGGAATCAGCCGGCGTTGCGCACGCGCGCGGGCGCCATCGCTACAGCTTGGTTTCCAGAAGTGGTGGAGGTACTGAAGCAATTGCCAGCGGGGTGCGCATTGGATTGTGAGGCGGTGGTGCTCGATGACATCGGACGGTCCCACTTTGAGGCGCTGCATGGGAGGGCGAGGCGCAGGCGCTGGTATCGAGGCGCTCCCCACGTTACGCTGGGCGCTTTTGACCTATTGATTCTCAACGGCAAGGACATCCGGGACTGGCCCATCGAGAGGCGCAAGGCAAAGCTGCATGCCCTTCTTGGTACCGACAGTGGTCTGCTCTACGTTTCGGCAGTCGATGACGGCGTCTGGCTTTACCAGCAGGTTCTTGCCCTGAAACTCGAAGGGGTGGTCGCCAAGCGCGCCGGCAGCTGTTATACCGCGGGCCCCTCGGACAACTGGCTCAAGATCAAGCGTCCGGGTGTGCACGGCCATGGGGCGTTCAAGCGAGACATGGCATAGAAAGCTGGGGGCGCGGCAGCGCCGGATCTCGACTAGCGCAACCTGTGCCCGTACGACTACGTGTACGAAGTTTTCATGCGCACGCGTGTTTATCCGCTCGTGGCCATCGCCGTGGCCTATGCCGCGTGCTTCGTCGGGTATGGGAAACCGTACCGCCCGCCACGCATGAGCGATTTCCTGAAGCAGCAGTAGATAGATGGAAAAACGCCCCCTCGGGACAACCTCAAAAAGGAGGTGCTATGGAACCAGCCGACGAAGAAGAAATCCGGCGAGCCCTGTTCCCGGATATGACAACCGAGGAATACCGAGAGATGGTGCGGCGGAATCGGGCCGAATTTCAGCGCCTGCCACCGGAGCGCCAGGCGCGGATCCGCGCCACGGTTGGCACCTGTGCGACCTGCGGCTATCCGGACGAGGACGCCTCGCAATCGCCGGGTAAATCCCCCATATGGCAGTGCCCGGCGTGCGGCCGGGCATTTTACACGTCCGACGAATGAAGAGGGCAAAGCGCCGCCTCCGGGCGGCTTCTTGTGGCCCATGCCGATAACTGATTGTTATCGGCATGGCGCGTCCGAATGGCAAACGACACTTCCGGCCGCAGCTAGGCAACAGCGCGGCCAGAGAAGCCGCGACCATTTCACCCCAGCGGGATCATTCCTGCCGATGCGCACCGCCTGAGCGGGGCCCAAAGAACTGCCGATCCCACTCGCGTCTCTCGGCGACGCATGGCTCGCCGGCCAGTTCGCGCCTAAAGATGTCCAGGATGAATTCGGTGGAGTTCGCACAGCCGCCGTCCAACGCCACCTGGAGCTGATTGGCGCGCAGGATCAGTAGGCGCAGCCGGTGGATTTCCCATAGCAGCTCGCGCACCTCTGCGGACGGATTGCGTTCGTAGATGGCGCGCAATTGGGCGGCGGTCAGCCGGGGGTACTCGTATTTTCCGTCCGGCCCGATAGGAAATTGCTTCTTAGGCATACCTGTATGAATATACAGTATTCGAGAGCCATCCGATTGCGGGGTTCGAGGTCGCAGTCAGGAGAGCATATGCAGCGCGAACGGACGGGATAGCTAGCGCATGGCGCGACTCGCCGGAGCGCCTGGCCATTCTGGCGGACTGGTCCACCCAACAAGCGGCAAGGATTCGGCGCGCGGCGGAGTAGGGCCTATATAGATCGGCTATGCAATCGCCGAGCGCGACCATTTCACCCCGGATGGGATTCGCGCGGCCCACTTCCGGACGCTGGCTGAAAATTAACTCGCGAGTAGGAGCTGAGGGAATTCGTCGCCGCTACGGCCAGAGGGGAGGGAAGTCGGAGCCACCGGAGTCGGCGAGGGGTAAAGCACCAGCCCACTGCCACCCTCCGCTTCGCTCACGCGAAGTCCGGGGTAGACGAGTTCGACACGTTTGAGGGATTCGATGAACTCGCTTCGGAAGTCTCGAAGTCGACCGTAGTTAGACCCGAACTGCTGATACAGCTGTTCCCAGGTCGGGCGAGCCGGCTTGGTCAGCTTGAACATCCGGTAAGCCAGCCACTGATAAATATCGAGATCCATCGGCGAGCGCTGGAGGGCGGAAACAGCTCGCAGATCCACTGGAATGCAGTGAGTCGTGATCTCGTTGAAGAAATTTTCCGTGAGGGTGATTTCGGACCCGAACAACGAACCCTGTTGCGACGCCTGCTCATCCGAGTCAAAAAAGAGGGAGTATTCGTCTGCAAAATTGAGAAGATCGGTGTGCTTGAGCTTTGCACTGAGAATGTCCGCTCGCTTGCCCGTGGCAAGGTGGGCTGGAAGCGTTACAAACGCAGCACGGCTCTGCAAAAAGCGATCCGCTTGTTCGATCAAGGCTTTGCCCGCACCGCGCTTGCCTCGACTCCGATCAATGTTCAGCTTGCGGCAAAACTCGGCGAACGTACCACCGGTATGAATCTTCCGGCTGCCCGTCCGAAGCGCCTCAGAAGTCAGCCACATGACAAACAGGCGCGGATAGACGCCGTAGGGAATCCCGTTGATGCCGCCCTGTATCCAAAGAGCGTAGTTTCCGTTGTGCCTGAGCCAGGCGCCGTTGATCAACTGCACCGGCTTCGGATTTCGGTATGGCAGAGAAGCAGAGACGAGGCATTTCGCGCCGAATCCCACCTCATCACTTCCGGGCTTGCGAGCGGCGATTACGCTTGACGCTTGAATGATCTTTTCGCCCGCACAGACCTTTGTTCTCGCTTTGGCGGCGGGCGCAACCAGTTCCAGTTCGACCATGGCTAAATTCCGTATCGATGCTATGACACGTAAACGATAGAGGGAGGGAGGCGATATGTCAAAAACTGTGCTTTCACGGCTTGGCCGGGGTGTTGGCAAGCAGTGACAAAAAAAAAGAAAAGCCCGCTTTGAGGCGGGCCTTCATTTACTTCATTCCGTTCTTCACCTGGGGGTGTAGCGCTTGCGCGGCTCCGCCGCTGCGCGGGGATCAGTTGCCAGGACCGAACCGCCCGGGCGCTCAGCGACGATTTCCTCGCAACCGGCCTCGGCAAGGTCTGCCACGTGTCCGATCAGCCCGAGACCCGCCAGACTCGCCAGGTGGGTGAGTTCCTGGGCAGAGCCTTCCTCTTTCTCGTGCTTACCCGTCTGGGCGTGCGGTTGCTCCTGCTTCATCGACTCAGTCAATTTTTCCTCCCAGTCAACTTTAAGTTTGGCGTTACAATGCGTATCGATACATCGGTACGGAACTACGGGAGATCCTAACACATGGCCTCAACGCTCGGAGAGCCTCGGGAGGCGTTGATCGAGCTGCTGCAGTCGGAACTGGGCCGGATGGTTGCAAGGCAGATCGATGCACCGCACCAAGGCATGCCAAAGCGGCAGATCGCCGCCGCGGCCAATCGCATGGCCAAGATGGTCGCAGCCATGTCGCGAGATGACCTGGAAGCATGCCATGTCGAGCTGAACCGTTTTTTCGCAGCAGTGCCGTTTACCGCCGCGATACCAGTCGTGATCGCCATGGAGCATAAGTGGCCACATCACGTCGAAACCATTCCGGAAGCCAACCGCCGCCTGGATCGCATTCGGAAGGGAGGCGAATACGCCTTGCTGTTCTCGACCGAGAAGCTACGCCATCTGCTGGTCTGCATTCAAGAGATCGAGGAAACGCAATGACGGGGGCCCAGCGGAAGCTACTTGTCGCTGCGGCGACGGCACTGATCGCAACCACCGCTGCTGCTTCGGACGACGCAGAACTTGAGGCGTGCTTTGCCGCAGCAGAGGCGGAGTACCAGGTGCCGTCTTGCATCCTCCGCGGCATCCACCAGGTGGAAACCTCTGGGTCGAAGAGCACCAATATGGTGTCCCGGCCAAATCGGGACGGATCGCGCGATTACGGAATCATGCAACACAACGACTTCTGGATCCGCTATTTCCAGCGCAACTTCGGCATTACGGCGCAACAGATCGTCCAAGACCGGTGTCTTGCTATCCGCGGCGCAGGTTACGTCCTGCGATACGAGATGAACCGCGCGCGTGATTTCTGGACAGGGGTAGCGAAGTATCACAACCCAGACCCCGTCATCGGTTATGGCTATGTCTTGCGGGTGGCTAACGCGGCAAAGAGGTTCGGATGTCAGATCAAATAAAGAACGACCGCTCGGCAGCCCCGCTGGTCGGCATGTGCATTCTGATCGCGGTCGCGCTCTTCTGGTTCCTGTGGACCTTCCGGCATGAGGCCATGGCGCAGCGACTGCTGATCTGGAAGGGCTACGAGATCTACCCATGGGCCAAGCTCTTCGACTTCGCAAGGGACCGTCAGTGGCAGCTGATCACATACTTCAAGTATGCACGTGTCGTGACGTTCAAAGAGATCTGGGTAGCTGGGTCAGCAGTGGGGTATCTCTGGGCCTTTGTTCCTGTTTCACTCGGCATCTGGTTTTCCATTAAGGCCTTGCGCAACCCGATCCTCAAATCAAAAAGCGTCTACACCATTCAAAGCCTGCTGGAAGCGCAGAGCCAGAACTTTTCTGCGGTCGCTCCGATCCTGCACCGGGATCTTTCTCAGGAGGACCCGCCAGAGTGGGCATCGTCTGTACATCCGGAAGAATGGGTTGCTGAGCACGGGCTGATCTATTCAGACCATCTGGACGAGGACCGGACTAGAGAGCTGCTCGCGCAGCAGCTCGGGCAACCTGTCGCGGACCGTCGCCAGCTGGCGAAACTGGCTCCCACCGAACGCGCATTATTCGCCGTGCTCGGCCTCCGCGTGTTCTTCAAGGACCTCGAGGCATGTCGCGCACTCATGGATGCACTGAACTACAGCGCGTCAAATGAGGGCTCGCGGCCTGACTTCTCCTTGGCCACACCTGCGTTCCAGCGTTGCATGAAAAGCAAGGAAGTGGATGTCTGGATCAAGAAGCACAGGTATCCGCGCACTTTACTGATGGCGATGCTCATTCAAGCACGCGAATTAGGCACGCTGCCATCCTCGGAGTTCATCTGGCTCAAACCGCACGACCGGGCACTCTGGTATCCGCTCAACACCGCTGGCCGGAAAGCTCCAATGATGGAGTCGGCTGGGGTCTTTAATCACATGCAAGCCGAAGAGGTGGCATGGGATGCCGGCTGCGTCCTGTTGGAGCCACACGTCGACAACGCCCTGGCGGGCCTTCGGAAGTATCTCGAGGACACAGGCGTCATCGAACAGTCCAGCAAGCAAGAAGAATTCTCGCTATTGAACCGACCCTGAAGGAAAGGAAATGAAGATCTCGTTTGAGCGAAAGCCGAAGGATTTTGTGCGCATCGAGCCGGATGGCTCCCTCTCATCATTCTTCGCCGGTACCGGGCATATGAAGGCGTTGTCGCGTGTTCGGTTGACCTCGGCGAATGAAGCGTCGCTGAATGCCTTCTCTGTCGCTTCCGCCAGGCCCGGGGACACTTCGCAAGACGATGCAGCTACCGCGCCTTATGCTATCGTTTTCGTTACGGAGGATGCGGGCGAAAAGCTACGCATCCTCGAAAGGTTCCAATCGCACGAGGACGCTGAGCGTGCACATGGACTCATCGTCAGAGCATTCCATCGCCGCTCGTTCGTGGAGCGGCTGAAAGCAAGGCTGCGCACGCTGGGGCTATACGTCGGCGTTCCGCTGCTTGTCCTTGGCATGTACAGCAGTATCGCAACTTTCGCTACCGCGAAATCTCAATCTCCGGAGTTGACTGCCGCGATCCTGGCCGAGGCAAACCGAATCGCCGCGCCTACCGCGCTGCCTTCTGCGCCGACTTCCAATGCCTCGCCCGTTGCGCGCACGGACGGGCAGATTTCTGTAAGTCCGGTCCTCTTTCCGAAAGGCACGCCATCGATCTACGTCTTCTCCGACCCGAAATGCCCCGCATGCAGAGCGGTTGAGCCCGCTATCCAGGAGATTGCCCGGCATCAACGGGTTGTCGTCCTGCCCGTTGCCTACAAGACCGGGTCGGATGAAGTGGCTGTCGATGCGCTGTGCCGGGGGGATTCGAAGCAGCAGGCAGCGGCATGGGGGGAAGCGATGGCGGTTGACGTTCGCGGTAAGGAAAGCACGTTGAACGAAGAGCTGTTTCAGAAGCAGGGTCGCGCCCCCGAGTTGTGCGCAAAGGGGAAGGAATGGCTTGAAAAGAACCGCCAGGCGTTTGAAGCGATGGGACTCACGCAAACGCCATCGGTGGTCAACGCAGATGGTCAGCTGCTGGATCTGAATGACCTGGTGAAGCAGTACCGATGATGCGGTGAACGACCGTGAACAACCCATACCAGACCGCGCCTAATCGGGAGCTATCCCAGCAGGGGATCACGCTCGACCCTCGCCCCATCGCGCAAAAGATCGGGGATTGGCTCAAGCAGCCACGGAACTATGCAAAATTCCAGCTGGGAGCTGCCGTTGCTTCCGTAGCACTGTCATTTCTGTGGCTTCCGATCACAGTAGTGATGCTGCTTACGCAGCTCTGGTACTCGTGGCAGCGCTTCCAGCTACCGATGCGAATGCCAAAGCATCTCGGCGGTATTGACCCTACGCTGGAAGCGGCGGAGCCGAACAAGGATGGTACCGGGGAGGTGATCAAACGCAAGGAAGCGGACGGCATTCTGCACCTCGGCAATCAGCGTTCCGTCGATCAGGCAGAGCATCTGAAAGAGCTTTGGGTCACGAACTCGGATGCTCGCACGCATATGTTGCTGATGGGCACGACAGGCTCCGGTAAGACTGTCACGCTGCTATCGATCTGCTTCAATGCCCTAGCGTGGGGGTCGGGCTTCTTCTACTCGGACGGCAAGGCTGATTCCAGCCTTCACGCCGCGGTGTGGAGCATGTGCCGCAGAACCGGTCGGGAGGACGATTACCTTGTCCTCAACTTCATGACTGGCGGTGCGGATCCGTATAAGCGCAAGAAATCCACGGAGAAGCATTCGAACAGCATGAACCCGTGGTACGAGGGCACGCCAGATTTCCTGTCGCAGCTCTCGTCGTCGTTGTTGCCAAAGGCGGGCGGGGATGGGGCGCAGTGGCAGCAAAAGGCGGTGAACATGATGGACGCCGTGCTGCGTACGCTATGTTACGAGCGAGCAGTTGGCAATCTCACCCTATCCATCGGCGTCATCCGGGAATACCTGGCGCTTCCGAACTTGGTGAAGCTCTACCTGAAAGGTAAGAAAGGCGAAATTCCGGAGTATGCCTTCCTGCCGATCAAGGCCTACCTTGAGACAGGCCTGCCTGGCTTCCGCCCAGATCTCGCGGACAAGCCAGACAAGTGGGATCAGGGCGTCTATGACCAGCACGGGTACCTGACCGGCCAATACGCGCGCACGCTTTCCATGCTGATGGACACGTATGGCTACATCTTCAAGGACAAATACTCCGAAGTGGACATGATGGATGTCCTGCTTAACCGGCGCATCCTGGTGGTCATGATCCCGACGTTGGAGAAGTCCGCGCAGGAAGCGGCCAATCTTGGCAAGCTGGTGGTCGCAAGTATTCGTCTCATGATGGCGATGAACCTTGGTCACAGACTCGAAGGCACCTACGCAGAGATCATCGACACCAAGGCAACGAACTCTCCGGCCCCGTACATCATCACGATGGACGAACTGGGCTACTACTTTGCCGAGGGCATCGCGCTCATGTTCGCTCAGGCGCGAAGCCTTGGTTTCATGATGATCGCCGCGGGCCAGGACGTGGCGGCTATGGCAAAGGGAGAGAACAAGGAAGAAGTGGATTCGATGATCGCCAACACGAAGATCAAGTACACGTTGGCATTGGAGGATCCAGACAAGACGCTAGAGGTCTTCAAGAAGGTTGCTGGCCAGGCGATCACCGTCGAGACGGGCTCCTATGAGGGGAGTGTTGGAAACCTCTTCCCAACGAACTTCAATCAGGCGCTGACGGGGTCTATCCAGCGCCGAGATCGCATCGAGCTGCAGGAGTTGAAGGCCCTCAAGGAAATGGAGGGCATCTTGATCTTCAAGGACCAGGTGACGCGAGCACGAAGCTTCACCTGGTTCCACTCGTTCAAGAAGACCAAACTGCCTTTCCGTCTGAACCGCTTCCTGCAGGTAGACCGTCCGCAGTTCTTCGAGCTGAAAGGCAAGGTGAAGCCAATCAAGGCAACGGACCGTCGCTTCACAACCATTGCCCATATCCTGCAGAAAATCCGAGAGGGCACCGCAAAGAAGTATCCAGCGAACGATGACCCCATCGTCGCAGCGGTTCGTGAGACGTGGCTAAGGATCGAGGATGCGAATCCGAACGAAGGCGCTGTGAATCGCGGCATTGCCTACTACCAGGCTGCGGTGGCAGCATTGCGCGCGCACCAGCCCGATGAGCAAGGCCGGTACTGGAAGGCAAGCGGTGGCGAGGAAGAGCAGGCTGCTGAGCCCTCTGCCATCGAGCAGTACGAAGGTGTTGATTTCGCGGCTGAAGCACCTGCTATCGTGCCTTCCGCACCGAACCAGGAGGCGACTGTCCGTACGGAGCCGTACCACAATCCTCCGCTGCAGGAGAAAGCCGCGTCGAACGCATTTGCAGAGTTGGTGCGAGAGTTTGCCGAGTCTACACAGCGACCTGCATCGGTGCTTTCGAGCATCAAGGAGAAGACGGTCAGCGCTACTGTGCCGGATGACTATGACACGTTGCCAGAAGCCCAAGCGGCCAGTGTGCAGGCTCGCGGAGCGGAAGGCGGCGGTAGTCCAGCCAGCAGCGCGAGCGACAGTACAGACGGTGGCCTGAACGAATGGCTCGCCCAGTATCAGGACAGCCCGCAGGCTGACGGCGACACGCCCAATGAGCGCGCTATGGAGCGCGAGCACAATCTGACCCCTGCACAGGTCGATCTCGTGAACCCGGAGCCACCGCAGAGAACCGCGCACCAGGTCGAGACCAATCCAGTCGTCATCGGCTTTACGCAGGAGGCGGCGGACATGCTGGTGCGCATGGAAGAGGCACTCGGCAGCGAACAGCCACAGGAGGCGGTGAAGGCCACCGAGAGCGAGATCTCAGCGCAGTTGAAGTGGAGTCAGCCTGCAGAAGACATGACCATCGATGACATTGAG
Source organism: Cupriavidus sp. P-10 (assembly GCF_003402535.2). NCBI lineage: Bacteria > Pseudomonadati > Pseudomonadota > Betaproteobacteria > Burkholderiales > Burkholderiaceae > Cupriavidus > Cupriavidus sp. P-10. The sequence continues at coordinate 33,717 of NZ_AP025174.1, forward strand.
CAACTCTTCGGAAGCATGCAGGCGAACATCGAGAAGTCAGCGAACAAGGCGCGGTGATGCTGAGGCGAGACTTCCTCCGCGCAGCCGTGGCGGCAGCCGCGATTGCCCCTTGTGTGGGGGTGCGTGAGGCATTGGGGCAGGAGGCCGCGATGCCTTCTGTTCTGTGGCTGCGCCGTGGCAAGGACCAAGCGCGCATCGACTTCGCTACGCCTGAAGGATATCGTGCTGCGGCGTACCTACTCCGGGACGTCCAAGCCGGCTTTACTGGTAGCCCGCATCCTGCGCTGCTTAGGCTGCTAGCCTGGGAGCAGGCGTGGCTGTCGGCCTACGGCTACACGATCCCGTTTGTCGTCCACTCCGGATGCCGCGTGGCTGCCACCAATAGCCGCGAAGGTGGGGTTCAGAATTCGCGGCACTTGCCGAATCAGATGGGCGTGTTCCGGGCCGTGGATTTCAGCACCCGCGAGATCCTGGCTGAGTATCTGGGGCGCTTGGCCTATTTGGCGGGGCAGGGCGGGGTTGGCTTTTACACCCAGCGGGACTTCGTGCACAACGACGTCGATGAGCGGGTCAGGACATGGAGGGCTCGATAGTGCTCTAGAAGGCACTCCGTAATTTCTTCTCACTCTTTTGGGTGGGGCTGATTTCGGCTCTCCCTGTTTGCAACCCCGTATAATTGAAGCGATACAGAATCGCGCTGGAACACTCTATGACCCCGGGCGTAATGTCGGAAAGTTACTTTGGAAGTCCCGCAGAGAAGGAGGTGGCCACAGCCGGTAACGGCGAGCTTTGGCTGGACAAAGCCGCGCTGGCAAGCCAGGTGAAGAAATCTCCCGTGCAAGGTCAGGAGGCCGAAGGCATCACGCTGCGGCACCTGATCGAAGCCATTCGCGCCTTGCTGCGCCGAATCGTGAGTTTCTTTACGGGCAGGCCGGAAGCCTCGAGCGGCCCCAGTGCCGAGGGTCAGGCCGATCCCATCAAGGGCGGTGGCTACGATGACGCTCCTCCCTTGATGGCAACGGAATCCCCCGAGGGCTTCCAAGTCAAGGGGCCACAGGAAATCCTTGACCGGGTCCAGACCATGGTGTCCGGCCTGGTGGAGTCGGCTACTGGACAAAATTTGTCTGCTTCCCTGCGGGCCGCGCTTAGCACGCCGGAACTCGCGGATCCGAAGATTGCGCTTCGGGTACTGCTCCAGTCAAATTGCGACCTGGATCGACAAATGAATGGCGTGGTCTCTGATCTGGAATCGCGAATCCTAGTCCACATTTCGCCGGCGGCTGCCCGACTGGACATCAACGCAGAGGATGCACTAACGGTGTTTGCGAGCGACATTCGCCGCGGCGGCGGAACGCTAGCTCGCGAATTCGACCCGCAGGGCGAGATGACGCCCTACGTTGTTGAATTGGACCGGCTCGATTCTGCGTTGGCAGCGCAACGTCGGGCGCGAGAACAGATCTGCGCGACCGCACTGGAAGCCGGCTACAGCGAAGCTGAGTTGGCAGGCCTGCTCGATAAGTACGGGGTGGGGCAGGATGCACTCAGGAACGCGCTTGCCCTGAAGCATCAGGCCACGAAGGAACTGCCGGACAACGTAGTGGAATTGAAGCCATTTCGACAGCTGCGGCCCTTGTCGGAGCCGCCAGCGGCGGTGCAGGATGTATTGAGCAAACTCGAAGCCGCTGGGCATTTGCCCCCGGCTGAAAAAGCAGGAATCGAGCGCGTTGCTGCCCAACACGTAGCCCTGGTGGGCAACGACGACCTGTTTGAGACGGAAATGCAGGCGGATGACCTTTCCGGATTTGGGAAGGGGAGTCGACCAACAACCTAAATTATGAAAAAGACAGACCGAACCTTGGCCGAACCAATCAAGAATCTTGAGGTCGAGAAGTGGCGCTTGAAAAATGGCCTGACCGTGAGCGCGGCATGCGAGCAGTTGGGCTTGCAGCGCGCCAAATTCGCCGAGATGCGATCAAGGCCGCAAGAGCCAATCGAAGACAAGGCGGTCTGTCAGCTGCTGGAAGTATACGAGTCTCATCCGGAATCAATGCCGAGTGTCCGGCAACTCGACATTGAGCAATTCATGATCGAACTGGGGTTCGATCCTCAGAATCCGTCAGACAAGAAGGAATTTGCAGTGCTCGTGGGGCGCGAGCCTGCAGCTGTGTACCGTTGGCTTGCTGGAGAGGGGAACTACAGCAAGCCAGTCGAGCGCCTGATTGAGGCTTATAGCCGAATTCACCTCGCTGGAGCAAAGAAGAGGAATTTGCTGCGGACACACGCGATCAAGATTGCCGAACGCCTAGGGATTACAGACCTGTTTGAACGGGCTACCTGGCGAAAAGGCTAACTCGGGGAGAGAGAGCTGAATGACAAAGACAAAAGGGGCACCGGGCATCGACGTAGCCGTTGTGCTGTTTTTCAAGAAGGCCGCAATTCCGGACAAGATTCAAATCCGCGACTTTTCGATGCCATTGGTCAACCGGATACCAGGCTTCATTTCCGGACTGTCCGGCCAGTCCGGTCTTGTCGGCATGATGCATGCGCGTAAGTATGCCGATGAGAAGAAACTGGAGATGATCGTAGTGGATCTCTCCGTAGAGGTCGAAAAGCCGCTGTATCCGAAGGTGTTGAAGCCCGAAGATCTGCCTAATGTGGACCTTCTGAACCTTATACGGAGCAGCAAGGAGTTAATGCAAGGCATTCGAGAGCATTGGCTGGACTGGCTCTCCGAAGAAGGCCGTCGCGGCGTGGACTACAGTTCTCTGAAAGAGGCGGAGCTGATCGCTCGTCGGCCAGATTTGATCCCACGACTGCTGCGCTTGCCAGGCTTCGCCCATGTCCACGTGGTGACGCACCCGGCTATGACTGGTTTCCACACCCTCCCGCTTACGGCAACATCGTTTCCCAGCGATTACAAGCACATAGTTGCCGGCAGTGCGCGCTTGCACCCTGATATCGAGGTGGTGCTGTAAGGATTCGAGGACGCGGGCAGCTCGTGACCATCGCGACGCTGCCCGACAACGCCCGGGCCCTGCGTTTCTTGACTCGCATGCAAAATATTGACATGCAAATTACGTATCGTCTATAAGATACGCATATTCAGAGGAGGGCGAGATGCAACTCGTTGGCACATTGAAGGCGCAGGCCACAGGGTCCGCAGTCAAGACTGGGGGGTATGAGATGACCGCATCAGGAAGGGTGCTGCTCGTGGCCCTCCTGTGTGTGATTGGCATGGCGGGATACCTGTACACCGATTCGCACGGAGTGCGAAGGTCTTCGGCTGAAGGCCCCACCTCGCAGAAGGAGCCAGCTCGCGCGCCTCAACCAATAGTCAGCCCGGAAAAGCAGGAGGCTGCGGGGCCCGTGGTACACGCCGAGGCGAAGGAGTCTACTCGCGAAGGTCAGCGAGAGGCGACGTCAACCGTGATGCTTGCAGCATTGCGTGCGACGGCAGAAGCGCAGAATGTGCGACTGGCCGAGGCAGAACGTACCCTGGCCGATCTGGAAACGCTTCTGGCGTCGAAGGCAACCACCCCGAAGGGGAAGGAAGAGATCTCCGTATCCACGCAAGCGGCACGAAAGACGGTAGCCACAGCCAAGGCCGCGAAGGTTGATGTGAGTGCTCTGCCCGTTGACTTCATGACTGTCGAGAAGAGCGGGATCAGCGTATTCGACAAAGAATCTGTCGTGATAGCCGGCGCGCGTCACGCGGTCGGAAGCCGCCTACCCAGTGGCGAGCTGCTCGTCGCTGTTGATCCCCAATCGCGCACGGTCGTAACGGACAAGCGCATTGTCAACGTGCCGAACTGAGGCCAGTATGCAAAGCAATCCTCCCATCCTCACGCGCTTCCTCCTTTCCACGGGGCTTGTTCGAAAAAAACAAATCGAGCTGCCAATAAAGTCGCTTCAAGACGAAGAGAGGCAGCAGCCGCGAACGACGCAGGGCAGGCCCGCGCCAGGCGGGCTGTCGGAAGCGGGAATGGCTCTGACAGTGCCGGCCATACCAACCAAGGTGAAGATTCCGCGCGTGGATGGGACAGAGGTGGTTCACACGCTCATTCCTGCATCCATGACAGTTGTCGGGGAGATTGAGATCGGCGAGAACGTCGTGTTCCAAGGGCCGGTTCGCGGAAACATCACTGTGACTGGGGACCATCAGGTCATTCTGACGAAGACGTCCAGCGTCCACGGGAGCATCCGAGGGAAGGCTGTGATCGTCAGCTGCCACGTGGAGGGCGACATTGAGGCCGAGCGAGTGATCCTCACAGAAGGAGCAGCTGTGCGGGGCGACATTCGGTATAGCACTCTGGCCATGGCCGAAGGCGCGAGACTTGATGGGAGGCTGACTATGGTGATCCCCAATGTCATCACGGAGCAGCCAGCCGACCCCGATCCGGTCAAGGAGCTGGGAATAGATCTAGGCGCGAATGCGCGGGTCGAGTTGAACCGAGAAGACAGCGCAACGGGCGGCGAGTCAACGAGCGTTAGCGAACTGCGCCCCGCAGCAGCGCGTTTGGCATGAGCGTACGGGGGACGGTGGCCGTGCTCGGCCTGTGGCTCGCTGCGTCTTTCGTCATTTGGGCGAGTCATCCCATCTGGCTATGCATTGCGGCTGAAGAACTGGCGAGCCGCTTTGATCCCGCGCTAGGGATGGAGGGCGCTCAAGCGTCTCTCGCAGGCATAGCTGCGGTATCCCTTCTGCTGCTGACGGCATGCCCGCGCTACCTATTAAGGGGCAGGCCGGCGAAGTGAGCGCGCCACCCCCGCACCTATTCGGCACTAAACATCATGCGAGTGTTCCTCGGCTACGACGACTACAAACGCAAGCACCAGTCGACGGATGTACCCGTCTTCTGGGATCCTGCGAGCATCATCAATCCCCACATACTTGTGTGCGGGAAGAGCGGTACGGGCAAAAGTACCCGGCTAAAGCAAATGATTTCGGAGGCGGTCGCTACTGCAGGCGAAGAGTTCGAACGGTACCACAACCTCGACGTGCACGGCGACCTGGTCATCGAAGGAGAGTCTCGTGTCAGGTTCGACGGTGAGACCAGATACGGATACAACCCGCTGGTCCTTGATACGGACCCCAGGACAGGCGGCGTAAACCGTCAAATCAACTTCCTGATCTCAACCATCAACCAGACGTCTCGCAAGCTGATGGATCGCCAGGAGGCCACGCTCCGAAACCTTCTGACGGATCTCTACGCCTTCTATGGAATCCATGAACGTCAGCCTGAGACTTGGGTACGCAAAGAGATGACCGAAGCGCTGCGTGACGAGATCTGGGAGCAGCGCCGCTGGGGCGAATTGAACCTCTACTATCCGACGCTGCGTGATGCCATTGGCTTTGCGGAGCGTCGCCTGAAGGCCATGTATGGCGGGTTGAACGGTAGCGAATCCGGCTTCCGCGCCGTGGGCGCGCTGGAGGCTATGAACAGTGCGGCAGCCCGCAAGTACCGGGCCCTGGTGAAGCAGGAGAAGGCCTTTTCCACAGAAGAAAAGGAGAAGGCGCAAAAGGACTTCGACGCGGCGGTCACCATTTTCCGCGACAAGGTAGACGAGTACATCGTATCCATCGAGAACGGACTGGAATTCGACAACCTGATCAAGTACGACAGCAAGGAAACGCTGAAAGGTGTCATCGACCGGCTGAAGAATTTCGAGGCGCGCGGCATCTTCAATGCGAATCCTCCACCATTCGATCTCGACGCAAAAGTTTGGTCGTATGACCTGACGAGTTTGTCGGAAGAAGAAAAGACGCTCTTTTGCATGGTCCGAGCGCAGTACATCGCCCGTCGTAGGAAACTGCTTGGCCCGGTTGCCCAAGTGCGGGAGATCCTCGGCGCGGACGAAGCCCACAACCTCTTCGATGACGACCCCGACAGCATCTACAATAAGATTTGTCTTGAGCTTCGGAAGTTCGGAATGGCGCTATGGGTGGTGTCACAAGCGCCGTCCCATTTCCCGGAGGCGGTAATCACGACAGTGGGCACCAAGATCCTGCTGGGCATCGACAGCTACTACTGGAGCGCATCGTGCAAGAAGCTCAACATCGAAGAGAGCGTGTTGAAGTTCATCAAACCGTGGAAAACGATGGCGGTGTACAGGGACTCGGTGGGCTCCACGGCATCGAAGTTCATGCAGGTTCAACTCAAGGAGTTGGAAGAAGCCTAGAGCTGAAACCATACATGGGACATCGCCTCCACCATGTTGTCGTCGTGACCGGCTTGGCAATGATGATCGGCGCCTTCCTCTTCTTTTGCCTGAAATCGGGACAGGAACCATTTTTGGCCTACTTTGGTTCGATGATCCTCGCACTCTTGGGTGCGGGCGTCATGCTTCTTGGTAGGTCCCTGGAAAAGGATGCCAATTCCGACTCCAAGGAGTAGCCGTTGTTCCGGCAGTGACGGCGGCACAAATTTATCAACTTTAGAAGGAGCAAACATGACGAAAACCGAATTGATCGACGCCATCGCGGCTGGCGTGGACGGCCTGACGAAGACCAAAGCGGAACAGGCGCTGAACGTTACCCTCAACACCATCATGGATTCGGTGGCCAAGGGTGACACCCTTAACTTGATCGGCTTTGGCAGTTTCAGCAAAGGCGAACGTTCGGAGCGTATGGCGCGCAATCCTCAGACTGGCGAAGAAATCAAGGTCGAAGCAGCCAAGACCGTGAAGTTCAAGGCGGGCCAGAAGTTCAAGGATGCCGTCAACAACTAACCAGGTCAAAGCCATCGCCCTATGCGTGCTCATTGTGCTGACCCTGGCGATGTCGGTCCGCGACAATCTGCCAGCCTAGCGCGGGGGGCTACCCATCCGCTGCCACGCCTCGCGCGAAGATCTCATGCGTGAGCCGGGTCCGACGAAGGTCCCTGCGCGCCATGCGCGCGCAGGCGATTGCGCAGGCCAAGCGGGCACCCGCTCCGGGAACGGTCTTCGAGACAGTAAAGGACCGCATGGCAATGGCTTCTGGTCTCGCAGCCTGCCTTTTGGTGGTTGGCGGACGCATGTGGTCCGCAGACTTCCAAGGCCGTCCTCCTCGCCGGACTGTCGTCCAAAAGATGCAATAAACCGCCTGGAGAAGTTCTCAGCAGACTGATCCCTAGACAGTCAACAGGCAAACGGCTATATTTTGACCACATTCTGTATCGTATGCATGATACGCAACGTATTACCGCGTGCCGCGATCGATGCCCTTCCAAATTGACTTCGGAGAATCGCTATGTCGTACGACCAAGGCCCGCAGCCCATCCTGCGCTGTGTCCGCAAAATCGGGGAGAAGTGGTTCGAGAAGGCGGCATTCTACAAGAACACCAATCCGAATAGCCGGGCTGCCTTCTCGGGGTATATCGACCTGCTCGGGCAGGGTCGCCAGCATGTATTTGGCTTCATCAATGCCCGTCGCGACGGCGAGGGAGTGGTCATCTCACTGACCGCCAGCTATACGGACCAGGCGTCGGGCGAGATGGGGCACCGCACGGTAGCACTAGGGAGCGTGGTCAACCAACGCGGTGACGGTGGTGACGTGTACTTCGACACCATCCTGTTCAACCCGCTCAACGAAGACGAGCAGCGAATTGACGACGCCGAACCGGTGGCCGTGTACGTGACTGACGAGTGCGATCCGGACCTGCATAGGCAGTTGGGCTTTCGGCAAGCGCGACTCGCCCGTCCCAAGCGCGAATCAGCCTCGGATCTGTCTCAGCGCTTTGACGACTACCACTAATCCTGCCCACACATGACATACACGGTAGGGCAGCGGCTTACAGGAGGCCGCGCCCGTCTGCGCGCAGCCGAGACGACGCCTCCGCGGCGATACAACGACGGCACGTTGATCTCGGCAATGACCAACATTCACCGCTTCGTTACAAACGAGGCGGATCGCCGCATTCTGCGGGACACCAGAGGGATCGGTACCGAGCGGACCCGCGACGCGATCATCGAAACATTGAAGGCACGCGGCTACCTCAAAGCCGTGAAGGGCGAGTTGCATCCGACAGACGCAGGCATCGAGTTGATCGAGAAGCTGCCACCGGAACTCAGGGACCCCGTCACTACAGCGAAGTGGGAGATGGCGCTCGGGCTCATTGCAGAAGGCAAGATGCCCGCCGCGAGCTTTGACGACATGATCCGCAAAATGTGTTGCGCACTGGTCGATGGCATGAAGGGCGTCAAGTTCGATCTCTCAAAGATGGGCGCACAACAAGACGCGGATGCAAAGCCCCGCTCGGAGGTCGATCAATCCTTGCCCGGGCATGGTGCTGCCTGTCCGAAGTGCGGCAAGGGAACGATGACGGGCCGACGCCTGGCCTCCGGGAAGAAGCTGGTGAGCTGCTCCGCCTACCCGGCATGCAAACACACTACATGGATCGACTGACATGAACGCCATCGCGACGATTGCGAAGACAAAGTACCTTTCCATGGTCGCGGATCTGGCGGGAGAGCGAGCGTCGTCGCTGCTGCTTCTCGCCAACCATGCAATGGGCTCTGTCGACCTGGTCGGTTCTCACAGCGACAGCGAAGTCGCGACGTTGCGCCTTAGCGGTGACGTCATCGAGTTCTTCTGCTATCTCGGCGTCCACGGGACCATCTACCCGAGATTTGCCCTTGATGCGGGATCACGCATGCATTCTCTGACGGGGCAGCCATACACCGAAGACAGCGTCATTCGGCTGCTTCGGACATGCATCCGGAGCGCGAGTGCACTGCGCATCGAAGACGACTCCTCCTTGTTTGACCCGGAGGACGAAACCTTCATCGTAGACCCCGCGTTAGAAGAAGAGTTGCACGAAGTTCACAATACCTAAGAAGCAAACATCATGTCCCTGGACGAAAACGTCGAACTCACCCGCAAGCTGCAGCAAGCGGGACGGAATCTGGTGCGGTTGAGCCGCTACGGCGCACTCGGTATCACGCCAAGCCGGGATAACCTACAGAAGGCAGCGGACTATTTCGATTCGATCTCCGCAAAGCTCGAGCCAGTTCTCAAGAGCGTTGAGGCTAGCAAGGCCGTTCAGCGCGTGCGGCCTCTCGGCATGAGGGGGTAGTCATGGCCGTGCGTCGCTGGGTCGATCTTTCGCGCTACGATGGCGCAGAAATGCTCATTGCAACCGGATGCCCACCGGACGGCGGACATCGCCTGGCAGTGCGCAACTACATCCGGAGTGATCTTTCGCAGTTCGGCTTCACAAAGCTGCAGGACAATGTGTGGCTCGGAAGCGTCCCCTCGTTCAAGACGAGCGACCTGCGAAAGTGGTTTCCGGGTTTCGACCCCGCTCGCGACGTTCGCGAGTTTGACGCCACAACCTTCCTCGTGGGTTACGAGGATCTGGACCTTGCAAACGCCGACTTCCAGCTGGACGACCTGATGGCGAAGGCCGCAGACGCAGGAAACCATCTTAGTCGCGACGAGCAGGCACGCCGCGCCCGCGACGAGGCAACGCCAGAGCAAATTGCCGGCGTGCTTGCGGATTTCCCGAGTAGCGGGGCTCTGCTGGCCCAGACGCGAAGCTACACCGACGAGGTACTCGAGAGAGCGCTGGCCGGACTTACGCTGCCGGAAGATGCGGCGGCAAGAGGGGAAGCCCTGCAGCCGCTCCTCGGCCAGAAGCGCCAGACACTGCAAGCTCTGGCCGACCGCTACGATGAGTTGCAGACCCGGGGTCTCGATGCCATCTCGGACTACGACATCCTCATCGCCTTCCAAGGCAAGGCGCTCTTCGCGCTGAGGGGGTCGCTGAACTACCAGCGAAGTCTCATCAACGACGAGCTTGACCAGGTCTTGGCGTTGACCGTAGCCGCCAGAGAAGCGGAGGCGCAGGTCCAGGCCGAAGCAGAAGCCAGGCAGCGTTCCGGGCGCGAACTGGTCGCCCGTAAGGGTGACGTCCTGGTTGACGAGAATGGCGAGAACGCCTGGCGGGTCAAGCACGATGTTGCCACCGACAACCCGTTCATCGTGTATGTCACGGTGAACCGCGATCAGCTGGGCGAGCGGACCAAATCCGTCACCGCTGACGAGTTCCGCATGCGAGTCGCCGAGAACAAGGCGTTCCGTGCGAAGGCGAGCGATCCGACCCACGAGAACAAGACACCGGGGACTAACGTTCAATGGGCAACGCTTGGGGAATGGGTGAAGGGTTGGCGAGCCCTCGACCGACGCGCCGCTTCTACAAAGAGGCACGAGCAGTTGCAAAGTCATGTCGACGCGCTAGCCAGCAAGGTCGACGTCATTACCTCCGAAGGGAAGGAGTCAGTCCTTGTTGCCGCGAAGCGGCTGATTGAACAACTTCAGCCCCCGCGCGGCACGCGCGAGCATCATCCGACCACAGAAATCCTGCACCGTGTCGGCACGAAGCTGAATCAGGTTCGAAACGCGGCCCGCGACGCGCATTACCAAGAGCGGCTAGCCACCGCGAAGGCCATCGGCCAGGCGAACGGCATGCAGAAGCCGGAGTACAGCGATGGCTCCTCGTGGGAGAAGGGGAGTCGTAGAGATGACACCTACATAGAACTACGAGTCTATAGCCCGCTGCATAGCGGCAAGACAAAATACTCCGTGGTCCGCTTCTTCGGCGGCGAGTATGCGAGTGGAACCTACGATACTCCGGGGCAGGCAGACCAGGCCATTAAAGCGCAGGATCGGGCGGAGTTCGAGGCTATCGGCGATCCGACCGCGAGGGCGAAGGCCCGCATTGCAGCAGCCGACCAGATCGCGAAGGCTGCCGGCCTGATGCCATCTGGCGAAGTCGGCTGCGACTGGGAACACCCCAGCCGCAGCGACGGTCTCGCTCTGTCCGCGCACGCCGGGCCCGGCACCACCAGTGTGTTCACGGTCTCCCGCCTGAAGGACGGCGGCTACGAGTACAGCAAGCACGATGACCTGGCAGCCGTGGAGAGCGTCTTGTCGCAGTGGTCGCGCGAGGCGGATACAGACGATCAGCTGGATGACGATGCAAAGGCGGGGCGGCTGCGTCAATTTGCGATAGCCATGCGCTCCCTTGGCCTTGAAATGGATGGGCTGAACCCGCGCAGCTGGTCAGTGGATCTCGGCAGTGGACACGAAGTCCACGCCGCGCTGGACGCCAATAGCACTACGATCCAAGTACGCAGGCTGGCGTGGGAAGAATGGGTCGAGGAATGGGAAGGCCAATATTCCGCTGAGGCCACGCGCCTGGTCGGTGATTTTGTCCGCCACGCCATGGAGGCGCCAGCGACAGAGGATGATACTGAGGCGGAGGAGGATGGCGAGCAGGATTGGCGCGCCACGGTATTGCAGGAGCGCGTAAGCCGGCGCGTCACGGCACTGCAAGAGCGCGTGAGCCGGTTTGCGTCCGGCATGTCGCGCGCCAAGGACTTCCATCCTGTAGCCCGCGCTGAGCATGGCGTTGGCGTCGACATTGGCGAGCTGTCCGATGTCGCCCTGCGCGAACTCGCGGACCGTGTTGTGAACATGCGAGCGCAAGTCTTCGTTGACTCCGGTGCGTTCGGTCTCTTCAAGCGCGGCCTCAAGAGCGGGGATGTGCGACCAATGGATTTCGATGCGGTGCTCAAGAAGTACGAGCAACTGCAACAGTACATTGCCGAAGCCAACCCTTCGGAGGAAAAGATCACGCCTCCCATGTTGGTGATGCCGGATGTGGTGGGCGATCAAGCTGCATCCCTCGACCTGGTGAAGCAGTATCGGGACTGGATCAAGGTCGAGACCGCGTTTCAGGTGTCGCAGCCAGTCGTGCCACTGCAGCGCGGCGATCTGTCGCTCTCCGAAGCCTACGCGAGAGTGGTCGAGATTCTCGGGAGCGACCGCTTCATCGTCGGGATTCCGTCGAACGCTGCTGCCATCACGTCAGACGAGTTCATCGCATTCCTGCGAGAGTGCAAGCCCAAGGCCGTTCATATTCTGGGCGCGCTGGCTGACAGCCGCCTTGCGCCGCGGCTGCAGCAGATCGTTGAGGCCGGCGTGGATGCCGACATCGAGGTATCGGCTGATGCGAATATCCTGCGTAGCAAGATCCTCACGAAGGATGCGCCAGCAGACGGGCGGGCCGCGCGCATTGAGAAGGTGTTAAGCCAGGCGGCAATCCAGGCAGACCTCGCACAGGCGCAGCGTGCCAAAGAGCGGGAAGCTGACGCGCGTGATGCCGCGGGCACTACGACGGAGGATCTCGATGCTGCTGTGGAGGCAGCTAAGGCGGCAGCTTCGTTCGCCGAGGCCGGCTTTTCGGTGGAAGCGGACGGTCGATTCAGGAAGGTGCTCTTCCGAGGAAAGCACGTTTGCTCTGTAGAGGGGAAGCTGACCCGTGGCGTTCTCCTGGCTGCCTTGCAAGGTAACGCCGAGGCCGAGCGTCAGCGTGTCGACGTGCTTCTCGAAGTCGCCAGTATCCGCCGCGGTGAGCACTCCGGATTCCGGGGCCTCAGTGACGCCGTCGCCAATGCCGATTTCTTCTTGTCGCAGTATGCCCGGGAGAAGCCAGAGTTGGCGAAGGCCGCAGCGGCCGCATGGCTTGGTCAGCCGGAGCACTACAGCGCGGTCAGCGGCTTGTCTCCCGACCGGGTGCGGCAGTTGGGCAACTACCTCTTCGCGCAGCATAAGATCGCGATTGCGAATCAAGAGGCTGAACGCTCGCGGGCCCTGGCCCATGAAGCGGAGCCTCAACCTGACTCCCAACTGGCTGGGAAAGCCGACAGCGAGGCCGAACGCATCACCCACTGGGCTGAGATGTTCGGCGCGATCAAGTACAAACTCGCGACCGATCCGGAATGGCGGGCGTCTGCAGCGTCGCAGGTGTCGGGCGAAACGCCAGATGCTGCGGTGATGGAGCAGCGCGCCAAACTGGTGCTGGAAGCCGCTGTGTCGCTGTTTCAGACAGACAAGGCGAGCGTGGACGACTACGCCGAGCTGGTCAGGATCTGGGACGAGCACCCGGCGCAGTTTGCCGGCTTAGTGAGCGTCCTGCTCGCTAGCGAGCCGAAGGCCGCGCTCTGGCGCGAGCGAACCGCAGACCTGGAGGAGAATGAGCGCTATCGGTGCGGCCATTGGGTAAGCGTACCTGACACGCTTGTCTCCAGCGAGGCACTCGCCAACACGCTGGCGGCGGCGTACAGAGGTGTCGACTTAGACAATCACTACCAGGCCGTGCAGTCCGGCGATGACTGGTGCGTCGAGATCCGCTTCCGGGGGACCGACCAGTATGACATCTACCGCAACGATCTCGACTACTTCCGCGAGCAGGGAACTCTGGAAACGGCTGGGCTGTTTGAGTTCATCCGGACCGATACGCGCCTGCAAGCCGGCGAGTTTGAGCGGCTGCTCGCCTACGCTGGTTTCGAGTCAGATGCGGACGCGGAGGAAGGTGGCCACCGGCTAAGCGAAGACGAAGCGCGGGCAGCGGCGGTGGCTTACGTCGCCTTTCTCATGAGGCATGAAAGGCTCGCCGTCCCAGAGTCGGTGATGCCCGGAATCTACAAGGGTCACTCGTTCCAGACATGGGCAGGCGCAGGGGCTGGTGTTCGGGCAAAGCACCTCATGGTCGATGCGCCATTGGGTCATCAGTTTCCCCTTGCAAGCCTTTGGAAGGAAGCGCAAGCCGCCATTGAGAGCGAGAAGAGTGCTGCCGTCGCAGCACAGAACCGGGACGCCGCAGACGACGCGCTCACCGAGGAGCAACCGGTCCGCCGCCGACGTTCGGCCAAGAATCCTGACGCGGCGCGAGAGCGCATCGAAGATGCTGGGGAGAAGATCGGGGGAGCCCGCAAGGACTTCTACAACTCCGCCTTGCGTGTTGAAGATCTGGCCGACATGAACGACCGGGAGAAGCTGGAGCTGGTCACGAAAGACAACGTGTGGCCGTCACGATCCCTAGCCGATTATCGCGAGAGCGGCGTCGATGCCAGAGTCGCGCTCTTCGTCCAGACGATGCGCCGCGAGTTTCCCGCCGCGCCCAAGCAACTTGACCATGTCGAGATCTATGTCGACATGGCGCGAAAGCTCCAGGATCTTGCGGTCAGGATTAAGACGAAGGACGATCTTTCCGCATTCGAGGATGGCTTGGTTAGTGCTGGTCTTCTGGTGCGAGAGGAGCGGCCCCATGGGACCTCGCGCTCTATCCCGACCGAGTATGGCGAGATGATCTATGCCGCTTCGCGCAGTGGTTTCAGGTTCGTCAACCGCTACCTGTTCGATGCTGAGGACGGATACAGGGCAGCCGCCTATCCGTATCACTCGAAGCAATTCAAGATTGGTGACGAGTGGCAATGTCCGCGAGATATGGATTCGGAAGGGTTCTACGACTTTCTCGAGGCCCAACGGCAGCAGACCGCGGAGAAGCGCAAGCAGACCATGGAAAACCGAGAGAGCGGGGATGCAGACAAGCAGGCACTGGCGCGTCCGCACCTCGCAAAGGTGATCCGCGACGGACTGCCCGATGAGCGCCGTGGTCGCAATATCGCGCCCGATGACCTACTGAATGATTTCGGCTTCCGTGCTTGCGAATTCGGAAACTGGCTGCCGGATACCGAACGACAAGACGTCCTGAACCGCGCCTACGATGCCTTGTGTACCCTGGCGCGCGTGCTTGATGTGAAAGAGCAGGCCCTAAGCCTTGACGGCACCCTGGCTCTGGCGTTCGGATCGCGCGGCGTCGGGCGGGCCCTTGCGCACTACGAGTGCGCTCGAAAGGTCATCAACCTCACGCGACTTCGCGGGGCCGGCGCGCTGGCGCATGAATGGTGGCACGCGTTTGATGATTATGTGGGCGAGAAGCTGAAGGCGGAGGCGTCTGAGAAGCGTGCGCCCATGGCGCCAACGCTCACGAACACATACTTCGCATCTGAATTGTTCCTCGCCGTGCAGCGTGGCCGGCGACGGGGTGACTTCAAGACAGCGATCTACGCGAACTGGAACAAGCTGCCCGCGGACATGGAAGAGATGCGCCCCCTACTGAAGCTGGTCGATTCGATCAGCACCCGGGCGTGGTCTGACGAGGAAGTCCTTCGCGCCGTGCAAAATGACCTGGCGAAAGAGGAGCGTGCGCTGCTTACCTCGCTGGAGAATATCCTCCTGGCCGCGCAGCCTGGTGCGTCAATGGAGATCGTTAAACAGACTTCCCGGAAGTATCTCGACCAGCTACGGCTTGAAGCCAACGATCCGGACGCGCGAAAGTGCGTTTGGACGAAGCATCCGCTGCAGGAAGCTTTGCGAGAGCTTCCGGTGGTGGGACTTACCGGCAAGGCGAAAGCGGACCATGACATTCGCCTGATGGTGCTAGGCAAGCATATCCGTGGCTACATTCAGGCCTACGCGCTTTGCAGCGATGATGCGCTGCGCCGGGAGTGTGCCTATGCGCAGAATCGCGCCTATACGCAGTACGCCGTCAGTGCCCAGCACTTCGACAAGAAGAAGGCGCAGCCGTACTGGTCACAGATGCGAGAGCTGACGGCTCGCGCCTTCGAAAGCTACGTTCAGGACCAGGTCGAGGCAAATGGCTGGCGGGAGGACTATCTTGTTCACGGCACGGAGGAATCCGCGCATGACATGCGGCCACATTCAGCGTATCCCACCGGTAGGGATCGAGTGACGATCAACACCGCTATGAAGGACTTCCTCGACGTCGCACGTACAAAGTTCGAGATGGCGCCACTGGCCAGTCAAACACTGCGGCCAAAGGCCGCGTAGGAGCGAGATGACAATGCTGATCCGGTTCCTGAGCGCGGCCCAGGAATACCTGTCGCCCGAAGAGTGGGACTATTTCAAAGGCCGATATATGTCGGCCACGGCCCCTGCACCAGTAGCTGACGGAGAGCCGGCAGCCGAGATGCGGGACCGCATCCTGCGCAAACTCCGGGAGGGGAGAAGCAATGTCGCAAGCTGTGCTTGAGGCGGACGAGAAGCGACTTGCCGGTGGATCGATCTTCAAGCATCTGGCCATTGAGATGCTGGAACTGGCAGCTGCAGATCTTGCGCGGCCATTGCCGGCGTACAACGACCAAGCACGCGGCGCACATGAGGTCAGGTTGAACCACGAGTCCGCGAAGCGTTGGATCGCTGATAGAGGCGGTCATGCGGCGACGATACCATTCCCCCTTTGCTGCGATGCCTTGGGTGTAGATCCGCGAGTCGTCTCGGGAGCTTTGCTCTCGGATCCCAAAGGGTTGATGGAGAGGCTGCGACAACTCGCCAGGCGGGAAGAGTTGGGGCCGCGGGAATCGGAACACCGGGACGGGACGGTAAAAGACCACTGCACTGTGGCAGTACGCGTTCGTCCGCGTTAGGCTGTAAAATACGTATCACTACAACGGTACATAATAATATGGACGCTTTCCGGATTCCTGTGGAGCATCCCCGTGCGCTCGCCGTCTATTACGAGCGGGCTTTGGGCTGCTCCTTCGTCCTGAACGGACAAGACTTTGGCCACGATGAGGTTTTCCACCATGGCGGCTTCCTGCCGATGGTTGTTGACGTCGCAAGCGTGCTGAGCGAGCGCATCTTCGGTGCGCCCCTCCGCGCCCGATATTCGGCGTCGGAGCAGAGTCTCTTGGGCCGGCGCGTCGAGTTGGAGGACGAGAATGCACAACCCGTGATTCTCCTGCTATCTCGGGCTTCGGAGCTGATCTTTTCTCCTGAGCGGGGGAAAACCGTGGAGTTGTACCCCATGTTCGAGTACGCCTGGTTGCCTGCGGAACAGCGAGGTCGGGCGAGTTGGCAGCCGTCAGTGATCTAGGACCGGGAGAGGCAATGGCACACAATGAACCGAATTTGGCTCGCGTCCGGAGCCTGGCTGACGCATTTGGCGTCGAGCTTGCTCCCAGTGAGATGGCGCTGGTAGCCGACGCGCATGCGCAGGCAACGCGCTTCGGTGCGGTAGGGATGGAGACACAACTCAGCGTCCACGCACTGATCGAGGCCGTTGAACGTCGCGGCAAGGCGGAAATGAACGTGCACGCCATCGAGGGCGCGGTGTACCGCCACAGGCAGGCCGTTGAGGTTTGGCTTGCCGATCCTTGCTATGACCTGCACGAGACCACCGACAGCGCAGCTGACAGGCAGCTGCTCAAAGCCTTTGCGTGGGTGGCAACGGAGGCCGGTGCGCCGAACCTTCGCAACGCCATGTTTGTGCTGCAGCTTGAGCGGAAGGTGGCTGTGCTTGAGACAAAGGTGGAGGGCATGGCCCACAAGCCAACCGACACACATTCGTCAGGGAGCGCCCTGCGTCTGGGGAAGGCATGAGAAGGATGACACTACGCACCCAGTGCGTGACGGTAGCTTTGCTAGCCGCAGTCCTGAGCCCCCATGCAAACGCAGCGCAGCAGGGCTGCGACATGTCCGCAGCCATGGAGCAGAAGCGCCAGGAAGAGCGAGATCGTCGCATGAACGATATCGACACACGCTTCGAAGTCCTGCAGAAGGCCAACGACCTGATGAAGATGTGCTTGGACAACTTCCCCAGCTACCCGACCCAGTTGCCGTCGACCATGATCCTGCAGGAGGCTTTCAGGCGGGTGAAACAGCAGGCCTGCGAGGGGCTGACCAAGAAGGCGCAACAGAACTACGACGCCGCGGTCCAGGCAGCGCGCAATACCGCGAACGATGCGATCAAGGGTGCGACCAATTCCTTGCCCGGTGGCATCGGGAACAATCTGCCAGGCGTCATCAACGGTGGCGGGATCGCCGGCCAAAGCAGCTCGTCATCCTCCGGTAGCGCAGGCGGTTTGGTCGACTCGCTCAGGAGGTTCTTCCAGTGAAACGAAAGCTCTTCGCCCTCGGCGCCGCTGCCGCGGCGATGACCTCGCCGTCGGCTTACGCTGTGTGCGATTCATGCGTTGTAGGGGCGGTCCAGTACGCCGGTGCGTTGATCACCACAACGATCAATACCTCGACCAGTTCGCTCGCCGGGACCCTGACCAACGCAATCAATATGCTCAGTACCAACGTGGCAAACGTTGGCTCCAAGATCTCAGACGCTGTTGTGCAGTCCGCGAATCAGCAGCGCGAGATCCAGATCGAGACGCAGCGGCGAGCCGAGAAGGAACGCGTCGAGCGCGAAACTGAGCTTCCAATCGACCCGTGCTCGAACTCCAGCGGCAACTACGCTAGCCAGGCCACGGTCGCGACTGGCGGCAAGTCCTCTGGATACCGTCGAGGCGGTGGCGGTGGATCCTCGGTCAGCAGCCCCGTGCTCAACAAGGCCTTGAATGATCCGATCCCATCCCCGGAGGTCGCCCGGAGGCAGTCCCACGCGATTCACACAGCGAAATACTGCAATGCGGTGGAAATGCGACTGGGCTACCCGGGTTGCAGCGGCTCATCCATGCCGGATGCGGACGCTAACGTCGAATCCATCCTGACCGGCGCGGGCATGCCTGGCAAGGACCCCGAACTTACTTTCTCGACGGAGCAGGAAGAGGCTGCGCGGGCCTATGCGCGGCTGTCACTGGACCCGCATCCGCCCCAGAACATCACAAAGGCCGAGGCAGCAACCGAGCAAGGCAAGAGCTACATCGCCTTGCAGAAGATGTACCAGGCCAACATGAGTGCCGCGGAAAAGATTCAGTTTGACCTGATCGCTTCGCGAATGCCGTTCCCAGGCAGCAACAAGCTGATTCAGGAGATAAAAAAGGCGGACCACGCGGCGAAGTATTTCGACATGACCGCCTCCAAGCAGGCGAAGAACGGCTCGATGAGCCTCACCGAGATGCTGGACTTCGAGTCGGGTCGGCGCTTCCGGAATCCCTACTGGGTCGTTGCCATGGCGGCGGAAGCGAGCCCGGAGAAGCTGCAGCGAGAAATGATCTTCATGCAGGCCTACTCCAACGAGTTGCAATTGCAGAATCTGCGAATGATGGAGAAGGTAGGCGTGGCCCTTGGCCAACTCCTCGCGGCCCAGACGCGGACGGAGATGCGACCGACCATCGAGGCCCAGCTTTTGCGGGCGCAGAGCACAAATGCCAGATAGTGAGCAACATGACGATTGCCGAA
The DNA here is from genome assembly GCF_003402535.2 of Cupriavidus sp. P-10. Lineage (NCBI taxonomy): Bacteria > Pseudomonadati > Pseudomonadota > Betaproteobacteria > Burkholderiales > Burkholderiaceae > Cupriavidus > Cupriavidus sp. P-10. The sequence continues at coordinate 52,696 of NZ_AP025174.1, forward strand.
CACATGAACGGGAACCAGATTGCCAGCGCTCCGAACAGCGCTGTGCCCAGTCCAGCGGATGCCCTCGCTGCATTTCGCCGCGGGCGCGTGCAGATGGCAGTCGAGTCGATAGCCGCAACAACGCAGGCATTCGCCGCAGTGGTGGATGACTCGGTGTCCGGGGAGCGTGCGGCTTCCGCGTCCGTGAAGGCACTAGTTCAGGCCTTCGTAGCGAGCTTCCGAGCGCTGCAGGAGACACAGGATGCCGCCAAGGCGGCGGGTGTCATCAGCCACGATACCTCCAGCGCGATCAACGGCGTGATGAAGGGCATTCGTGGCGATTTCGAGCAGGGGGTCGGACTTCTCCGGACGGAAGTGGACCGCCTGGAGGCGCATCCACCTGGCGACTTCGGCGATTTTTGCCGCACAGCACAGGAGAAGCTGAGCAAGCTCAGCGTGTTCTGGAAAGACGCGGCTAAGAACGCGCCAGCCATGAGAATGTAAGGGAGCAGACGCTATGAGCAATCCAGACTTCACGACGATGAGCCAGGCTCAATGCGTGACCTGGTATGTCGAGACCGTTGGGTATGACCCCGTCATGGACGCCCCCACACTATCGCTGGACCAACTGCGCCGCGACTGCGCGGAAATGTATACCTACGCTACCTGCAGCGTCGATGCTGGTGGGCGGGGACCGGACGATCCGGAGTTCGACCCGTGCCGCGGTGTTCGAGTCTATGGTGGTACGCCAGTACACGCCTGCGAGCCCGTGGAACGCGAGCAAGAGGCAGAGCAGAGCTCCCGCGCGCGCCCGCGGATCAGGATGTAGTCAACCAGCCAGACCACTCCACTGTCTCGCCTCGGTAGGTGGTCTGGCTGCGTTGATCTGCACCGTCTATTGACACATGCCGCCTAGCGGACCACTGCCTTCATCTCGATGTATTGGTCAACCGCCTTCATCTCTTCCCACACAGATCTAGCGCGCGCCAGTTCGATAGGCGGCACGTCACGTTCGTCGCCTGCAACAAGCAATGGAGCAAGCGGGCGATTAAGAGCAAAGACGGCGGAGCTGCGCGACAGCCTATCCACTTCGCGCGGATCGAGGTGTCCGGCAGTGGCGTCCAGCGCAGCTTGGGCCTCGGCTGCGATGCTAGCAAACGTCTGGTTCTGCCTGTACGCCGCCGACCAGCCCGGCGCGGAGCGGACAACTGCGGCGCGTGTAAGGCTTACGAGACATACTGCACCCCCGTCATCCGAATCCCATATCAAGTGCATGCCGGTAAGGGCCGCATCCTCGTCGTCCCCGACGACCCTAAGCCGCTGATCTGGCGTTGCATGAACGAACAAGTACGCCAAGTGAAGAAACTGGCTAGTAGCCTCATCACGAGATGGGCTGACAACTGACTTTGGCACTCCACTGAGATCCACTACCGATACGATCCACAACTCCGACTGACGTGTTGTCATAGAAGACTCCGTTGGCCTAGTTTCGTTGAAAGTCCAAACTATCGTGCGCACTCCGTCCGCCATCGCAGTTGTGCGCGTTCGAGCCTTACGAGTATGGCACGCAAGGTTCCCTCACCCAAAAGAGCCACATTTTGGTTGTTAAGAAAGCCAAGTTCGGATTTGGCAGCGTGAGTAGTCCCATCGCCGTTACGCGCGCTACAGGTGGGCCATGCAATGCACCAGCATGACCTGCGCAAGCTATTTGAGCACCACCCACCTGTCCCTGTTTGGCCATTGCGCGTCCTGCTGAACCTATCGCTTAATGAAAGGGAACGCTGAAAAATAAAAACGGGGCAAACCTTGGCGGCTTCCCCGTCGCTGACCTCGCATGGAGGACGATACTTCCAGTTGGCGCGCCCTAAGGATCAATCCCCACCATCACCTGGTCAAGCCCCTGTCCTAACGCCAAAGATACGGTTGTTTCCAAAGTAGGGGTCGCACAGATTTCGCCCCCTTTTGTCAGTCGTTCAGGGGCGAGATGACCGAGAGGAGGGGCCCATATCGCGCCCGACAGGCCGAGGCGCTCGCCGCACTCGACACCGCCGACAGTTACAGGCAGACCCTCTACGCCACCGAAAGAGGGGCGCTCCGCGCACTGGACTTGGATGGGGCACTCACGCTCGCCGGCCAGGCGGGTGACCCAAGGCAACGCGGCGGCGGCTGTCCGGCAACCGGCATTCCCAGAGTGGGTGGCGACGCGGGCAGCCTGGGCGTTTCGTATCGTATCGTATAAGAGTAAAATACGATATCAAACAGAAGGGACGCTACGATATGGCACGTCCAGGCATTACCTACGAACAAGTGGCTGCGGTCGCGGAAACGCTGGTCGCTGAGCAGCTGAAGCCAACGCTGACCGCCGTGCGCGAACGATTGGGCAGCGGCAGCATGAACACGATCCATCGCCATTGGTCGGCTTGGCAGGATCAGCAAAAGCCGACGTCACGCAAACTCAGCGAACCGAATCAGCGGCTACTTTCCGCCTTGGGGGCCGAGTTGTCGAAAGTCGCGGAGGAAGCGGCTGCTGAAGCCGAAGCCGCCCTAGCGCAAGCACTGAGCGAATTGGCCGCGATGGCAGCGAACGGCGAAGCACTGGAAACAGAGCGAGAGGACCTCGCACAGCAACTGCTCGAGGTCACAACTGAGCGCGACACGGTAGCCGGCAAGGCGGCCGAACAGGCCGAAGAAATCAAGCGCTTGAAGCAAGAGGCAGCGCGGCAACAGGAGGAGTTGGCCAGCGTACGGCGTACGCTGGCCCAGGCGGAATTGCGTTTGGAAGCAGTGCCTCGCTTGGAGATCGAATTGGCGGCCCTGCGGGACCAACTCGCAAGCGAACAAGCTTTGCGCGTGGCGGCTGACAAAACTGCAGCAGTCGCCGAGGCTCAGCGCGCTGCAGAGGTAACTGCTCGTCAGCGGGCTGAGGCGCGCCTTGGCAGCGCCGAGGAGCGGGAAGGTGAAGCACGCAAGGAGCTGGCTGAGTCGCACGCCGCGCACCAAGCCACGCGCGACAAACTGACCGAGGCGGTCGGCTTGGCTGCCGGGGCACAGGCCGAGTTGAAAGAGCTGCGTTCTCATATCGAGGCCAAAACTGCGGATCACCTTCCCCCTACCGCCCTGAGCGCGGCCACGGGCGACGCCGACCAGAGCAGGCCGCGCGCGGGTAGCAAGCCCTGAGGTCCCATCTCTGCAGCGGCGGCGGCGATCTCGTCTCCGGGAGGGCAGCAGTTCTACGTGCACCCCTCAACGATCCCCCCCAATTGGGGTCTCCTTACAGGCGGTTCTCGCCTTGCTGGAATTCCCTCACCACGCCCTTCCCGTTGAAGCGCAAGACCAGCGTGGATTCCTTCGTGCTTAATCCCATTGTGTTGACGAACGGCACATATGCCAGGGCGTTCGTGTTGACGGTCTGGTACGACCAGATCTGCTCGCCTTTCTCCAGGTACTGCACGTTGCTGGGGCGACCAAAGATGCGCTCCACATCCTTTGTGGTCGTAACGCCGGGCTTGATCATGGAGACCTTGGATTGGTCCGTGATAGTGCTGCTGGAACCAATCGTGGTGCAGCCAGCGAGAGCCGCCGACATAGCCAGTGCAACTGCCAGAATGGATCTCTTCACGAATACTTCTCCCGCATAAGTTTGCTTGTTCTGAAATCGTGCGACGACACGTTCAGTCCTCCCACCATTGGGGGGCATGCCCTAGATGTGCTCATCTGCGTAGTCTTGGATCGCCGACACGATAGGATAGACGACTAACGCAAGGCATCAAGGCAAGAATAAGCGCCAGCATGACCGCCTCCTTTCAGCATTCCTTTCAGACCCGCTCCGTCTTGACAGTGGGGGCGCGCTTGCTCTCCGCAAAGGCAGAGCGAGCGGCCTGGTCCATTGCCCTGACGACAGGGACATAGGTTTCGTCACGCAGGCCTCCAAGCATCCACGAGAGGGGCGCAAATGCCGCGCCGCCGTGGAAGCCGACAGGCTTGGGTGGATCTCTCTCGGCCCGCTGCCTCGCCCCTTCCTCGCCACCGCGGTGCAGTAGCGCAGGGATCATGGCCTCATCAAGCTGCTCACAGAAGCCCACCCAGCCTAGATCCTGGGCACCTTGGGTAACGATGTGGAAGTACGCTATAGGTACCCGCTGCATAGCCGACATCATGTCTCCGGCATTAGAAGGGCGGCCCCTCGAGCTAAAGTCGAAAGTGGTGTACGGGGGGAGTTTGAGGCGAGGAGTTGAAGGCGGTGGAGATTTCCGCTGAGAATCTGATTGTCGAGATCGGAAACCAGCACACAAGAAAACTCCACCATGAGCAAGGATAAAGGTAAAGAAGCAGTCGGTCTATCGGAAATCGAGCTGGGGCTCGAGGAACTGATCAGGCGTGGGGCCCGGCGGGTCATCCAGGAGGCGATCGAAGTGGAACTTGCGGAGCTGCTTGCGCAGTTCAGTAACGTCAAGACATTGAGCGGCCAGCGCGCCGTGGTGCGCAATGGCTACCTCCCGGAGCGCGACGTGCTGACGGCTGCCGGACCGATTGCCGTGAAGGTGCCCAAGGTGCGTGACCGGTCCGGGTCTGGCGTGAAGTTCAACTCGGCGATCGTGCCGCCCTATGTGAGGAAGTCGCCGCGGGTGAGTGCGGCGCTGCCGTGGCTGTATCTGAAGGGGATCTCCACAGGCGACATGAGCGAGGCGCTGTCGGTGCTGCTGGGTGAGGAGGCCAAGGGGCTATCGGCCAACGTGGTAAGTCGCCTGAAGGCGCAGTGGGCAGACGAACATGCGCGCTGGAATCAGCGTGATCTGTCGGCGGCGCGCTATGTGTACTGGTGGGTGGATGGCATCCACACGGGCTTGCGCAGCGAGGGCTCGGACGGGCAATGCCTGCTGGTGATCATTGGCGTCACGCCCGATGGCAGGAAGGAGCGCGTGGCAATCGGTGACGGCTATCGGGAATCGAAGGCATCGTGGCAGGAGGTGCTGCTGGACCTGAAGTCGCGCGGCCTGCAGGCTGGCCCGCTGGCGGCGGTCGGCGATGGCGCCATGGGATTCTGGGCTGCCCTGGAGGAAGTGTTCCCGGCCACGCGCGCCCAGCGCTGCTGGTTCCACAAGATGGGCAATGTCCTGAACGCCTTGCCGAAGTCCCAGCACGGCCGCGCCAAGGCGGATCTGCAGGCGATCTGGATGGCGGCCACCCGGGCGGATGCCTATGCTGCCTTCGATCGCTTTGCAACGATCTACGGCGCCAAGTACCCCAAGGCCACCGGCGTGCTCACCAAGGATCGGGACAGCCTGTTGACCTTCTACGACTTCCCGGCCGAGCACTGGCAGCACATCCGCACCACCAACGCGATTGAATCGACCTTCGCGACCGTGCGTCACCGCACCACGCGCACGCGCAATTGCGTGTCCAGAGCGACCTTCCTCGGTCTGGCCTTCAAGCTGATCGAGGAAGCCGAGAAAACCTGGCGCCGCATCAGAGGCGCTGAACACATCGAACTGCTCTTGAAGGGCATCCCCTTCAAGGACGGAACCCCGGCGCTGGACAATCCGCCGGATCAGCAGAAACTCGCCGCCTGACAACCGGCCCTCGATCAACCCCTGTACACCAGATTTGACTTTATCTCCGGCCCCTCGTCCAGCCCAGCATCGCCAGGCGGATTGGCCGCGACTGAATTGCGCACCGGCTTGGTAGATGAGCGCGACGGCATAGCGCGCTCGCTGAGTGTGGGATTGGACGCGAGTTTGTCTAGGTCAAAGGCAATAACCTCGGTGATATAGGCCGCCTTGCCGTCGATTTCATACTTGCGTGTTTGCAGCTTTCCCTCGATGCTGACACGGTCATTTTGCGCAAGGTTGCCAGCTTCCTCCGCGACGTTACCGAAACACACGACACGATGCCAGTTTGTGAACTCCGTTGTCTCGCCATTGCGTTGGACACGGTCGACGGTAGCCAGGCGTAGGGTAACGGTCCGATCACCGGTGGGCTTACTGCGGCTTTCCGGCGCGCCGGCGACGGTGCCCTTGAGTCTGACGCTGTTAGTGTCTCGGCTCATGCTCAGCTCTTCCGCGCAATGATGGTGATCTCTCGCTGAGAAGCGGTCAAATCTGCACCATAGGGAAGATGTACGGTACGTCCTTCCCGCATTGAAATGCTCATCTTTGCAACCGAGCTGCTCATTCGGGGAGCCTGTACCTGGTAGCCGCCGTGCGTGATCGTATCCATGCCGATCAACTGGTTGTCTGCGATCTCCAGCTCCGTCGTCAGATCACCATTGCCTGCCAGCGCTGGCTTCACCTTGATGCTGATGCCATCCCATACCTTCCCCGGGCTGCAGGACCACTCCTCCGGGGCGCTGCTCTCGCAGGCGGCCAGGTAGCCAATCTCGCGCCCCGACTTGGACGACGACGACTTCCCGGGAATCGCAGACAAGGTCGTGGCGTGAATGACGCGACCGTTCTCGAGCAAATTGATCTCGTAAGTGAGATCGGACTGGCCCGCATCAGTATTGCCTTGTTCGGCGAACGCATTTGCACTCAGCAGCATGGCGATAGTGGCGGCCAGACTCGCTACGGATCTCTTGTTCTTCATATGTTTTCCATTTGGTATAGATATAACGATACGTAAAAATCACGACAAACAGCGCTTGAGGGAATGCTACGATTTCCCCGGCCCACCAGCAGGACCTAAGACGCAACAGGTTTCACCGGCCTGATCACAGAACATGGCGGCGAAGTCGTCGCCATCCTCGGCTGCCGGACAGATTTGCATGGTGTTCTGTTGGGGCCGTGGCGTGCCGCAGTATTGGCAGCGCCATGCGGCGCCATCGTAGATGCCAGGCTGGTAGTCGTGCCGGCATACGTTGCCGAGTCGCATGGTTAGCGCTTCCTGAGTAGTTGTGAGCCTATGGCCGGTCCGCGCGGCAGCTGGACTGCCCAGTACGAACCAGTATAGCGTACGTATCGCTACTACGATATGCTGTCCAGGCAAAGTTGAAATGTCCGGGCCCCGGCAAAGTTGAAATGTCCGGGGAGCCTTCAACTTGCTTGGTTATTTTTTTGGGGTTTCCCGTAGGGCGGTGGTGCTGGCCTGACACGAATGAGTCCAGCTCAGGGTGAGGCATATCATGCCAGCTGAGCGAGTTTGTGTTCCCGTAGTAAGTGAGTCAGTTCTCCGTTCCATTAAGCGGCCACGGCTGCTGCTGTAAGCGTTCCAGAGCTTCCAACATATCGTTCTGGCCCAGCGACCGCTGCGACTTCTTGCCGGGCGGCCGTCCACGCTTGCGGGGAACTCCCTCCGTGCCAGGCACAGATAGTGACCGCGTATTGTCGCGCTTCTCCTGAACGTATTGCGCTAACTGCAATACGTGCCCCAGGCGCTTGTTATCAACGATCGCGCCTTGATCCACTTCCGAGAGCCGATCGTAAATCGTGTAGGGCAGGGCGGCGCCATTTGCGCGTGGCTCGATTCTGCCGTCCGGATAGTGATAGACATCGATATAGCGACCGGCCAGCTTCCGATGCTCTGGCGTATCCGCCAGCAGGTAGAGCATCTTGTCGTACTGAATCGTCAGGCTCTTTCACACACAGCGCGGCTCGCGCCACGCGAAGATGAGATCCAGGTTCTCGTCTGGTCGCAGCGGCCGATGGGCGTTGTGGTCATTGCGCGGCGCCTTGGCAAAGCGCGCGTTATAGTCGGCGATGAATTCCGCCATGAAGGCATTGGCTGCCTCCATCGTGTTGATCCCACGCAGGCGCAACTCCTTGACCAGTCGGTCCTGCAAGGTCAGGTGAGTCCGCTCGACACGGCCTTTGGCCTGGCTGCTGTTGGCGCAGATACCTTCGATGTTCAGCTCGAACAAGGCCCGCGCAAACTGGGTGTGGCCGTCGCCACTGGTGGCTCCTTTCTTGTTGACCCGAAAAACGCTGGCCTTGTCGCTGTAGAACGCCACCGGCTTGCCGTGGCGCTCCAGATAGGCCCGCGTCGCCGCAAAGTATGTGAACGTGGATTCCGAATGAGTGAAGCGTAGTTCCATGATCTGGCTGGTGGCGTCGTCGACGTAAACCAGCAGCGTGCAGGCCGGCGCCCGGTCCTCGAACCAGCGGTGATCGCTGCCGTCGATCTGGATCAGTTCGCCATAGCAGGCGCGCCGGTTACGAGGCTGGTAGACCTTCGGCGGCCGCTGTTTGCGCGGCACCCACAGGCCGGCCACCGTCATCAGTCGGCGGATCGTTTCTTTGGACAACATTAGCCCATGGCGCTCTCGCAGCTTCTCGGCCGCCAGGGTCGGGCCGAAGTCGGCGTAGTGTTCCCGAATCAGGCCGAGGGCCACGGATTCGCGGTCCGCTGGCATGCGATTGTTGCTGGGTCGACCGCGCCGGCGAGAAACCAGCCCGGATGCGCCTTCTTGCCTATAGCGCTCCAGCAGCCGCCGGAATTGTCGGTCCGTGATCTCCAACCGTTCGGCAGCCACCCCGGGCCGCAACTGACCATCCACGACCGCCTGGACGATCTTGAGCCTGTCTAACTCACGCATGCTTACTGTAATGACCTCGGTTCCCGCCATCCCCTGACATCCTCCATTGCATTCAACCGGGCAGGCTGAATACCATGGACAGGCGCCTCAGGCGGACATTTCAACTTTGCCAGAACCGGACATTACAACTTTGCCGCTACATATGCTGTCCAGCCGGTTTTGAAAGGTCGTCCCTTCCGCTGAATTCAAATGTCGGAGCGAGCGTGCTTTTTGTGCGGGGTTGGCGCCTTTTGCGGGGTGGTGGTGGGGCGGTGGTGCTGGCCTGACGTGACAGAATTTAGCCCAGGGTGGGGCAATGGATTCACGGTGGGCAAAGTTAAAATGTCCGCCTTCTCATTGCGCGGCGGCGCCGCCATCGCGCGCTCCAGATCGAGCCGGTTGATCAGCCGCTGCCGCTTGGTGTTGGGCGCCGGCCGGTGTGGGCGCGGCGGCTCGCCGGCCAGCGTGCGCGACGGCCCGATGGTTTGCCGGCTGTCGCGCCGCGCCTGCACCTGCGCGGCAATGGCCAGCACGTGCCCGAGCCGCTTGTTCTCGACGATCGCGCCCTGGTCGACCTCGGCGAGCTTGTCAAAGGTGGTGTAGGGCAGGGACGCGCCGTCGGCCCACAGCTCGATCCGCCCGTCCGGATACTCGGCGACCTCGAGGTAGCGGTGGACCAGGCGCCGGTGCTCGGGCCGGTCCTCGAGCAGGTACAGCACCTTGTCATACTGCAGCGTGAGGCTGGCCGACACCTTGCGCCACTCGCGCCAGCTGAAGATCCGCTCCAGATCCTCATCGCCGCGCAGCGGCCGGTGCGCATCAAAGTCGCTGCGCGGCACCTTGGCAAAGCGCGCGTTGAAGTCGGCGATGAAATGCGCGGCAAAGGCATTGGCCGCATCCATCGTGCTGATGCCGCGCAGCCGCAGCTCCTTGACCAGCCGGTCCTGCAGTGTGCCGTTCATGCGCTCGACGCGGCCCTTGGCCGGGCTCGAATTGGCGCACAGGATGTCGATATTCAACTCGAACAGCGCGCGCCCGAACTGGGTGTAGCCGCGCCCCTCGGCGCTGTCCCGGGCATTGACCCGGAAGACACTGAACTTGTCGCTGTAGAACGCCATCGGCTTGCCGTGGCGCTCAATGTAGGCGCGTGTGGCGGTGAAGTACGCTGGTGTGGATTCCGATGGGACGAACAGCAACTGCATCAGCCGACTGGTGGCATCGTCGACAAACACCAGTAGCGTGCAGGCCGGGGCCCGGTCCTCGAACCAGGCGTGGTCGCTGCCGTCGATCTGCACCAGCTCGCCCAGGCAGGCGCGGCGGTTGCGCGGCTGGTGCACCTTGGGCGGGCGCAGCTTCCTGGGGATCCAAAAACCGGCGTCGATCATGATCCGGCGCACCGTTTCCGTGGCCAGGTTGATGCCATGGCGCTCGCGCAGCTTCTCGGCCGCCAGCGTGGGGCCGAAGTCGGCGTAGCTGTCGCGGATCAGGCCCCGGACACGGGATTCCAGCCCGGGCGGGAGCTGGCGGTTGCTGTCACGACCACGCTTGCGCGAGCCCAAGCCGACGGGACCGTCCTCACGGTAGCGTAGTACCAGACGTTCCACCTGACGCCGTGATAAGCCGAGCTTCTCGGCCGCGCGCCATACCGACAGGCCATGATCGACCACGGCCTGAATCACCTTGAGCCGATCGAGTTCGCGCATAGTCATCGTGATGGTCTCGGGCTTGCGCATCGCGGCCTCCGGTCTCGGACAGACGGAAAGCCGCCAGCATGCCAGCCTTGGCAAGGGGGTACGACATTTCTATTAGTCCTCTAACGCAAAGTTGTCGGAACCGATTTGGGGCTCTTGCTGCCTCACGCGCGATCCTTCGCAATGCACGTCAACTTTCCTCCCACGCTCTATCAGCGGAAAAGAGGTATGACAAGAAAGGCGTAGCGCAAAACTGCGGTTAAAAATTGGAAGAGCAACGGTGCGGAGGATTACTGGTGGGCAGTGGAGTTGAATTGCTAGGCGGCCGTTGCTCCAACTGCTCCAATCCTGCTGTCAGGATGTAAGATACGCTCTCGTCACCCCAATAAACGAAGCCTCCGCATGGGAGGCTGTGTTAGCGGGACCAACGCTGCTCCAGATATTGCGTCTGTTCGGTTTGCCGGATCGGCGCGCTACCCCTGGTGGTCATTGGCCGCCACGCAGAACAACGGCGCAATTTTTCTCATTTCACTAAGGTTACGCTCTTGAGGAGGTGATCTATGAGGTACTCAACCTCCCATTCCTCAGTGCGCGAGACAAAAAATCCGATCGCGGCGCCCCGGGGCCACACGCAGCGTTTCCGAACAATGGCGTCGATTTACAATGTGGAACGGGACCTCGTTAGTCCCATGCAGTTGGTCGGCATGGCGCTCGGCGTCGTTGCGCCGGTCACGCGCACTATGCAGCGGTCGCAGGAAGAACCGCAGCACCGTGCTATTGCGCGAATCCATCTAAGAGGGTTTCGAGTTTGCTTGGAGTGGTGCCATGGCTGAAAAATTTGTGTTCAGAGACATGGAGTTTCGCGCGGGCGCGCACCTGTGGTCCAACCCAAAACTGCGCGGTACCCCGGCGGAGATTCCCATCATTCTCGGACGTCCGACCCTGTTCGATGTGGTCCGACTCGCCCGTCGCTACCCGCTGGAAACGTTGTATGAGACGAATCGGCGACTCCGAGCGAGCCGGGAAATTTCCGAGCGCCAGTTTCTTCGCACGCAGGAGATCCTGCGCAACGTCGAGCGTGTCGAGACTCGGACGACTTCAACTCTCGACGACGTCGCCCGGGCGGTCGCCAACCGCTATGAAGATCCGCCCGTTCCGGTCGAGTGCATCCCGACGGCCGCACAAACCAGGCGCGCCTTGTCCCACTGGCTGCCGGCCGGACTACCCACCATAGCGCAGGGCGAGCAGTATATCTATCTGACCGATGTCCCATTCGAGTTGGAAACTGTGATCATGCGATGGCTACGCTGGCAACTCGATAATGAGCCGGAGAGATCGTCCACTTGGTTGATCCAGGGCAGCGGCGGGCTGGCGCTCTCGCACGGCGGATGGTGTGCATTCGTGCTCTGGCTAACCGATGCCTTACACCACCGACTGGATCAAATTGAAATTGGACTGTAACTAGATCGCGGGGCTCGCGGACCACGTGGGCCACAATTCGGAGTACATTGACAGCCATCTGTCGAGGACACCCATCGGAAAATCTGCCATGCACGCCCGGGACGTGGAAGCTGCGCTTATGATCCGCTGCGCGGCGGTCGCACGCGAGCCTGCGGCGTCCGCGCTGGACCAGCGCGAGGCCAACGTGTTCCGGCTGGCCGCTATGGTTGTGCAATCGCGCTTCCCGAGCGAAGCCTTGCACCTGATGCAGGCCAGCGAGCGCTACTTTGCTTCGCATCCCACCGAACGACTGCCTGCGCAAGTGGTGGTTGCCAAGGGCTGGGTGACCAACCTGCCTTGCCTGCGCGACCGGCTCAGCCACACTTTCCGATTTCATTGAAGCCAGGCCGCGGACGATCAAATAGCGCCTGTCTTTGTCGCGGTTGGCCAAGTCCAGACAGCGCGCTCTGGTCGCTTGCTCGTCCATGATGCCGTGTCTGATGTCGGCATTGTCATCCGCAACTCATAAGTCGCAAATCATTGGAGGGCGCTTTTTGTGTAGCCGTGGACTGGAGACCGCGCCGCCGGGACAGACGACAACGAGGCCTGCGCGGGATGAAGGCCTTGTTGTCGATGGTCCTGTGCTAGCCAGAAAGATGACAACGGCCAAATGACTTTGTTGTCGCAATCAATTACTCAGAATTCCTTCCAATCACTAACAATGTTGATAATTAGGCGCACTGAGGCCGAGCACTGGTTAGGTGCCCAGCGGGATCCTCTGCGTCGTCCGAGCTTCGCCGCACGATGCATCGTGAGATAGCCAGGCGCCCCCAGTCCCGCAGTTAGCGATGCGGCGGCGCTAGTTGCTGAGTCGTTTCGGACGCTCCAGTTGTAAGGAAGCGGTTCTGAACAGCGGATTTCTATGTGCGCATGTACTCGGAGAGCTTTTCGATAATTCGCAACGGAGTCGGGGTCGTGACCCAGGGCTCATTCCTCGCCGTCAACATCCCGGCACGCAAATGCTGGGCAAAGGAGGCGAGTTGTAGGTTCGAGTCCTGTGGCTGCTTCTGGAGGATCACGATCTCCACCGCTCGCGAGGTCAAATGCTGCTTGTCGGGTTGCGCGGGAAACATCGCATACGCTTCACTCGCTTCGCTTGCTTTTGATGAAGCGGGAAGGAGAATTGAGCGGTAGCAGCTTGCGCCACGTTTGTGGTGTGTCGAAGGCTTGGCCAATGACCAAAACGTCGGCGCCGATGTACCCTCCACCTCAAACAATCTCTGTGTGGATGTCCAGGAGCGGATGAGCATCCCGTGTTCGGTGCTATGCCCGTGAAATTTTTCTTGCCCGATAGATGGCGCTTGTTCTCGCACCCTCAGCACCCGTAGCATCGGCCAACGCTGTGACAGCACGATGCCAGCAACTATTTGGCGTTGAGGTGTACGCACGCCGACGTCGCCGAGCCAAGAGGCCAGACGAGCCGTACGCGTAGAGTCAATAAACACGACTGCGCTGGGATCGAGCGACGTAATGTCATCGAACGTGTCCGCGAAAAAATTGGCCAGCAGCATGCGTTGATCGGCATTCGTTCGCGGGAGTTCGACGCGGCGAGAGGCGAGATACTTTGCACCTTGGTCAAACCGCATCCAAGGCGACATGACGTGCTCTGCCTCAGCATGGGCAAAACGCACCCAAGATTCACCCGTGGCGCATTCCAAGCGCGTGGCAACGAACACCGACTGTTGACGGTCCCACTCGGTGTGTACCTGAAGCGAGCTCACCGCGCATGCCCACCGTGGTGCCTCCGGTTGGGAGCCGAAGCAGGCTTCCCGCGCCTGTCTCAAGCCCCAGACAAAGCCGGCGTGCCCAAACGCCAGGTCCAGGACAGACGCCTGTAAGCGGGGAAGGAATCGATCCATTCTGCCGGGCTCGCTGGGCAATAGGTACTGTACCGTGCAACCCGTGCTGCTCAGCGCCTTTCGCGCGGCCAATTTGTTGACATTATCATCGGGCTTCCTCTGCCCGTCCCGGGTCTCATAGAACAGAGGAGCTTGGATGAGGATCATCGCGCGTTCAGGCACGCCAATTTGATCGACAAACTTTTGCCATTCACGCACTCGTGCATCGAATCGCTGCTTCCTTGATCCCGTGTCGACTGGCAATAGGCTCCTAGGCCCGTGCGTGTTCAGCGGCAAGGGGGCACTGATTACCTCGGTATTGTCTCCGAGGATTGCGCTTGCAGTCGTCTTGACCCACTCGATATCGTCGGCGGTATAGCTTAAGAAGTAAATTCTTTGTCTTCCCGCATCAGCTTCATACGCTGTGTCTTTGACTAGCGTTTGAATGGCCTTAACGACTCGATCGTGCGCAGCATCCGGGGTGGGCGGCTGTAATCTGAACCAACGATTCGAAGGCGCCAAGGTTGCATTCTCAATTGCGCTCTCGGTGTCGGCATCGCTAAAGCCATGACGGGCAAGCAGTCTCGCCACGACAACCTCGGCCTTCAGAACGCTCAGTGGAGGAGCCTTATGCCGGATTGGCTTCCTCGTACTGAATCCCGAGAAGGGCCGTAGACCGAATCCTTCGAGCGCGTTGGTGGCGGATGCAAACGCATCGGCTTGGTCGACGAGAGGGACGCCAGCTTGAAGGTTGGAGCGACTTGCCTCGGCAACTTCAGCCTTCACCATTACGACCACGCTGGCGCGCTCGTCGCAAGGGTAGCGAAGCACATCTTCATCCTGATAGCCCATCGCCAGGTCTAATGCATGCTCGTACACGGGATAGCCAAGATCGGTGACCCAGGCGTCTTTGCGTCGCATCACGCTAAAGCGATAAGCACTGTTCGGCCGAGCATGATGGGGAAACACGTATCCCCCGATGGTAGGACTGGCAGGATACCGATTATTCAAACTATCGGCCCACCGGCGCCGCTTAAACTTCAGATAGACGATCGGCTTAGTCGCTCCAGGAAGCGTCTCTAGTGAGATTTCGCAGACCAAACTGAAGTACCCGCCAGCCGCATGGTGAGGGCGTGTCATGACTTCCGCCTTGTTTCCATCTGGGCTCCCGACGACCCGCACCACCGGGCCCAATTCTGGAAACAGTTCCTTACCGGCAAGCTGCGATGCGAGCCAGCCTGCTGTGATATTGAACGGCGAGAACGTCCCAGACTTTCCAGCCGTATCCCATGGAAACACTTGTACCTGCGACTGGGCGAATTGAATCACCTGATTGCATTCATTGAGCTTGCGCAGTGCGGCAATGCCGAGCGTATACGCGTCTCGACCTTGGCTAAAATGGGACAATGCGCCTTCCGACCACCGAGCAAATGCATCACGCACGCATTCGCTATAGTCCTGTGCTTTCTGGTAGGGCAGGAAACCCCATGGCCCGGGCTCCTTACTGAGGTCGGGGAAAGAGCGCAGTCCAATGTCATCCTTCAGAGCGGTCCAATCTTCAATCTCCAATTGAAGCTGCGCGCGTAGACTGGCGAAGGGCAGGTGAACAAATGCTTCTTCATCCTTGTCTCTCGCGCGATTCGTTGCCTCGTCACGAATTTGCTTCAGAATACGAAGGACGTCTGTGGTCCAGCGGATGGCCACAACGTCATGGACCAACGGTGGAGCCTGTTCGGCAAACTCGAGCGCGAATGCCACATCTCGGACAACGGTCGTCATGCTCCTGCCTCTTGTTGGATGGGAGAGTCTGCAACCCACAGGGGGTTATCCGTCCAAGGCTCATCCTGGTGAGCGTCTTCTCGCGCGAAGGCAACTTTCAGGCCCTTGGTCTTCGATAACGGATCAAGGAAAGCGCCGTAGAGAGCTCGGTATAGCGCAGCTTCCTTGGGGTCCTCAGACGCCGCACCACGCTCGAGCAGCCGGCGAAGTTGAACGAGCATGCTGCTGGTCTCCGTATCCGCTTCGCCCTTGGCCGAGCGCTCCGCCCATGCGCGATCAATGAAGAAGCACTGAACAGGGCAGCCATTGCGCATCGCACGGCCAATCGTCTGTAACAGTGAGACAGCGATATTTGCTGTGAAAGGCTCAAACAGGTCGCCCAGTGCACGTGCGTATAGGGGGCGCCGCAGCAGCCTGCCAACCTTTCGATAGGCTTGCCGGCGTGCAGCCAGCAAGCGCTTACCGATCTCTTCGACGGACACGGAGTCATCGTCGCAAAGATCGAAGTCGAGCGTGGCGCGTGCCGCCATGCTTACAGGCAGGCTCATGTCATTGGGCGCAGGGTGTGGACGCGTCAAAAAGTACAGCGACCCGAGAGCCGCATCGCGCAGACGCGGACCGGATGTGAAGACAATATTTGTGCCGCGACCCAGCGCGCCGGCGGGAAATATGAGCAACCTCCATGCATCATCATCGCCCAAACTTTCGACGCGAGACGACGTCACATACCCTTCGGTTGGTCCAACGTCAGGTAAGTCATCCACAACCGCAACAACGCGGCCGCGCCATGCGGGTAGCCGCTGATCAATAAACTGCTTCAATCGGCGAGCTTGATCATAGCTGTTGACAACGAATGCGGCGCGCCGTGCTATGCCATGGCGCACGTCAAAGTGGTCGCAATCGCGGGCGAGTTGAGAGTCCGTTAGTCCCCCGTCTAACAATGCGAAGGCCATTTTCTCAAGGTTCGCCATGCGCACGCTGTCCGATCTTTCGCCGCTGAAGCGCAGGAAGGTGGGCGAATCTGAGACATGTCCATCCGCGATGGGACGAAACTCGTACATTGAGGGGGCGACGTCCTCACGCTCAGGTGAAACGCGCTGCAGGACGTAGTGGGGGGGCACAGCGATATGGTGAGCGGGGCTGGGCGGTAGGTAACTCGTCGCGCTGGTAAGCAGTACCGCGGGACCATCGAACATGCCATTCGGTCGCCGAATCCACTCATGTAGCCGGTACATTAGCAGTCGAGGTGTACCAGCGAACACGACATACTGTAGTTGTACGTCTGTGGCATGCGCCAAAGGGTCGCGTTGAGAGGGCGTCGAGAAGAAGCGAACCCCACTCAAACTGCCCAAGATATTGTCGGGTGTTGCCAGCAGCAAGGATCGCGATGCGAGTTCGTCGATGCGGACAGGATCAAGCAAGCCCTGTGCTGTCATGTCGCTGAGCTTTGGGGAAAGGCGACGATAGCTCAGGATCGTGAACGTGACTGGCAGCAGCAGCCCAACCAATTGCTGCGCCTCTGCCTCACTCGACACTCGCCGAACATCACGTAAGCGTCGAGCAATTTGTTTGACGAGGTTGGATAGTTCCTGCAGGCTTGACTCGGCGAGCCAGTTGGTCATCAACTGGCAGAGATCGCTGTGCAGGCTTGATGCCTCTTCCGCGGACATGTGAAAGGCGCTAACCAAGCGCATTGTCACATCAGCGGGAATCGCGACGCTTACGGATCTCGTACCTCGCAGTTGGAATGCTTGAATCGCGGCACTCTCCCACAACTCACACAGCGCATCCTTTGACTGCGCCTGCGGATCCGCTCCAAAGTCGTCGCTCAACGAACTGACTCGCCTAGGAGAGAGCCAGTCGCCAATAATTCGTAAGGGGGACATCAGCAACCCGTCGAACGCCTTGCGCAGATCTTCCGTTAGGCGCAGGATGGCATGTGTCAACGCGACGTTCAGTTTCTCGAACTCTGCGATCTCGATTGCCAGTTGGGCATACTCGACTCCATGTAAGACCGCGTTTTGTCCGGATGCGATGGGCTGTAGTGTACTTCGTTGAACTTGTCGATGAAATGAACGGTCGTGGCCTGAAAGACTAAGTTCCGCAATACCACCTCGATCGAGATCCTGTTGCGCTCGGTCTGCCTCATCGAAGATCACGAGGTCAAAGGATCGTGCAATCAGCTCGAAGTAGCGCTCATCGAGAAGTGTCGTATGAGCTGGGACGCGGGTATCCGCGGACAAGATGTGTCCTAACCAAATATTTGCGTTTGGCAAGTCTGCGGCGGCGCGTGTGTACCCGCACAGGGACCAAACAGGGCATAGCCTGCGCTTCAGTGTGCCATCGCTGGTCGCTTTGCCAGTGTTGTCGTTGACGGGATTCTGCAGAACCCTGGTGCAAAAGGAGTCGGCGATGCCAAAGGCAGAATTTGGTGCTTCGGTGAGGGACGGCAGAGCGCAGACGCCTTCAAACAGATGAGCACTGTCGCAGGACGTTCCGAAACCACGGAGGGGGTCGCCTGTTGCCAGTGATTCAGCAAGCTTGTGAGCATGTCGAAGTCGCGTTTCGCGTGACTGCCCGACTAGCAGGCCAGCACGGACATCGTATCGACGCAAGTCATCGAGATACTGGCGGCATACCTCGATGGATGGAAAGAAGACTGCAACCTTGAGTCCCCGGCTGCCGAGATAGCGCAGCAAACACATGAGAAGCGTTGTTTTTCCTGCCCCTGGTAACCCTATCAGGTGCTTCAGACCTTCTAGGTTCAACGTCGATTCGACGTTGAAGTCGCCGTTGTTGTCGATGCTATGCAGCGCAACGGACTGCAGACGTTGCTGCCAGTTGCCACGCCTCGGTGATTGGAGTCGTTCGTCAATGGCGTCCATTTCACTTGCTTCCGCCAGCAAGTCAGTCCACGGAATCAAATGGCGCCGCTGCGGTGGTCGGCTGGTTTCATGAGCGCGAGGTAACGGCAAGTTCGCGGGCAATGCATGAACCGGATAGCGGCGCGATTCACCGCCAAATTTGACGTGAATGGCGATCGGCTTGTCGGATTCCGCCAACGTCTGATCATGTGCATCGGGCGTGTGAGGCGTCTTTAGTGCAGCCAGTGCCTCGCTGAGCTCCGGCGCGACGATGTCGAATCTCGGCTTGATGGCCAGAGAGCGCTCATCGATGCGAAATAGACGGCGGTGCGTCAATGCTAAGGCGGAATCGTTGTACCGCACCGCAGCGGCCTTCAGTGCGGCAACCGTCGAGAGTCCATTGCATGCTCGACGGAGATTGTCGAGTTCAATCTCCCGATCACGCAACAAGGGTGCACGAGCCACACTACGGAAGCCCATGAGCAGCGCCGGTGCGTGCTGGAGCGTATGCAGATCAAGCTCGTGGACGAAGTAGGCGCACAATAGGTCCAGCCGATGTAGTCCGAGGGATTGTAGACGTTTGACGATCACGAACGAGTCCTAAGCTTTCGGCGAAGAGCACCAACTGCTATGAATTCGATGTCCGTTCTATTGCACTCCCGGCGCAAGGTATCCAAATAGCCGGGGAAGCGCGACAGGGCCTGATCGTTGATGGCTATGTATTTGCCTCTTTTGAATTTCAAGTGGGTGGTATCGTGGCGGGTTTCAGGTAAAGAGCAACACGATCGATGCATAGCAAACTGTTTGAAGCAGCCCTTGGCGTAAGCGCTCCGTGGTTCGTCCGGGAAGTCGACTTCAACGCGCAAACCAAGACGTTGACGATCCAGATTGACTTTGTCTCCGGCAGCCGCTTTTCCCACCCGGAGGTCGCCGGTGGGCACCCGGTTCACGACACGGTGACCAAACGCTATCGGCACCTGAACTTCTTCGAGCACGACTGCTATCTGGAAGTCCGCACGCCACGCGTGAAGCTTCCCGACGGCCGCGTGGCGTTGGTCGAGCCGGACTGGGCTGGCAAGCTCTCTGGCTTCACGTTGCTGTTTGAAGCCATGGTGGTGGCGCTTGCGCAGCAGATGCCGTTTTCTGCTGTAGCCAGAACGGTGGGTGAGTCGTGGCATCGCGTGTACGCGATCTGCGAGCGCTATGTCGACCTCGCGGTGGCCGAACTCGATCTGGCCGGCATGACCGCTGCCGCCGTTGACGAAACGTCCTACAGGCGCGGTCACAACTACCTGACGCTTGTCGCTGATGCCGACGCGCGTAACGTCGTGTTTGTGACCGAAGGCAAGGATGCTGCCACGGTTGGCAAGTTCGCTGAACATCTGCGCGAGCACAACGCTGCGCCCGAGCAGATCGGGGTGGTCAGTATCGATATGTCGCCGGCGTTCATCAAGGGCCTCAGCGAGCATTTGCCCAACGCGCGCATCACCTTCGACAAGTTCCATGTCGTGGCTCACGCTTCGGCAGCCGTGGACAAGACCCGGCGTATCGAACAGAAGACCGATCCAAGCCTCAAAGGCCTGCGCTGGACGCTGCTCAAGGATCGGGACGGCTTGCCAGCCGCACAGCGTGCCGATCTCGACGCGTTGATCGCCAACGTCACGACCAAACGCACCGCCCGTGCCTGGCTGTATCGCGAGCAGTTGCGCGACATCCTTGGGCGCAAGCAGATCAACGTTGTTTCCGCAATGCTCGAGCAGTGGTGCACGAACGTCATGCGATCCAAGGTCGAGCCAATGAAGGAGGTCGCGCGCATGATCCGCAAGCATTTTGATGGCATCGTTGCATGGACCCAGACTCGCCAGACCAATGGCTTCCTGGAGGCGCTCAACGGCCTGTTCCAAGCCGCCAAGCGCAAGGCTCGCGGCTATGTGAGCTTCAAAACCATGCGCACCGTGATCTTCCTGATCGCCGGAAAGCTCGACTTCTCCGCGATCAACCCGCATGCCGCATAACCCACTCATTTTTCAAAAGAGCCATGTATTTCTTTGGGAATAGTTCCAAGCCCCCGACGTTTCGGTTCAGGGTGTCCGCAAGAAGGAACGGGCTGGCATGGCTCTTGACATCGATCCCGATGGTCTCGTTATCCAGGCTGACGTCGCACTTATCCCGACCGGGATACAGTGTAGCCACTAGTCCCGGAGGATTTGCGGTAGCGGTGTCATACAGAGCAATCTCGTCTTGGCCTGGGCCGCACCAGTAAACGAGAATATGCGACTTCGCGATTAGGACATCTTGTACTGGCACCTGCCGAGCCGATCGACAGGGTACCGGTACGTCGAACGCGCTGCATTGACGTACCGCGCAACACGCATGACCTTTGATCACTGAGTTGGCCATCGGCGCGCCGCAAGTCGCGCAGCGTAGCAGGGCGCCATTTACGAGGTGGTGAGGTTGAACCGACTCGTAACAGGTCGCCATAAAGGGTGCTGCCAGTTGCATGCTGGATGCACTCAAAAATCGGCGTATCTCTGTGGGGGAGGAGATGGGATGTCGCGTGATGAACTCTCGAAGCTTGGAGTAAACGTCGCTTCCACGCATCCCGAACTGGTCGCAAGCCGAATTCAGTTGTGCAAACGCCTGCTGCTCATTCAGGTCGATCTCGGAACCCGACTGCCGTGCCAAGTCAATGCACTCGATCGTCGGAAGGCAAGTCTGCGCATCGAGCAAGCGAATACCGTAAAAGCGACAGTCCGGGCGGTCAAAAATCGGTATGCCCCACTCGCGGGCGCGCAAAGTGTGGCGACATTGTGCAACTAGGGTGTGGGCGCCATCAGATCGAACCGGCATGCCGAACATAACGTGCAAGCTGGCCATCCGCAACATCGCTCCGCGCAGGGCGGGCGAGAGCGCTGGATCATGAACGAGCAAGCGACCGGATCGCGCTCGCTGGAAATGGTCGACCAGGCCGACCGCAAGCAAGCATACGGCTTCGTGGGCAAGTCCCAAGGCGCGCGCGTGATCCACGGTGGGAATGCCTGGTTCAACGATCTCGGCTGAACCAGGCCCGTTGTGTTGCATCAGCAGCGCAATCAGCTCAGTGGGATCCATCGACTGCATCCGCTTTGCTGCGGACTTCCTGCTGTGGCCTGACTGCACCAGCACGCAGGCGACAACCAACTGCACCAGATGTGCCCACTGATACCGTTTGCGGATGGCTGGAGCTATTAGCCCCACAGAGCGATAGTCCACGACAACGGAGCGTGATGGTGGACGCAGCGTCTGACCTTGCCAGGGGTGAGTGCCGATCAGCTCTGAAGCGGCGAGCGTCAACTCATCCAGGGATCCCTCCCATGTTTTGTGACTTCCCAGCCGCAATAGCAATGCCGACATCAGAACGCCTCCGCAAGGCTCGTCAGAACCGACGTTCTAATATCCTAGTCGAGCCTTGCTTTCGGCACAAATGCCAAAGGGATTCCGGAAATCTCGGGGGCGGGCTGCGCAACGGCACTCCGGCACAGAATGTGCTTTATTCAGCGCCTTCGGGTGCGTATAGCCTCAAAAAATCCCCGAAAACCGCTAATGTAGGCACGAATTAATGCCTATCTACGATTATCGAATAATAAAAAAATGATTTATTTCCGTGCCGGACGGGAAACCAAGCATCCTCCTCCCGTTAAGTAACTGATAATCACCTCGGCTGGCTTCTGGCAAATCCGATAGTGCTTGCGTATTTCCGGGGAGGCAGCTATGACAAATATGATCACGATTCGCTCGTGGTCAAGACGCAACAAGGCGCGAGATCAGTAACGGCTGATCTCGCGCCGAATTTGAAATCATCCGACCCGATGAAGGGGAGCATTATCGCCTGAAAAAATCCTGGCCAGTGCCTTTCGCGCGCTTGCCCAAAATTTCTCCAAGTCTGGATTGACTCTGCTTCATTTTTGCCAGGAAGTCAAGGGGATCTTTGTTTGCCGCCGCGTTAAGCCTGGTCTCATCCCTCAAATCCGAGGAGCTGCGATGAAACACGAGGCACATGCGGTAGTTTTGCCGCGAACGATCGCTGCGCGGCATTATGTTGACTTGCCTGGACGAGGCTTGCGCAATCTGTACGTCTTTGAGTCGCCCAAGAACGACAAGCGGTTGGCGGTATTTGGGCAAGTTTGCTTCTGGCACCTCATGTTGGCGGAGGGGAATCCCGAGATTCGCCGGTATCTCTTGTGCTCAGATTTTGCCGGCGATGTTTCCGCTTCCAACGCCGTGGACGTCCATTTTATGGATGAATCCATTGAGCGCTGGTACTTCAGTCGGCGTGGCTTGCCAAAGGAAGATCAGTGCCCCTATCCCATCATTGTTAAGACCGAAGCACAAATTCGCGCTGCCGGGCTACTCCCGCACAATTGGAGGTTCCTCTGCGCAGCACGTACCCGTGCTCATGGCAAGTACGCAGGCAAAGAGCTGTTAGTGCTCAGAGCCCTCTTTGAGGACCGCCATACCGTTGCGCTGAGCGAAGTCATTGCTCAACCCGGCATAGATGTTGCCATTATGCTGGCTGCCGTTGCACATCAACTGGCGGTAGGGGTTTTGCGAACCGAGCTCAAGAAGCAATTGTTTTCACGTCGTTCCTTGATCTCGAGGATCGAAAAATGAAAGCAGGTGCGAGACGTTCTTTGATTCCTGCCGCATTGCAAGATATTGAAGCTTGGCCAGATATTGACGTATCTCAACTCGATGAAAATGCACGTCGTGGAGTAGCCCGCAAAAAAGAAGCAGTCGCCCTCTACATGGCAGGATACAGTTTCCCGGACATTGCAGCACAAACGCTGATTTCGGATGATAATCTACGTCGCATCATCAAGCGTTGCATCGCCGTCGCTCCGGATAAGCGGATCTTCGGTTTTCGTGCGCTCCATCCCGGGCTTCACGTGGTGGCATACACGCGCAACAAACCGGTCGTGCGTAATTTCGTATTGGGCACAAGTTGCTCAAACGGATTTGCTGGTGCACTCGGACAGCTGTTTCTCCGGTTTCCCTGGCTACGTAAGCGAGTCATAAAACAGTTTCTGGGTCAGAATGATGATGGCGAGTATGTCGAGGCCAGGAAGTCAATTGCCAACATTCACAGGGAGTTCCTTGAGGAATTAAAAGGAAAGCTCAAGCCGGGCGAGTGGCCATTGAATACGCGCAATCTCGGATACTCTGCGCTGCAGAAGTATTTGCACGCGCTGTTGAAAACCAGTCCTACCGCATACATCCGGGAGCGCAGTGGGGAGGAGGCCGCGTGGCACTTGAGGATCGGGAAAGGGCATCCACGCTTGATCCAAGCGTGGATGCCATTTTCGATCTTGGAATTAGATTATGTCCGGCAGGATGCGCCCGGGTACATCGAATTCGAGGACCGCTATGGCCACCTACATAGGTTGCTTGTCGCTCGTTGGTATGTCGGGGTGTTGGCCGACGAGTGCAGTGGGGGCGTATGCGGCTATCACGTCGCTTATGAGGCCGAGCCGTCGTCCGATACGGCCCTCCAGACTGTCCTTAGTTCGTTGATGCCGGCAGCACAGGACGACGACGCACCGTTGATGCGCGATGTCGTACCTGACCAGGCTTCACTCCTGCCGAATCTGATTCCCCTATGCGCCCGCCAGGGGTGTTGCCTACTTAAAGTCGACAATGGGTGGGCGAACGTTGCCAATGACTTTGTGAACAATGTCATCGATGTACTTGGTTGCGCTGTCGAGTTCGGCGTTCCACGTGCCTGGTGGCTTCGCCCCTTTATTGAACGACTCAATGGAAAGCTTGCTGAGCGGGGCCTCCATCGACTTCGGTGTACCTATGGCAGCGGGCCGCATGACCCGCGGCGCCGCGAGCCAGAGAAGGAGGCAGCACGGTACACGCTGCGTGACAGGGATCTTACGGCAATTCTCGATGCCGTCATCGCAGAACATCACACGGTATTTACCCCGGAAAAACTCTTCCGAAGCACGATTCGGGACACATTGGAAGACTATGCGATGCGGCCGGAACTCGATTGGGTACCACAGCCTTTGCCAAACGCGAGCGAGCCAGAATTACGACTACTGATGCATAAGGTGGTGGCCAGTGTCCGTGGCTCAGTGAAGAAGGGCGTGCGGCCCTATGTTCAATTTGATCGATGCCGCTATACAAATGAGCGACTTTCCTCTGACTTCACGTTGATCGGACAGAAAGTGGAGCTTCAAGTCCAGCGGATGGACATTCGCAAAGCATGGGCCGTCGTCCTCGGTACTGGGCGGGACCTCGGGCAATTAAATCCGGACGCCCGCTGGGCAGACTGGAAGTATTCGATTCTGGCTCGGAGAGTCATGAATCGGGACGCCTTGGCAAGTCCAGCAGATCGAGACCCTCAGGCTGTGCATGAAACTTTAAAGGCGAGGCGTCAGGCACTCCTCGACCAGAAGCCCAAAAAGCGAAGCAAACGCGAGGCCTTGAGAATCGCCAAACTACAGCGGGAGATCGCGTACGACCCAGCGGAGAAGCCAACCACGTCGTCTCCTGAGCATCGCAGCAGAGACCTCCGGGGAGTGTTCACGGCATTCCGCAACACAAGGAGAGATGATGATGTCTGAAAAGAATGTCGATAGTCTCCGTAGCCGTCTGCAAACCGGTACACATCCACTTCTCGCGCACGACACCAATAGTCCCTTGTGGACGCCGCCGATAAGACACGCGTATGCCGCATGCAAGCTATGCGTATTGCAGCGTCGAAGCTTCTACATCTCCGAGGATAGGGGAGAAGGGAAAACGTCATTTCTGCGGGCGTTGCGTGAACAGTTGCCAAACGACTTTGAAGATAGCTTTGCAATACTATTCTATGCAGCGGCAAACAGACACGCCAATTCGATTCGTGCATATTTCATCGAATTCCTACGATCGATAGATCATCCTACTCTCACCGGAGAGACTGCTAGGCTCAAAGCGCGAGTCGTCGATAAGTTGGAGGTGTTGGCTAGCATGACGCTGTGGAAAATGGTGGTCTTGCTTCTTGATGAAGCACAGGCATTTCTACCCGAGGACTTTGGATTTCTAAAAGACATACAAAATGAACTGGAAAAAAAGGGGATATCATTGACCGTGGTGACCTGTGGCGAGGAACCATTTATGAAGAATATGCTGACAACCATGATAGAGATAGGACCTGCCGGTGCATGTGCCGATAGGTTCGGTCTTCATAGAGTGAGACTGCGTGGCTACGACAAAGATTCCCTGCGAGAGGTGCTTCGCGCTGTCGATTCCAAGATCTGGCCGCCGGGCTCCGGATGCACGTGGACTCGATATTTTTTTCCCAAAGCGTTTTCAAACGGATTTCGGTTCGAGAATCACGTGGACGACCTCTGGGCAGCATTCACGGAGTTTGGTCAAATTAGAAAGAAGGAAATAGAAGACGAAAATGGCCATAGAGAGGAGGAATGCCTGCTAAGCCGTCGAATTTTCGAAGCGCTGCCATATTTGGCTGTTCGTGTTGCGGACGACGACTTTGACCACGGGTACTTGAAGAAGAGATTTTGGACTGCGGCGGCAGCGCATGCTGTCGGTAAGTTAGACGACTAGAAACTGGTGGTCCGCATGGTTACGGTAGCGACCGACAAAGGCAAGCGACTGCTGGGTTGGACAGGCGTCGAGTGGGGCCCGCTTCCCTATGAGTCGACCCTGTCTGTGTTGATGCGATGGGTTCAATTGAATGACCTAGGCGAGGGCGAGCTAAGAAGGCTGCATGTCAAACGTTACTGGGGTATTAGGCATGAATCTTACTTCGAAGTGTCTGATGCCTTAGCCGGAGCCTTGGAGACTGCTGCGGTCATACTGCAGCGCCCGGCTGAGGAAGCGAACACCATGAGTGGGCGCGCGGCCTGCCTCTTAAATGCAATGTTCTCGTCGACGCTGAGGATATGTCCGCTGTGTTTGGAGTCGGGATACCACAGCTTTTGGTTCCAATGCGTTGCGCTTCCATTGTGCCCTGTCCATGCGGTACCGCTAACTTCCCTTTGTCAGAGCTGTGGGCACCCCTTACCTCCCGTGGTTGACGCCTGCAGCTCGTGGAAACCTTATCAGTGCAACTATTGCCTATCGTGGATTTCAGGCGCGGAGTTTGTCCCCGCAATGCATCACGAATTTCGAGATCACGGACGAGAACTTCACCGACGGTTTGACAACCTAATGGCTTGGACAAACCGTCTGCATATGGCTCATGCTGAGGTTGGGTCTGCCGATGCTGCGGTAAGTCGGTACTGGCAATGGCGTGAAACACTTGCCTACGCGTTATGCGTGCGTCTTGCCCCAGTCCTACCCCCAAGCCTGGAGAATTCGAAGCACGCTGTAACGATACTCAGTTGGTGTTTGCGTCGAGATGGAACGCAATTGTTTTACGGTAGACGTCGGACGGAGGAGCGACATTACGTCGATCTCGTGTATCGCGCTACGCTACGCATGCTGGCGAAATGGCTGTTATCAAGATTGCTACTGTTCCCGGAGCGACAATGTTCGATAGTGTGGACCGACGGTGTTCAATTGAGACTACGGTCGCTAGATCGTCACGTTGCAGCCCTTCACATTCTCCGGTATTTTTTTGACGGCGGGGCGGCTTCGTGCCGGTACGCATTGACAGACGGTCTTCGACATGTCTACGCGGGAAGGGAGGTGCAATCTTTGTACGGCCGCTGCCTAACCCGCTTGTCCGTGCGCGCCGTGACGCTCTGCCTCTATGCCACCATCTTCAAAATCCTTGGTCGCGGAAAGCCATTGTATTGGCAAAGTGTTCTGGTTGAACTCATGGAAAGTTCGACTATGGCTATTTTTGGGAATGAAGGGTGTTGCCGGGGCTTCATCGCATTCGAGAGTGTGGCGGGTATGCCGTTAAGGCCGTTTCAGTGAACGGAGTCATACTGAGGAAACGCGGACGGCAGCGCGCATTGGAGGGGATGTTGCCAGAGCTGAAAATACTCGATCGGCCCGGTCGCCAGATGATGTTCGCCCTAATTTTTGCGCCGTAGCGCATCGATAGTCAACAAGCCAGAATTGGCGTGCAGCTTGGCTTTTCTGATCAATGGCTTCTGTTATTAGTTGTAAGCTTACGCGCTGGCGAGGCGCGTAGCGCCGCCACGCAACCGCCGTTGTGCATTCTCGACGTCGTCGAGCGCCTGATTGACCTTAAGATGTCCATGTTCCTCGAGGTCGAAGGCGCGGCGCACTACCTGCCCGCCTATGCCGGCAACCTGGACGCCATGACCAGCGCGGCGTTGCGCACGGCCGAGACCCCGGCCAAGGCAGCTGGCACGCACCGGTTTGAGAGGCGATACATGAAGACGCTCTATATCTCGTGGGCTAAACCTCATTACGACTAGCATCACCGAAGCTGTACGTGGCGAGCCTGGTTGACCTGGTCAACGGCTGCAAGGCGAATATCAAGACGAACAGTAAGGCGACAATGTGGAGATCGTTTTGCTAGGCACCAACTGCGTATTCGCGGATGCGACGAAAAATCGATCCGGGCGTTGTTGCAAGCAATCGACGTTGCGTGCTGGCCCGCAGGAACTAATCGGACGTGGCCGGGATTCTTTTTCCCGTGTGCCGTCGCACACGGACTTTTACTAAAGAGGCATGCGGAGATGTTGTGGAAGGACCTTCAGTATGCCGGATTAGTGCGTCCTTGGGAGCCCAATTGGCGCCAATGACAGAGGAAAAAAACCGTCCAAAGTCGAAAGGTATTTGACGCAATCGTCTGAGCCGTCACAGCGCATGCTGAACAGGATAGTGATTCATTTACCGCTTACCGAGCGGGATTGGCAACGAGCAGCTGTGTTTGCGGCCGGCGTGCCAGACGCTTGAGAAGTAAGCAAAATGAGCAAGAACAACTCAGTAGGAAGAGCGCCTCTGGAGGAATGGACGGGCGCCCGATAGCGCTCTCTTCCTGGGGAATCCCACGCCTCCCTAATTCTGCGGTTCGCTTGGCTAAACGTTCTTCGTTCTCCTGGTTTAAGGCCGTTTACCGAGCCGATGATGAGCGCCTCGTGTGCTGTGCTGAGGGATGCTCAGGCATCGGTGGCCTATCCCGAAATGGACAGCGTGTCATGTATAGCGGTGCGTCATACACCTTATGCATCACTTGGTCGGCCTATTGCCGCTATTGCAGAGGACAGTAGCGCGGGCGCGATTCGCATTGGCGATACGATCCAGAAAGTCCTGTGTGTTGGCATGCTGTCGGGCGGTGATCTCGCCTCGCGTCAATAACTGATCGTTGATGCATTCCGGTTCGGCGATTGCCCATTGCTCCGCAAGCACGACTAGGTCAAACAGCGTCGGCGCTCGCATGACGGTTGGCAGAGCGGCCTCGGTACCGCGTCGTCTTGGATTGGACCAAAGATGCATGCCTGCACGCAGCGTGATGCCATGCCAACTGAACGATTTCATCTTCGACTCATGGGAACGTGGTCTCGTTACCACTGCCTGTTGAGCATCGGCTGCGGGATGGCAGCTCCGCGTGCCAAGGTAGCCAGGCGGCTAGGGCCTTCCGCGCATACTGAAGACCCCCGGATTCGATTGCTAAGTTGTAATGCGTGCGCAACATCACGGTTAACTCGTGCGTTCTATATTTGATAGTGCCTGATCGACGCTGGCGGGGTAAGCGGCGCGTCCATCTTGCCATAGCTGGTGCCTCTCTCCCCGGGGTCCAGCATGCTTAAAAGTCCCCGCAGCACCTAGGCTGCGGGGACTTCGTTTTTTTCGATGCACAGATTTCGACGAAAAAGCCCGAAATCGGCATCCGGCGTACCAACCCCGGATGCCGTTGTGCCGCTTGTGCTCCTCAGATCAATTGGGGCGCCAGAGGCCAGGGTCACCCGGGTGTCTTGCCTTGGTCTAACCAGCGATCGAACTTGCCGATATCGCGTTGTGCATCCTTGATGATCTGTTTCGCCAAGGCTTTCATTTCTTTCGAGTCGCCTTTTGCCAGTTCAGTCTTGGCCATGTCGATCGCCATCTGGTGGTGCATCTTCATCATCGTGGCAAAATCCTTGTCAACGTTGCCTGACGGTTGCATCGCCAACATTTTGTCCATGCCTGGCGCCATCGAGCCGTGAATCTCTTGTGCGGCGGAGCCGCCTGGCACGGCGCTTTGACCGTGTTCACCGGAAGCATGTTGCGCAAGGCCGGATGAGATGCCCGTCAGCAAAAGGCAAGCCGCCACAACAAGCCGGCGATTCGTATGCAGTTTGGGTTGTAGGATCAGCATGACGGATGCTCCGCAAGAAAGAAGACATTGGCTGTGCACCGCTCCTTTTCAAGCGCACATACATCTTCAGTCATCCCCGCGATGTTGGCCGCGAGGGCTACCGTGTAGCGGCATGCAGCGGCTGCATGCCGCTAAACGGCTGGTAGTCTGGAATGTTAAAGTCACGCTCCAGCATTTCGCGTCAATGCCCATGCCTTCGGCATGCCACGTCTCGTTGCACATCCGGATGAGCGCATCATGCCGCCGATCTGCGCCGGTGATGCGGACATTGAGCGGCTCCAGCGAAGTGAAGTGGTGCCTGCTAAAGACTTCGAGAAAGGCGTGCTCAAAGCCCTTGCCCAGTTGAACTCGTTCGAGGATCTCGATGGCGGCCTGCTGCTTCGGCCGGGCTCGGGGCTGATAGGGAACGCCATACCAATCGCGTAGCATCGCGAGTAATCGCAGGATCTCTTCCCGCTGGGCACGATTCTCCTGACGAGCATTTGACTTGATCTTGTTCTAAAGTTGGCCGCTACGGCGCGGGTCGGTACCAGGTAGCCAACTCGGTCATGCGCAAGGCGGAGTAGTGATGGTCGATCAGGAGCACCATCAGCGCAACTTCAAAGTTGGCTGTGATGGCGCGACCAAGGACGGCAGACCAAGTGGGCAGGGCCGACATTGTGAAGAGTCCCGCCGCCATACAGATGCGCCACGTGGGGAGATACTGAGCGCGGCGGCTTGATCGTGGGTGCCAGCCCCTCCCTCTGCGATGCGTCGTTGGGCCGTGTGCGGTTCATGGCAGCCTCTCCTCATCGATCTCTCGTTGGTATGCGGACCATTGTAGAAGGCACATCGTTTCAATCAAGAAGTAGTCAGGTTTGACTTTGCTCACATGGCGAAACATACAAGGACACGTAGTAGAACATGCGCGCGCGTGGCGGATGGCAACGGAGCAATATGAAAGTGGCAGCGTGGTAAATCGCGATTTCTCTTAATTTTCCGATCCGTCGCAATGTTTTCGCTCGCATTGATTACACGATAATGACGCGCGCGTAAGGTTCCCCTTGGCAAGCGTCATGCGTGCATAAGCCGACTGACGACGACATTGAGTTGGCACTTTAAATGCCGTGCTGGTGGAAGTGTCACCAAACTGCGCATGGCCAACTGAGGGAGGCTACGGATGGGCATGACATCACTGTGGGCGGCGACTTCTACATTGCCGCACCGGGCGGCGCTGACCGGCCGGATTCAGGTTGAGGTCATCGTGGTCGGCGCGGGCATTGTCGGCCTGACTACCGCGCTGATTTTGGCCCAGCAAGGGCGTTCGGTGGCTGTCATTGATGCGCATCGCATTGGGCGCGGCGCTACGGGCGGTTCGACAGGCAATCTCTATGCAACGGTCGCTGACGGTCTTGCGGCCCTTGTCAAGAAATGGGATGCCCAGACAGCGCGAGCAGTGGTGGCTTCACGCACTGAAGCCATCGCCTGGATCGAGCAGCAAACCACTGTCAGGCATTCAGACTGCGCGTTTCGGCGCTGCCCGATGTTCCAATACGCGATTAGTGAGCAAGCAGAAGGGCGACTTCAGGACGAGTTGGACGCGGCGAGATTGGCGGGCATGGCCGTTGACTGGACTGACCACGTGCCAAAGCCGCTACCTGTACCTTACGGGCGGGTTCTGGTGTTGCCCGGGCAAGCCCAATTCCATCCACTGCGCTACATGCATGCCCTGGCCGCGCACGCCGAGCAATGTGGAGTGCAGGTCTACGAGCACAGTCCAGCCATGGAGCTGGATGCGGGGTCAGGGGTCGTGCGGACCCCCGCTGGCAGGCTGGTCGGTCGCCACATCGTGCTGGCGACGCATACTCCCATTGGGTTTCATTTTATCCAGGCGGGCATGCAAGTTCGCCGCGAGTATGGCCTCGCCTTTCGGCTTGGGGGAGATGTTCTAGCGCCAGGCATATTCTGGGCCTTGGGCATGCCGCGTTTATCCGTGCGTTCATTCGAAACCGACGGCCAGCGGTATTTGCTTTGCATTGGTGAACATCACGAAACGGGTCGTCATGATGCCGCCGCGGCTCTGGCGCGATTGATCGCCGAAGCGCAGACCGCCTTGCAGTTAGGCGAGCCGGCCTGGCGGTGGTCGGCGCAACACTATCACTCGCCCGACGAATTGCCCTATATCGGTCAGGACAGTGCTGGCTTCTATGTCGCCACGGGCTTCTCTACCGACGGCCTTGTGTACGGCACGCTGGCCGGTCGACTGATTGCTGACCAAATCAATGGGCGTGAGAATCGTTGGAGCGAATTGTATCGCGTGCGTCGGTTTCATCCTGGGCGGGCAGGGTCGGACATGTTCAAGGCGAACACCGGCGTTGCCAAGGAGTTCTTCCACGACTATGTGACGTACCGCAGCGCCAAGCCGGCGCAGGCGCTGGCGCCGGGGCAAGGGGCGATCGTGCGGCTGGGGCACGAACGGGTGGCGGCCTATCGCGACGCAGCCGGCGCGCTTCACGTGGTATCGGCAGTTTGCACCCACATGAAGTGCATGGTGCACTGGAATGCCGTCGAACGCAGTTGGGATTGTCCATGTCATGGCAGCCGGTACTCCCCCGATGGCCAAGTGCTAGAAGGCCCGGCGCTGTCCCCGCTGCGCAATCAACTGGTCCTCCTTCAAAACCACGAAGTCGGGGAGTGCCATACAACCGAGACGGCGTCAAATGACACGCGCGGGCGTCCCGCTATGTCAGCACGCCAGTCCGATGACGAAGGTGCGCGGCGTAACGCTTCCGACGCGGCCAGCGACAGAGACTCGCAATGAGAACCTTCACAATTTCGATCATTGCGCTGCTGCTCCTTGCCGCCGCAGCTGTATTCGGGATCGCGTACTCGGGCGCCTATAGTGTGGCCGCCGACGAACCGCACTGGCCGATTACAGAGAAAGTCCTGGCGATGGTGCGTTCGCGCGCCATTGGCCAGCAAGCCGACAAACTGGAGCCGCCGAATCTGAATGATGCCCAGCGCGTTCTCAAAGGCGCCGGCCAATATGCATCCATGTGCGTGGCGTGCCACCGCGCACCGGGCTTGCCCGACAGCCAGTTGACGCGTGGACTGTATCCCGCGCCGCCGCGCCTGGACCAGGGCCGGGCCGATCCGAAGCATGCCTTTGTTGTGATCAAACACGGCTTGAAGATGACCGGCATGCCAGCGTGGGGCAGCGATCACGACGACGAGGCAATCTGGGATCTCGTCGCTTTTCTGGATAAGCTGCCCGCCCTGACGCCAACCGAGTACCGCGACATGGTCGATCGGTCGGCTGGCGACAACAATGAACAGTTCGGTGCAGAGATTGGTGGGCACCGTGCGGCTGGCCCGCGCCAGCCCGCAGCGCAGGCATCGGGCCAATCAGGAGCAGAAAAAGGGGGGCAGCACAGGCAGTAGCCATGATGCCGCGCAACATTGATCATCATCCCGAACGCGAGCATGCTCCCAAGGGCAAGTTGCACACAGCGGTACCAAGTACAGCCCACATCTTGGCGCGGTTTGCCGACCTCCCCCTCATTCCGTCAAGCTCATGCCGCGTCGATGACGAGGTTGCCATTAGGCATTGGGCGCGTCCGTTCGACCAAGCGCCATTGCCCGGGAGATCGCGACGGCGATGATGGCAACGCAAGGTGACGTCAGGAAGGGAGCGCCATGAATAGATCGACCATTTGGAGAATCATCTTGACCGTACGCGCTACCATCGGCGTGATCGCCCTCTTGGGTGCGGTCGGCATGCTGTTGATGCACCAGCGCATGATGGGCGGACTGAGTTGTTGCTAGTCTGGGCGGCAGCGTAGTGCGCCGAGCAAGGGCATGACCGCCCCGTCGATGCCGAGGCAGGCACGAACCGGTGCTGCATCGAATTCCGCTGCGAACGAACCGTTGTGGCCGCTATTTGCGACGTCTCGTCGATTTTCTGTTGCGCTTACGCGACGCCGCGCCGCGCGGATTGCGCATTCTCGAGGCAGGGCCATGTCGGCGTCTGACATACCAGGCAAACAGGCCGAGCATACAAAGGATGATTGCCAGTGAGCTCAGGACGACAACAAGGACATCGTGGGGCAGATCAAAAAGGGAGCGGGGCACGATAGGGGTTCGATTTGGATCTGGCCTGTCAGGGACTCTGCGCAATGCAACGCGAAACCAGGCGGCTTGATATTAGCAAGCCTGCCAGGAGCTAGGGCGCGCACGGCCTGCTTGGCAGCAAACCGTGCGCGCATGGCGTGAATTATTTGCGCTGCATGTCCACGACCGTGGGCGCGCCATCCACCTTGTCGAAGGTCACCGACACGGCTTCGCCTTCCTTGAACTGGCTAAGCGAGGCGCGATCCTTGACCGGAAACGCCATGGTCATTCCGGGCATGCCCAGGTTCTCGATGGGGCCGTGCTTGAGCGTAACCTTGCCGGCTTGCGCATCGATCTTCTTGATCTCTGCGGGCACCGGTCGAGGTGCCTGTGGTGAGGCGGCCGGGGCCTTCATGTCCATGCCGTCCATTGAACCCGCGGCGAATGCGACCGGCCCAGTAAGGATGGCCACGACGGCCGCGAGGGTTTTGAGGTATTTCATTGCGATTCCTCCTGAGGTGAGAGGTGGTGGGGGGAAAGGGAAGTCTGCTTGAGCTGGCGGCGGCGTAACAGCAGGTACACCGCCGGCACCACAAACATGGACAGCAGCGGCGCCGTCACCATGCCACCAACCATCGGGGCAGCGATGCGCTGCATTACTTCTGAGCCGGTGCCGTGCGACCACATGATCGGAAGCAGGCCGGCCAGAATCACCGCCACGGTCATCGCCTTCGGGCGCACACGCAGCACGGCGCCTTCCTGGATCGCATCGAGCAGGGCCGCGAGATTGCTTTGACCATCCTCAAGCCGTTCCTGCCAAGCGTGTTTCAGATAGAGCAGCATGATGACGCCAAATTCCGCAGCGACCCCGGCGAGTGCGATGAAGCCGACAATCCCGGCTACCGACAGGTTATAGCCCAGCAGATAGAGTAGCCAGAAGCCGCCGATCAAGGCGAGCGGTAGCGTCCCCATGATGAGCAGCGCCTCATCCAGCCGGCCGAACACCAGATAAAGCAAGACGAAGATGATCAACAGGGTGAACGGCACCACCACCTTCAGCTTGGCGGTAGCGCGCTCGAGATACTCGAACTGCCCTGACCAGCTCAGGGAGTATCCGCCTGGCATCGGGACGGCTTTGGCCACCGCCGCCTGCATGTCCAGCACGGCCGAGCGCAGGTCCCTGCCGCGAATGTCGACGTAGATCCATCCGGAGAGCCGCGCATTTTCACTGCGCAGCATTGGCGGTCCTTGCACGACCTGGATGCGCGCAACGTCGGCCAGGGTTATCTGCAGCCCCTTGTCGGTCACGATCGGCAGACTGCGCAGTTGCTCGATGGAGTCCCGATAGTCGCGCGGATACCGGACATTGATTGGATAGCGCGCGAGCCCGTCGACCACTTCACCGACGTTTTCGCCGCCGATGGCCGAGGAGACGATGGCCTGAACGTCTTCAATGTTCAGGCCATACCGGCCGGCAACCGCCCGGTCGATATCCACGTCGATGTACCGGCCGCCAGTGAGCCGTTCGGCCAGCGCGGAGGTGACTCCGGGGACCGTCTTGACGGCCTCCTCGATGCGAGTAGCCAAGCGATCGATTTCCTTCAGATCCGTACCGGCGACCTTGATCCCCACTGGGCTTTTTATGCCGGTGGCGAGCATGTCGATGCGGTTGCGGATCGGCGGCACCCAGATGTTAGACAGCCCTGGCACCCTGACGACCCGATCGAGTTCCTCCACCAGCTTGTCGGTGGTCATGCCGGCACGCCATTGGTCCTTGGGCTTGAACTGAATGGTGGTCTCGAACATCTCGATTGGCGCTGGATCAGTAGCGGTATCGGCGCGGCCCGCCTTGCCATACACCGTCGCGACCTCCGGCACGGTCTTGATGAGCCGATCGGTCTGTTGCAGGAGCTGGGAGGCCTTGCCTGCGGAGAGACCTGGCAACGCCGAGGGCATGTAGAGCAGATCGCCTTCATCCAGGGGCGGCATGAATTCGCCGCCGATGCGCATAATGGGCCACGCGGTGGCGACGAGCAGTACGGCGGCAATCGCCAGAGTGGTCTTCGGATAGGTGAGCACCTTGCCAAGCAGCGGCTGGTAGCCGCGAATCAGCCAGCGATTGAGCGGATTGGCCTGTTCCGACGGAATCTTGCCGCGGATCATGTAGCCCATCAGCACCGGTACTAAGGTGACGGACAATCCCGCAGCGGCCGCCATGGAATAGGTCTTGGTGAAGGCCAGCGGCGAAAAGAGACGGCCCTCCTGCGCCTCCAGCGTGAACACCGGGATGAACGACAGCGTGATGATTAACAGCGAAAAGAACAGGGCAGGCCCGACCTCGGCGGCAGATTCGCCAATGACGCGCCAGCGCTCCTGCGCGCTGAGTTCGCGTTGTGGGTTATCGGCATGCCAATGCTCAAGATGCTTGTGCGCGTTCTCGATCATCACCACCGCGGCATCGACCATCGCGCCAATGGCGATGGCAATGCCGCCCAGCGACATGATGTTGGCATTCACGCCCTGGTAGCGCATCACCAGGAAGGCGGCCAGCACGCCCAGCGGCAGCGAGACGATGGCCACCAGCGCCGAGCGCAGGTGAAACAGAAACACCAGGCAGACCAGCGCCACGACCGCAAATTCCTCGATCAGTTTGGTGGTGAGGTTGTCCACCGCCCGCTTGATCAGTGCCGACCGGTCGTACGTCGTGACGATCTCGACGCCCTTGGGTAGGCTCTTCTGTAAGGTGGCGAGCTTGGCCTTGACCGCTTCGATGGTTTCCAGGGCATTTTTGCCCGAGCGCAGCACGATGACGCCACCGGCCACTTCGCCCTGGCCATTCAGTTCGGCAATACCGCGCCGCATCTCGGGGCCGAGCTGCACGGTGGCAATGTCGCCCAGCCGTACCGGGATGCCCGCGTCGCGGGTGACCAGCGGAATCTGGCGAAAGTCGTCCAGCGTTTTCAGATAACCGGTCGCCCGGACCATGTATTCCGCTTCGCCCAACTCCAGCACCGAGCCGCCGGTTTCCTGGTTGGCGCCCTTGAGCGCTGCCAGCACCTTGGCTTGGGACAGGTTATAGGCGCGCAGCCGATCCGGCATCAGCACGATCTGGTACTGCTTGACCATGCCGCCGAGCGAGGCCACTTCGGCGACGTTAGGCAGGGACTTGAGCTCGAAGCGCAGGAACCAGTCCTGCAGTCCCCGTAGCTGGCTGAGGTCATGCTGGCCGGTCTTGTCGACCAAGGCATACTCGTAGATCCAGCCGACGCCGGTTGCATCGGGCCCGAGCGCGGGCTTGGCTGCCGCGGGCAATCGCGACTGCACTTGGTTCAGGTACTCGAGCACGCGTGAGCGCGCCCAGTACAGGTCAGTCCCGTCTTCGAACAGCACATAGACATAGGAGTCACCGAAGAACGAGTAGCCGCGCACGGTCTTCGCCCCGGGCACCGACAGCATGGTCGTGGTGAGCGGATAGGTCACCTGGTTTTCTACGATTTGCGGCGCCTGGCCAGGGAATGGCGTGCGGATGATCACTTGCACATCGGACAGGTCTGGCAAGGCGTCAAGCGGTGTACTTTGTACCGCCCAAAGTCCCCACGCGGTCACCATGACGGTGGCGAGCAGTACCAGGAAGCGATTGCGGATGGAGGCGAGAATGAGTCGGGCGATCATGGCTTGGCTCCCGCAGTGGTGTCGGCCGTCTCGACCGCCGACAGGGTCGCCACGCCGTCCTTATCCAGTCGGAAGCGGAACCTGACCTGATCCCCGGACTTGAATCCCTTGGGCATGCCGGCCGGCGGCGCGCCAAACTCCATCGCCATGGCGCCCCACTGCGCCGAGGGAATGGCGCCATGGGAGATCGTCATGCTCTGCTCGGTCACGGCCTCGATTCGCCCAACGCCTTGATGTTCCGGCCCGGGCGCCGCAGCGGCGCCAGGCGCCGACGCGCCGGCTGCAGAGGCGGCTGTGGGCGCGGTCATGCGCTGAGTAGTGCCGCGCAGGCTCGCCTCCGAGTCGATCAGGAACTGTCCTGATACGACCACCTTCTGACCCGCTTTGAGCCCTTCAATGACTTCGGTTTCACCGCCTGCCGCCGCGCCGGTCTTGACCTCCACGGGGCTGAAGCCGCCTTGGCCGGATGCGACCATGGCGATGGTGCGCGTGCCGGTGCGAATCAGCGCCTCGGTTGGCACGAGCACACGATCTGGCCCTGGGGCGGCGTCAAAGCGCACCGAGACAAACATGCCGGGCAATAGCTGACGGGCCTTGTTCTGCAATTCGATGCGCACCTTGACCGTGCGGGTGCCGGCGCTGATATCTGGCAAGATGGCGTCGACCTTGCCCGACAGCGGGTGGCCGGGCAAGGCTGCCGCGGTGGCCGACACTGTCTGGCCGGGCCGCAACGGGGCGGCCTGGCTCTCAGGCACCTCGGCGATGACCCAAACGGTTGCTAGGCTCGCAATGCGAAACAGAGTCGTTCCCGGCGAAACCGTCATGCCATCGCGCGCCCCGATTTCGGTGACGATGCCGTCGACCGAAC
The DNA here is from genome assembly GCF_003402535.2 of Cupriavidus sp. P-10. Classification (NCBI taxonomy): domain Bacteria; kingdom Pseudomonadati; phylum Pseudomonadota; class Betaproteobacteria; order Burkholderiales; family Burkholderiaceae; genus Cupriavidus; species Cupriavidus sp. P-10. Next base: position 90,748 of record NZ_AP025174.1, read on the forward strand.
TGGTGATCGCCAGCCGCGGCTGCAGTTTGCCGGTGGACTGGACCAACCGGATATGGCTCTCGGTCATACCCACCTGACGCATGCGCGCAATGGCGGCCTCACGCAGATCGCGCTGGAGGCTGCCGTCCATCCGGCTCACGGCCAGATATTCCTCCTGCGCGGCGACCCATTCCGGCGCATAGATTTGCGCCAACGCTTGACCTTTGCGGACCGGATCGAGGGTGGTCCGGGCATACGCGTGTTCCACGAACCCGCTGGTGCGCGCCTGGAGCACTTCGATGCCGCGTTCATTGATCGCGACATTGCCCGGGACCTGCAAAGCGGCCTCCAGCCGGCCGGTCTTGACCTCGGCCGTGCGAATGCCAAGGTTCTGTGTCACGCGGCTGTCAATCGTGACGGCCGCACCGCCGCTGGCTTCTTCGTATACCGGCGACAACGGCATGTCCATGTACGGTGACTTGCCCGGCTTGTCAAAGCGCTGTCCTGGCACCATCGGGTCATGCCAGTAGAGGATGCGCTTGCCAGTTTTCGGGTCGATATCGCCCGCCTTGAGCGCGGCACCGCTGGCGCCGCTCGTGTCCCTGCCAAAGCTCGCCGATGCGGGCGACTGCTGGCGCCCTTGCTGTTGACCGAGGAAATAGGCCGCTCCAACGCTTGCCACCACCATCAGGCCTGCCACCGTCCGTGCGATCGTGGTCTTGTTCATGGTTGAGCTCCTTGCAGTGACGTGGGCTGGGCTGCCGTGGGTAATGGCATCAGGAAAGCCAGATCCGCCCAGAGTCGGGCGGTAGCGGCTTCAAGCTTGAGGCGCTCGAGCGAAATATTGAGCGCCTTGCGACTGGCATCGGCGACGGCGGTCAGGGTGCCTGCGCCCGCGCGATAGGCGGTCAGGGCCGCTTCGGTCTGGGCCTTAGCCAGTGGCACGGTGGTGTTCCGATAGCGCTCGAGCCGCGACTGGCTGAGCGACAGCTCCGCCTGCTTGCCACGCAACTGTCCGATCAAGCCGCGGCGTATGACCTCGGCTTGCGCGCGCGCGGCGTCGGCCTGCGCCAGCTTTGCGGCGAGTTCCCGATCCTGGCGCTGCTTCTGGTCCCAGGGAAGCGGCAGTGAGACATTGAGAGAAACCATGTTGGAGTAAGCGGGGCCACGCTGGCTGTACATCAGTTCCACGCTCACATCCGGGATCTTGTTCTCCCGGGCGACGCGGCTTTCGGCCTCGGCGACGCCGACCTGGGCCTCGGCCGCCGCCACGTCTGGCAGTTGCGCCACGCCGTCGGCCTCCAGGGTGTTGAGCCAAGCCGGCGCCTCGAGCGCCGGGCGTTCGGTCAGCGGGCGCTCGGCCGCCTGGCCCACCCAGCGGCGCAGCATCGCACGGGCTGATGCCAGCGCCGCGCGAGCCTCGTCTTCGCGATCCTGCAGTTGCTGGAGTTCCAGTTCGGCGGCCACGATGTCGGCACGGGAGCCGCGGTTGCCGCGATAGGCGGCCTGCGCCGCGTCTACCATCAACTGGATGGAGTGCGCCTGTTCGGAGAGCACACTGTAGGCGCGCTCGGCATACCAGCGGTCCAGCCAGGCCGTCGCGGCGCCGCGCTGCACCGTGGCGAGCGCCGCCGTACGCTGGGCCTCCGCCGACGACGCCTCGGCTTCGAAGCGCTGGGCGCGAGCCTCACGCTTGGCCGATCTCGTGAACTCCTGCATCAGGCTGATCGAGCGCATCGTCATCGATTCCGTGCCGAGGGAAAACCGGTCGGGTCCGTTCGCCGGTACGTTATTGACACCGACTTTGAGCACCGGATCCGGCAATTGCCGGCCAGCGACCGCCATCTCGATGGCGGACTGGACCGCCGAGCGCGATGTTTCGGCGTCCGACGAGCCGGAAGACGCGAGGGCTACCGCTTCCTGCAAGGAGAGTGCGGCCGCCGGCTGCGCCCATCCGGGATGGGCAGCGGCGAACAGCGTAAGGGCCAGCGTCAGCCGGCACCCATACGCAAAGGGAGAACGCAAATGCATAAAGCCTCCGCAAAGCAACGACCACCCTGAACACCATGGTTCAGGGCACGATAGTAGGCGTTGCTGCGGAGGCTAGTTTCGGAAACAGCAGTGGAGGATGGGCAGCGGGCGAGGGGGCCCGCGTGGCACCGCGTCGGCGTAGGCGGCTCGCTGGCTGACGACTACCGGCACCAACGCCGGCTCAACCAGATTGACGAGCACGGGCTGGAACGCTGGAATCTGCGGGCTGGGGTGGTCGGCCGATTTGGAGCCAAGCTGGCAGTGCTCCAGGCACAAGCCGTCATGGGCAGCCGGCGCTTCGGCCTTCTGCGTCATGTCGGGACAGGACTCGGTCATACCGGCCATGTCCGTCATACCGTCCATCGAATACCGGCTGCCCGCGCAGGCGTAGGCCGCCGCTGCCAGCTGAACTGTCAGGAAGGTACTCAGCAGGAAGGCGGCAAGGCAAAGCCGGCGAAAGCGGATACGCACGTGGGAAACTCGGTTTGAGCCAAATGGTAGCAGCGTTTGGCCGCTTTCGGCACTTTGCCCTCGCGGCCGTTTGCCGCAGATCAAATGCGACCCACTTGTGGCATCGCCCAATCGAGGCGCTCCGATGCGCCACGCCAACGCAGCGCATCGGAGAAGCCGGTTACTTGGGCTGACCCATCATTTCGCGGCACTTTTGCATCATGGCGGCATGGTCACGCCTCATCGCGGTGTGGTCCTCTGCCTGCTGCGCCTTCAATTGTTGCGCCTCAGCCCGCTTGGCGTTGCGAGCCTTTTCGATCACATACCAGTCCGGACCTGCGACTGCTGACAGCGAGAGCCCAAGGGCGACGGCGCCCCCTAGCGCGTGAAAAAAGAATTTCATGATGTTCCTCGTTCTGGGTATGCAGCGCGCCGCTTAAACTCACCAGCGAGCGGCAGGCGACACTGCAAATGTCGAAATCAGACAGGAGCACGTTGGTGCGATGGCACCAAGCGCGGCACCCTGCCGTGCGGGACCGCCCTACAGACAGAACCGTTTGGGCGGGCGCTCGAGGCGAGGCGGAACGACGGAGCGATATGCGAACTCCGGATGCGCGACCAACACGCTGGTCCATGCATCCGTGGGGGCGGCGGTGGCCAACGGCGTGCCCGCGAGGATTGCACAAGCGGAAATCGTGCAGGGAAGACGAGACGGGCCGCTGACATGTCGGTCACCGGCGCAACCGAATTGACTGACGCAGTCATGGGGACTGCCGGCCTCGACACTGGCTTGCGCCGCTTGAGCAGGTCCGTGTGCTGGCATTTGAGCGATGCCAGCGATACAGCAGCTGTCCAACGGTCCGGCCTGAGCTCGTAGAGGCAAAGCCAGCGCCAGGGTCAGGAGCACGACGAGACGCCAAAGGCGATTCATAGGCTTACGCATTGAACCTCTCCGAGCCGACGTGCGGTAGCGCCGTCGCGGGAACCATATTGAGTATAGAACTTCATCTTGCGCGCGGCACGGTTGAGTCCGACAGCGCGTTGCCTGCAGGGCAGGTCGACGCGAACGACAGGTAGACCTCGTCGAGCATGCGATGGTTGTCGCCGGCCAATTGTTCCAGGGCAGCCAGCAGGTGCTCGGCCACGCTGTACTGCTGCTGTGCGCAGGCCAGACGGAACGCAGCGAACACGTCATCAAATAACGTTGGCGTTGCAGTCGTCATGCTTTCCCCGCTGGATGCGTGGTACGGCCAAGGCGTGATCGCCGCGATGCCGTCCTCATTTGCACTATGGACCTTCCCACGGGGGTAAGGTCAAGCAGTGCGCAGGCTGGCGTCGCGCTTCGATTGAAAACGACCGGTAAGCGCCACCCATCCGCAGCCGCTAGGCGTCGGGTGTAGAGAACGAACTCGCCGCGAATTGCCCCGCCATACGCGGGGCATGCGTTTCAAAACCGTCGATGCATACACGGTCCACTTCCGGCACTGAGGCGTAACACGCAGTCACGCCACGGATCCGAGTCTTTCTGATAGCCGAGCTTTTCGCAAGCGGGGCCCTCAACGCGTAATGAGGTCTCCATATCGCGCTCGGCGTGCGCGGTACGTTCTGCGACGGTCGCGCACCCGGCCAACATGACGGTAATGAGTAATAAGACACGCATGATTTCTCCTTTGCCCTAGATGACGAGAGTCCGTTGCGGTGGTTCAGGGCGCGACACGACCGGGAAGCCAGCGAAGCGGTGTGCAAACGGCAATGCCGTTATCGTGAATCTAGGTTCTGATTGCTTTTGCACCAAGATCTGCCTTTGCAGAAGGGCCCCGCAGCGTGCCATCTTTCAGCGACCTTACTTCACATTGCTATGCAATGACCCAACCATTACATGCTGGGCATCCATGTTCGGTTGGGCTTTCGTCCTAGTGATGTTCATCGGCAGGGGATTGCGACATTCACGACCCGCCAATATTACGCGACCATTACGTGCAGGAATTTTTTCTGTGTTGTCTTGGCCGGCGGGAATGGCAGCAAGCGTTCCCGTTTGGAAATTGCCGCCATCATTACCCAACCATTACGCGGCACTCATCGAGTTCGACTCGCGCGTCATTGCTGGGGTAATACCGTTACAACCGCTCACATTTGTAGGGAAACGCGAACACTGCCGGCAATGCAGAAGTCGTATGCTCCCACCCTCTACGCACGCAAAGGAGAAAACATGAAAAAGCTTCCCATCCTAGTCGGCACCGCGCTGGTCATCGGGTTCAGTTACGCCAATGCGCAGACGCATGGCTACACGCAAGATGGCTATGGTCGGGCCGGCCTCTACCCGTCACGGCCGGCGCCTGCCGCTGTGCACGTCGTGCCCGCGGTTGCGGTGGTACATGATGCCCAGCCCTCGTACGGGCATGGCACTGCGCTGCGCGAGTCGCATCGCCAGCCGCGCCACGGCATCGAACATGGGCGACGTGAGCCTGAGCGCCGCCGGCACAATGCCCCTCACGGTTCACGCGACCACTGACGCACTCGCCTGTTATTGATTGCCCGCTGGCGTGCCGACACCGGCCGGAGCGGGGGACTCCCGCATGATACGGATGCTTTCATCAGAGGCATCGCTTCTAGGCTTCCTTCGTTACCGTGACGCCGGCGTCCGTTGGAAAAAGTCAGGGGAAGCGCCGCGTCTGTCATGTCCACGTCATTCTACTGACAGGCGGCTCGTATAGACTCTCGACTCAATTGATGCTTGATGCCGCCGGATGAGAAGGCTGTTGCGCCACCTATCGCTTTGGCTCGTTGTATTGGCATTGCCGATTCAGAACGTTGGCGCAGCGGCTACTCTTTCGTGCGGCGAGCTGACCGAGTTGCGGCAGGGCGCCGGTCTCTTCGCCATCGTTGCCACCATCGACGTCGCTGACGAGGCGAGCGCCGACCAGGCCGACGCACACTGCGATCCGAGGTCGCATCACTGTCCGGCAAGCAAAGAGCGCGGCAAGGGGCGCGGTTGTCATGCGTGTTCTGCCTGCTCGGCCGCCTCGACACTTGCCATCTTTGCCTTCTCGGGGACCCAAGCATTGTCCATGAACAGCATGCTACCGGCGTCTCTGCAGTGGATATTTGCCAGCACAACGCCTGAAACGCTGCTGCGCCCGCCTTCCCATCATCTCTGACGCCGCCCAAGCAACTCCTGGGCTGGCTACCTCCACCTTCCTAGATCTCGTCCTTCGGCCTGACCGAAGACGAAACAAGCCTGCCTGCGCTCGTCCCTGTGCGAGAGCAAGGTAGGGCAATTATGGTGCGGCGTGCGATTGTCGCCTGGCGGTCGCCCGCGCACATATTGGAGACAGCGATGCGCATCTGTAATCAATGTAAGGCCCCGCTCAAAATTGACGTGTGGGCGTGCACCGCGTGCGGTTGGCAGCCCCGTGTTCTGGCCGGCGTGCTCTGCCTGGCACCCGCCATGATGGTCGACCATGATGGCTTTCACGAACCGCTCTTTGTCGAGTACGAGAAGCTCGAAGCGACGCACTTCTGGTTCGTCTATCGCCGCAAACTGATCCTGGACGCGCTGCAGCGCTACTTTCCGGCCTTGCGCTCGTTCATGGACGTCGGTTGCGGGACCGCGGAGAACCTGCGCGCGATCCAGGCCCGCTTCCCGCGTGCACGCTTGGTCGGCGGCGAGGCATCGTTGCGCGCCCTGATGCAGGGACAGCGCAAATGCAAAGCTCAGTTGTTGCAAATGGATGCCCGTGCCATTCCCTTTGCCCAAGCCTTCGATGTCCTGGGGGCGTTTGACGTCATCGAACACGTCGACGACGACGCCCAAGTATTGGCGGAGATGTACCGGGCCTGCAGGAATGATGGGGGAATCGTATTGACAGTGCCCCAGCATCCGTCGCTGTGGAGCCATATGGACGATGCGGCCAAGCATAAGCGGCGCTATACGCGCCAAGAACTGGTGAAGAAAGTGGAGGCGGCCGGGTTCGAAATCGTGGACGTCACCTCCTTCATGACGCTGCTGCTGCCTGCGATGGCCATCTCCCGGGTGTGGCAGCGCGCCAAGCCGCCCGGCGATGCCATGGACGACGGGTTTCGCATTGGGGCGGCCATGAACGGCATGCTCGGGGGTGTTTGCACCCTCGAGCACAACCTAATACGGGCCGGTTTGCGTTTCCCGGCAGGCGGCTCGCTGCTGCTGGTGGCCAGGAAGAAGGGCTGGACTTTGTAGAGGACGCAGTCACGCGTGGGCCCATCGCGGCGTTTAACGTCAATGACGAGGACGCCGCGGGCCGCGTCTCAAGCGTTCGCCAGGCTCGTCTGTGGCGCAAGAGCGGACGCGTCGGCTTGGGTTCTTCCGAAATGCCTTGGCTCGCGCGGCCGTCAGGGCAGCGTCGCAGGCGCGGCCCTCGCGCCTGACAATCCAGGTCGTTAGCCTCGCCGACGTACCCATTTCTGCGGCGCAGATGGATGCGGGAAAGCTTACGGGGATGTAATTCGCGAGTAACGTCCGCGTGAGTGCCGGTTGCCTACCATGACACTTAAGAGGTTACGCCTCGAAACGTTATGGAGCGCATCATGAACACCAAGAAGACCGCTTTGACCGCATTGGCGCTGGCGGCCGTTTCCGTCCTATCCAGTTCACCGGCGTGGAGTGCGGACCAGACCAGAACCAATGCGGGCGACAACTGGGCGGAGCACGTGCGGCGGCAAGCCGCCGACCAAACCAGCTCATCGGCATCGCTCACAGTGCCCAGCGCAATGGCTACGGCGCAGGCTGCTACCCCATTGGGGCCGCAGGCGACGCTCTTCGGTAGCCTGGCGCCGGCGAACACGGCCGCACGCGCGGTGACGCTCGCTCCCGGCCTGAAGTCTGTCAATGTGGCCTCCGGCGACACCGTTACCTTCCGCAGCGGCGCGCAGGAGGCCACCTGGACGTTCGCCGAATTTGTTCAAGGAAAATCCGTGGATCTTGGCGTCCTGTTCCCGGCAATGCCCAACGCCCAAGGCGTGCGCGTCTATATCGAGCGCAGCAAGCTCTTTACCGGTGGCTAAGAATGGCCGGTTTGCCAGGAGTGACAACATGACACATTTGTAATTTTGTCGTCAGGCCCTGGTGGGGTACATCTTTCTACACTGCAAATGCAGGCTCACTGAGCCACTATCGAAACAAGGAGAAATAGAATGCGTACATTGAAGAAGACTGCCTTGGTGGCATTGACCGTGGCAACCCTTGGTGGCGTCGCGGGCATCGCGAACGCTGGCGTCAATTCGCCGCGCGATACCTTTACCGATGGAGCGCATGCCATGGGCACGCGCGATCCGTTCACCGATGGCAGTCACGCCATGGGCACGCGGGACCCGTTCACCGACGGTAGCCACGCCGTAGGCCCTCGCGACACGTTCAGCGACGGCGCCTAAATCTCGGCAACGCGCCGACTCGTCGGGGCGATGGGCCGCTCGGTGGGCCGGTGCGTTGACGCGGGGCGGGTATCGGGGAAACTGTCCCGATACCCGTTATCGTGCTTGCGCACGCGCCGAGATTCAGCCTTGCCGATGCGCCGGCTCGGGTCGGACCAGGCCTGATCCAGGCAGACGGCATAGGCTGCAGCGGTCGGACCGCACCCAGCCCAGCGAGTGATCATCGCGCCTTCGGCGCGATTCTTTTTGTCCACCACTGGCTCAACACAGCGTTGCGTACTGCAACGCCTGCGGCTGGTAATGTCCCGCCTTTCGCGCCATGCGCCAATGATGGAACCGAATCTAAACCGGTCGCGCCGTGACCCGGCTTCGCCCGGCACACCACCGAGCGGGGCGCGCGCAAATTGGGTGGGTCGCGCCTGGCGTCTGGAGGTCGGCGTCGAGACCTTGCTACTCGGCTTCTGCCTATACTTTGTTCTCGTCCTGAACGGTCCGTTCTGGCGGGCGCTATTTGCCGAACGGACGTTGAGCGGGCTCCGTGATCTGGGCTACGGCGTGGCAGTGGGCACCGCGCTGGTCACGGCGCATTTTGTGCTGCTGGCGCCGTTCATAAACCGCTGGACGGCCAAACCGTTGCTGACAATTTTGGTCGTAGTGGCCGCCGGTGCCAGCTATTTCATGGGTCAATACGGCATCTACCTTGACCCCAGCATGGCCCGCAATGTGCTGCGCACCGACGTGGCGGAAGCTCGCGAGTTGCTAACGCTGCGTATGATGGGCAGCATCGCGCTCTTGGCACTACCACCATTGTTGTTGTTGCCCTGGGTGACGCTGCGCCAGCGCGCACTGACACGAAGCGTCGGCCTGCGCCTGGTCGCGATTTTGGTGGCGATTGTTGCCGGCGTGGGGACGCTGTCCTTGGTGTTTAAGGACTTCGCAGCCCAGATGCGCAATCATAAAGAGATCCGCTATCTGCTCGCGCCGGTCAATGTGGTGTACGCCTTCACCGGGGCGCTGGCACGCGATGCCAGTACCGCGAACCGGCCGCGCCAGCCGGTTGGCACCGACGCCCGGCTCGGCGCTAGCTGGAGCGAGCACAACAAGCCCCTGCTCTTCGTCGTGGTCGTGGGAGAAACCGCACGAGCGGCGGACTGGGGGCTCAGTGGCAGGTCGCCCCATGACACGACGCCGAAGCTGGCGCAGCGCGCTGTGATCAATTTCGCTCAAGTCACCAGTTGCGGCACCAATACCGAGGTCTCGTTGCCCTGTATGTTCTCGCCCCAGGGACGGCGCAATTACGACGAAGATGCCATCAAGGCCAGCGAGTCTTTGCTACACGTCATCGGACGAGCGGGAATGAAGGTGGGGTGGGCAGACAATCAATCAGGATGCAAAGGCGTCTGCGCAGGCCTGCCCACGTGGCAGCCGGATCCTCAGGCTATGTCGGCATTATGCGATCGCGACCGCTGCCTGGATGAAGTGTTGTTAGCCGGGGCGGAAGCTTTGCGGCACCAGCTACCTGGCAGCTTGGTCGTGGTCCTGCACCAACTTGGCAATCATGGTCCCGCGTACTACCGGCGGTATCCGGCCCAATTCGCGCAGTTCGGTCCGACTTGCGACACCGATGATCTCTCGCGCTGTACCCCAGAGCAAATTCGCAACGCGTACGACAATGCATTGCTGTACACCGATCATGTGCTCGCACGCACCATCGACTGGCTCGAACAACTCGAGGCGCGCTATGACACGGCCATGATCTATGTATCAGACCATGGCGAGTCGTTGGGAGAGCGCGGACTGTTCTTGCATGGCATGCCTTACGCGATTGCTCCGCGGGAGCAGACCGAGGTACCGATGGTGATGTGGTTCTCAGACTCATTCGCCCAGCGCATGCGGCTCGATGTCTCCTGCCTGCGCGCGCGGGCGCACGAACCGGCCACACATGACCACCTATTCTCCACAGTCCTGGGCCTGCTGGATATCCGTACCCAGACCCAGGATGCCACCATGGATTTGTCGGCACGCTGCCGCAACGGATAATGCCCCCATGAGAGAAATGCCGTTGGTTCAGACGCCCGCCAGTCAGCGTTGGCTGCGCCAGCAATGGTGGATGCTGGCATCGGCCGCGTTGGTGCTGGCCTACGTGTTCCAGCGCACCGAACTCGACCTCTGGCTCGAGGGCCGTTTCTACGATGTCGGTCGGACGGTCTTCCCGTTGCGCCAGCACTGGCTATTTGAAGCGGTGCTCCACAAGGGCGCGAAGTGGCTCACTTACGTCGCCGTAGCCGCGGCCATGGGTGTCTGCTGGCGGGGCTGGCGGGGGCGTCTGCCTTGGCTGCCGCGTCGCAATGCGTTGCTTGCCGCTGCGGGCATGGTGGTGATCCCGTTGAGCGTCACGCTCCTGAAGCTCATGACGGGACGCCACTGTCCCTGGGACATGGCTCAATTCGGCGGCAGCTTGCCCTATATGCGGTTGCTGGATCCGCTGCCAGCAGACGTCAAGCCGGGACAATGCTTTCCTGCCGGCCACGCCGCTACCGGCTTTCTCTGGGTCGTCTGGGGGATCGCATTGCGTCCTGCCGGCCGTCGCTGGGCGTGGGTTGGGCTGGCTGGCGGACTGCTGCTGGGCGGCACGCTTGGCGCGGCGCGCATGGCGCAGGGCGCGCACTTCTTGTCGCACACGCTCGCAACCCTCTGGGTGGCGTGGGCGGTCAGCTTGCTACTCGCGCGGGGGCTGCGGGCCAACGTCCGGCTAGGCAGCGCCGCGCCGCACCAGGGCCCGAAAGCTTGCCCGCGCCGTCGCCGACCACCGCCAGGACCGGACTCACAACTGTCTCGCGATGGCCTCGATCGGCTTTAAGCCACTGCCAAAGCGCGCAATGCTTTCGCGATGCTCGCGCAGGCTGGAATAGGGGACATAGCGGATATTGAGTGCCGAGACGCGGCTAAAGGCCGGGCGGCTCAATTGCGCGCGCACGTCGCCTTCGCGATCATCCGGCGCGACCAGGAAAAGATGCTTGCGGGCGGACGGGTCGGAGCCGAGGGCCAGATCGAGCAAGCGCACGATACCGGAATAGATCGAGGTGGTATGTTCGACTTCAAAGGCGGCTTCGACCTCGAGGGTGGTGGCATTTAGCCAGACAGTGTCAATCCATGGAACGGTATCGCCTCCCGCCACCAGCAGCGCCGGCGGCAACGTTGAGAGACAGCCCTGGCTCAAGGGCTCGCCGTTGTACAGCCGACTTCGGTCGTTGGTGGCAATCCAAACGGCAAAGCCGAGCGACTTGCCGAGATCGCGCAGCCATCCCTGCACTTCGGTATGGGTGGCGTCTTCGGCCTGCCCCAGCTGAATCTGCCTGGCAAGCGCGGCAGCCTGCTCGCGCACCTTGGCCAGTTCCTGCTGCCAGACGGCCACATCGTCGGCCTGCGCTTGCCGCGGTGGCAGCGGATAGCGCTGCATGCCGATGTCAAACAGTAGGCCCGCGATCGCGCCAAGGTCATTGGAGAGCAAATCCCGATAACGCTGATTCAGGGTGAGTACCCCCTCGCGCATCGCCAGATAGTGATCCCATTTGCCAAGCTTGACCGCCGATCCGGTCAGGGCGTTATAGCCGTTGACAATTGCGGTGTTGAACGGCATCACCAGCGTGGGATGAATGAAATACAGCAGGTTGGCCGCCGCCGGCCCGAGACCCTTGATGCCGAGGCTGCTCAGCTGACGAATCGCATCAAGGACTTCGGATTCGGTGTCACAGCAGTTGCAGGTATGGAGCAGTCTGGCAAAGGCACGCTGATTGTCGGCATGCTCATAGATATCTGGAATGCGCAGTTTTGGCTTCCACAGAAAGGCGTGATCCGCGCCTTTGAAAATCTGCCGTTGCTCTGCGATTGACGACACCACGGTCTCGAGCGATGAGCCCCGATACGCGTTGCCGAATGTACCGGCGTGGATCTCGTCGACCACCGCGCCGATGCCACGCCGAATCGAGCGGAAATTCTTCAGCCGCTCCGGCCAAAGAAACCAGGTTTGATAGGCGCCGGCGGGATCGGTCTTCCAGCGCTCAATGAGGATACGGATGGTGTCGGTCATGGTGTGCATTTTTGCCGGGCAGTGTATCACCGTGAGGCCTTTTGACTTGGCGCAATGTTGACGCGAACCGGCTTGACCTTCCCATTATCGGAAGCTCTACCGTTATCACAAGAAAGCTGGGCGCGGCGATTGACTGCCGGTCAGCTTCCCGTCATGGTCAAGTAAGGAGTCTGTCATGAAAGCATGTCATTCCCAATCGACGCATCACGGCGCCATCGCCGGCCAAGTCCGTCGGTTTCGCTGGTCGCTGCGTTGGGGGATCGTCCTCGCCGCCCTGGCAATCTTCGCCGCCATCGCGCTCGGGATGCCCCGTTGGAGCGCGGTTGCCTCCTGGTTGCCGTTTGCACTAGTGTTATTGTGCCCGTTGATGCATCTATTCCATGGCGGCCACGGGCGCAGCGCGCCGTCGAAAGAGGGCGGCGACTCAGTGGACGGACAGCGCCACGACTAACAGGAGGCCTTCCATGAATGAACCCAGCAGCCAGCGCCACCCACCGAAAGCGGGCCACCCTGACAAGGCAACAGGCCCCGGTCCTGGCGCGCATGCTGACCAGCACCATTCCCATCGCCACGGTGCGCCGCACGACAGCCCAGTGTCGGGCGTCGGCACCGCCAAGGATCCAGTTTGTGGCATGGTGGTGTCGGCCGGCTCGGCATTCCACAGCGAACACGCTGGCATTCCCTATTACTTTTGCAGTGCATCGTGTCAGCGCAAGTTCGAGGCGGACCCGGCCAAGCACGCCGCGGCTGCGGCAGCTCCTACCGCGGCCCCTTCAGCCGCCCCGGATGCGGAATCGGGGCCTCCCGGCACGATCTACACCTGTCCGATGCACCCCGAGATCCGGCAGGATCATCCCGGCAACTGTCCGAAATGCGGCATGGCGCTGGAGCCGCTGTTGCCGGACCTGGACGAGACCGAGAATCCGGAGCTGGTGGATTTTCGGCACCGTTTTTGGTGGACGCTGCCATTGACGGTGGTGACCACGGTGTTGGCCATGCTCGGGCATCGATTTGGGTGGATGGAGGCGGCGACGCAGAGCTGGGTCGAACTGGTCCTGTCGACGCCGGTGGTGCTGTGGGCGGGTTGGCCCTTTTTCGTGCGGTGCATCCAGTCGTTTCTGCATCGCAGCCCCAATATGTGGACGCTGATCGGTCTCGGCACGGGTGCGGCCTATGCCTATAGCGTGGTCGCAACCGTGGCACCGGATGCGTTCCCGCAGACCTTTGCCGCCCACGGCCGCATCGGCGTGTACTTTGAGGCCGCCGCCGTCATCATCTCGTTGACGCTGCTCGGCCAGCTGCTTGAACTTAAGGCGCGATCCCAAACCTCCGCAGCGATAAAATCGTTGCTCGGGCTCGCGCCCAAGACGGCGCGCCGCATCGGACGCGATGGCGCCGAGGAGGATGTGCCCCTCACTCATGTGCATGTCGGCGACTTGTTGCGCGTAAGGCCCGGGGAGAAGGTGCCCGTCGACGGCATCGTGACCGAAGGCAGCAGTTCGGTGGACGAATCCATGATCACCGGTGAACCGATGCCGGTCACCAAGCGCGAGGGCGACCCCGTTATTGGCGCCACCATGAATACCTCAGGCAGCCTGATCATCCGATCGGAGAAGGTTGGCGCACAAACAGTGCTCTCCCAGATCGTACAGATGGTGGCGCAGGCGCAACGCTCAAAGGCGCCGATGCAACGCATGGCCGACAAGGTCGCGGGCGTGTTCGTGCTCGGCGTCATCGGCGTCGCCGTGGTGACGTTCTTTGCCTGGGGCCTGTTCGGTCCACAGCCCAGCTGGGTGTTCGGTCTGATCAATGCAGTTGCGGTCTTGATCATCGCCTGTCCCTGTGCATTGGGGCTGGCCACGCCGATGTCGATCATGGTTGCCAGCGGCAAGGGCGCCACCAACGGCGTGCTGTTCCGCGACGCCGCCGCGATCGAGAACCTGCGCAAGGTCGACACCCTGATCGTCGACAAGACCGGTACCCTGACCGAGGGGCGGCCGGCTTTCGAGCGTGCAATTGGCGCCAATGGCTATGCCGACGACGAAGTCCTGCGGCTGGCGGCGAGCCTGGACCAGGGCAGCGAACATCCGCTGGCCGCGGCGCTGGTTAAGGCGGCCCGCATTCGTGGCTTGGCGCTGGAGAAGTCACAGGACTTTGAGTCGAGCACGGGCATCGGTGTGCGCGGTACGGTCGGTGGGAAGACACTCGCCATTGGTAATACGGCGCTGATGCAAGCCGACGGCATCGACACCGAGGCGCTGCGCGCCCAAGCCGATACGCTGCGCGCACAAGGCGCGAGCGTTATGTATCTCGGCGTCGATGGCCGTCTGGCCGGCCTGCTTGCGGTGTCGGATCCCGTCAAAGGCTCAACGCCCGAGGCGCTGGCGGCCCTGAAGGCCGAAGGCATCCGCGTGGTCATGGCCACCGGCGACGGCGTGGCCACGGCAAAGGCGGTGGCCGCAAGGCTGGACATTGCGGAGTTCCACGGCGAAGTGAAGCCCGCGGACAAGCTTCAACTGGTGAGCCAACTGCAGCAAAGCGGAGCGGTGGTCGCCATGGCCGGTGACGGCATCAATGATGCCCCGGCGCTGGCCAAGTCGGATGTGGGCATCGCCATGGGCACCGGCACCGATGTGGCGATGAACAGTGCGCAGGTGACGTTGGTCAAAGGCGACCTGCGTGGCATTGCGCGCGCACGCGAGCTATCCGAGGCAACCATTCGCAACATGAAACAAAACCTTGGCTTCGCGTTTATCTATAACGCGCTCGGGGTACCGTTAGCGGCAGGGGTGCTGTACCCGTTCACCGGTTTGCTGCTTTCGCCTATGATTGCCGCGTTGGCAATGAGCCTGAGCTCGGCCTCGGTGATCTCCAATGCGCTACGCCTGCGGCAGGCAGAGATTTAAGCTGGCGATGAGGCACTCGACCGGTGCTGACTTGTCTATTGACATGATGTTTTTCGGAGAATCCATGAAGTATTTCTTGGCCACTGCCGCTTTGCTCGCGGCCGCCACCGGCGCGCAAGCGGCCTCGCCGACGCTAACGGTGTACAAGGATCCCAGTTGTGGCTGCTGTGCAGAATGGGTCAAACACGTGAACCAGGCCGGCATTCAGACCAAGGTCATTGATTCGTCCGACATGACGGCGGTCAAAGCCAGGCTCGGCGTCCCGACCCAGTTCGGCTCCTGCCATACCGCGGTGATCGATGGCAGCGCGCAGGTGGTGGAGGGGCACGTGCCGGCAGCAGCGGTGCGCAAGCTCGCTGCGAAGCCGACCTTGAAAGGGGTCGCAGTGCCCGGCATGCCGGCAAACTCGCCAGGCATGGGGCAGATGGACGGAAAGCTTGTGACAGTGGATTTTAGCGGCAAGCCATTCTCGAAAGACTAGGACTGCAGCGGGGCTGCGCGGGTAAGCGTTGCCAGAACTTCAGAACTGCCAGACAAAGGACATGGAAGAGTCAACTCAGTCGCGCTGGATCGTGGCCTGCGGGTTGGTGGTGGCCGCCGCGGCGGCCACCGGGGTCGCGCTCAAGGCGAAACGCTATCTGGAGCCACCCTCCGGTGGACCGCAGACGCTCAGGGAAGGGCGCCAACTGCGCATCGATGCCACGGATGCCGCGCAGCTCGGTCGCGGCAGGCAGCTGTACGCACAGGCCTGCGCGTCGTGCCATGGCGTCAAGCTCGAAGGCCAGCCTAACTGGCGCGAGCGGCTCGCAAATGGCCGGATGCCGGCGCCCCCGCATGATGCATCGGGTCATACCTGGCACCATGCGGACGCGGTGCTGTTTGCCATTACCAAGAACGGGCTCGTTGCCGGCGTGACCGCGCCGAGAGGCTATGTCAGTGACATGCCAGCCTTCGGCCAGTCGATGTCGGATGACGACATCATTGCCGTGCTCGCGTACATCAAGAGCACTTGGCCTGAGAAAATGGCAGTAGCGCAGCGCGAAGCGACCGCGCAGTATGCGAGCCCGAAGTAGCGACCCAAGCAAACACCGCAAGCAGGCGCTTCGGTCAGCGATGGCGCCTACGTCCGTTTCGAGCCTAGCCTGGGCTGCTGCAGTGACCCTGCACGAGCTGTCGCGGTGTGTACGCCACAGCTGACGAACATGTCGCGTTGAGCGGCCGGCTTGCTGGTATTCAGGCGCTTGGATCGGCCTGGTAATTTCTGTCTCTTGCCTGCCTGCCCGCTCGCGCGTGGCACACAGCTGTATGCGAGCAGCGGTCGCGCGCCGTCGAAACGGCTCGAACACGCGTGCCGCTACGCCGATGACTCGTCGTGGGCGAAGATCGGCGAACGCTGCGCCGCACTAATCCCCTTACGTCGTCCAGAAGAGATACAAAAGCCCAAGCACGACCAGCGCCGCCCCAATGATCGAGTAGTAGCGCATGCCATGCAGGGGCTGGTCTGGATGGCCTCGCCGGTGAAAGACGAGTCTCATAGCCGTTATGGAAAGTCGAGCATTGCCATATGGTAGACCCAGCGCCGGTGATTTACCTTGACGTGTCTGCACGGCGGTCATTGAATGAATGCTGAAACGCGTCGCCACGAGAGCGGAACCATCCGCCGATTCACTTCTAGGGGTCCTGGAGACTACGATGCTGACACCACATGAAGTGGCCACCCTTATGCTGATCGACGACGCAGCCCCCAATCTCGCCGACCTCGATCACGCGTCGATCGAGGCATTGATTGAGCGGCAGCTGGTGCATCTGGAAAAATTGGCTTACGGCGATCGTCTGCACATCACGCCGCGGGGCAGTGACTTTTTGCATGCTCTCGATAAATTGCATTAGGCTGGTCTGCAAACGCACTTGCGCACTGAAGGCTATGCGTTGCGCGTTGCGCAGTATGTCGCGATATGGCTAGACCGGCGGTGCCCCTCGGGTCTGCAAGCGCCAAGTCAGCGGACCAAGGCGGACGTTCCACCGCCTACTGGTCCGGATGCGGCGTGGGGGATGGCTGTCGAAGTGGTCGTCTGGCATAGCGTCCAGTAAGCAACCAATACGTCATGAGCTGCCCCGATAGAGCGGGCTTGGCGCGATGATGGCCGTGATGCCTTTGGCTTCCGGCAGATCCGGCAAAAGGAAGTTCAGCGCAACTGCCGATCGTCCACTACTTGTGGTCATAAAGGTCCAAGCCACCGTGCGGTTGGCGCCCCGGAAAGCAACGGTTTCTCCAGAGGTGACATTAACGTATCGCGCACCTGGCCGCAGCGTGATCGACCGAGTCGCCGTCTCGACGGCAGCGGCGGTACCATACAAATCGGCCCTAGCAGGTGGCAAAGGCGCGCACGCCGACGCCATGCCGAAGGCAGAGAGTGCCAGTGTGATCCGTAAAGCCTGCGTAGTAGTCATAATGAGACATCCCTGTCGATGTGCGCAAGGTCTAACGGACCCGCCTGCGACAAACCGACTTCCACCCGCGCCAAGGACGCACGCAGCTTGGTGCTGCGCTGATCTGTGGGCAACTGGCAACCGGCACCCAAACGCGAGTTGCCGCACGATCTAGTCTAATCAGGGCATTCCAACGATAACGTTGCCCAAACGTTACATTCTGGACAGGTAACAATGTGGTCCACGTCATGCCCCACAAGTCAACGCTTCCAAGTGGGGAGGATCACGCGCAGTAAACGGGTCCGCCACGGCGGCACCATGACCCAACCTACGCTGTCGAACCCTCAGCATCGGTGCCGCCGTTTTGTTCGCCGCCGGACGCACCCGTCGTCGCGCTTTTTACTTGACGGCCACCTTGCCGACCATGCCGGCTTCGAAATGGCCCGGCACCAGACAAGCGAAGTCGACGGTCCCAGGACCGTCGAACTGCCACACGAGTGTGCCTTGTTTGCCAGGTGCGAGCATAATCTGGTTCGGGATAGAGTGCTTAGCATCAGGCATGCTGCGCATCATCTGCGCGTGCTCTTTCAACTCAGCGGCGGTACCGATCACCATTTCGTGCTCCACTTTGCCGACATTCCGGACGACAAAACGCACGGTTTCACCGCGCTTGACCTGAATCGAGTCGGGCGCGAAGCGCATCGTGTCGCTCATGGTCACGTTAACCGTGCGTGAGACCTTGGCCGGCTTGCCCGGCTGACCGGCAGCGGACTTACTGGCGCTAGCTGGGCTCGCATGGCCCTCCATGCTGCCGGCAGCCCACACCAGCATCGGCGACAGCCCCAACACCAGCAGCAACGACTTGAGCGTCTTCATGGCATCTCCTTGGCGGTTGTTTGAGAGCAAGACAAGCGCAGCCTTGCTGCGCGGTTCGTGAAAACGTGGCTACATGCCCGCGGGGGATAGGATGCCGAGCGAGGCGACAAGAGCCAGAATGAGCGTTGCCGCACTGGTCTCGAACATCAGGCTGCGCCGCAAGGTACGAACGGCGACGGCATGGTCGCCCGTCCGTACGGCATGCTCCAGGCGCGGGCTCAGATGAAAACGGTTAGCCGCGGCAAGGGCGAGCATGGTACCGAACAGCGCCAGCTTGGACGCCAGCAGTCCACCGTATGAGTTCAGCGACAGTTCTGGCAAGACCGGACCGACAATCAACCAATAGTTCACTGCGCCGGTAATGACCAAGGTTGCGACAACGATCGTACCCACCTGAGCGAAGCCGTTCGAGGTGCGGCTCAGTAGGGCAACCTTGGCAGGTGTGGCAGAGGGATGCGACAACAACACGAACGCGAGCAGAGCGCCGACCCATGCGCCGGCGGCCATTAGATGCGCGATATCCGAGGCAAGGTGAATGTAGCGTCGAATGCCATCATCCATGGCGCCATGGCCGCCCCAGGCAAGCGTGGACAGCGCGACGCCGCCCGCTGCAGCCAGAACCCAGAATTGAAGTTCTGGCCGTTTGCGGACAAACAACGCGACCAGCACGCAGAGGACCAAGGCAACGAGTCGCACGACCCAGGCCGCGCCAAACGCGGTGCCTGTCACAATCATTTCGAAGACATGGCCTTGCAGTTCGGCGTAGGATGCGGCACCGGTCATGCCCTTGGCCATGATGGTGATATTGGCCAGCGACAGGACGATGCCCAGGGCCGCGACCGCCGCGCCAAGCGTCAAAAAGCGCGCACCCGTTGGCGACGCCATTTCCTCACGGCGCAGTGCGTACAAGCCAAACAGCGGCAGACCAAACAGTGCAGTCAGGCCGAAATAGAGTGCGAAACGCACTGCAACAGTTGCCCAGTCCATCGGCGGATCACTTCACGGTGAACGCGATGTTGCCATTAATCGGGTGCGTGTCGGACGACACTGCACGCCAATCGACGCGGTAGCTGCCAGGCGCCAGCGTCTGGGCCGGGGTGATCACCATGGTCTTGGGGTCGTCGCTGCCGGCAACCTTGGCGGCAATTTTCATCGGCGCATGGTTGGCCATGCCGGGCATGCTGGTCATGACGAGGCTGGCCCCGGAGAATTGGGTCGCGAGGTTCTCTGAAAACTTCAGCTCGATCTTCTGCGGCGCCGCCACCTCGGCCTTGTCGGCGGGCATGGACGATACCAGCTTTGGATGGGCGAAGGCTGCAGTACTAGCCAGCACAGCGGCGGCTGCCAGAGCGGCACGAATGGTGAAGCGGGGCGCTTGCATGGTGAACTCCAAATATGAGTGTGGATTGAAATACGTGGTTAGAACCACATGCGAACACCCGCTACAAAACGGGTTTCGCCACTTCGGCCGCCGGCGGTGCGAACCATGTCGGCGGTATTGCCAAAGGTTTGGTACCGTTCAATGCCGATATAGGGAGCGAACTGACGGCTGAACTCATAGCGCAGGCGCAGACCCACGGCACCGCTGGAAAGCCCGCTGCCCACGCCGACCTCGGGATCGTTCTTGCCATAAAGATTGGCCTCGATTCGGGGTTGCAGGATCAGGCGCTGGGTAATTAGCAATTCATACTCGGCTGACAGGCGCAGTGCAGTGCGACCTTCGGTGCCGATATAGCCAGTAGCGTCGACCTCGAACCAGTATGGCGCCAGGCCCTGGATACCGAAGGCCAGCCAGTTTCGGGTTGGCCGGCCATAGCCGGCATCGTTGCGGATACCCAGTTGCGTGTCCCAATAGGTGGCAATGGCATGACCCCACAGCAATTCGGTCCGCGCCTCGTGGATCTTGCGCCTCTCGGATTCGCCTTCGGCCTTGATCACGAGGCGGTTAAAGCTGCTGCCAATCCACGCTTGCGCCTCATAGGCAGCGGCATTGCTCTCATTTCCCTTGACCCATTCCAGCCGGTCAACGAGTACCGAGGCAAATAGGTGTTCGTCTGCCATGTGCAGCGAACGGTGCGGACCAATGGCGTATTGACCCACGCCGAGCTGATAGCCCCCTGAGTAACCGTGCGGGTCGCGCGCATCCGCGGGCGCGCTCCCCCCTTGCATCTGCATGTCACCATGATCCATGCCCTGCATCGAACCCGTGCCTTGCATCTGGCTGTGGTCCATGCCCTGCATCGAACCCATGCCCTGCATCTGGCTGTGGTCCATGCCCTGCATCTGGCTGTGGTCCATGCCCTGCATCGAGTCCATGCCTTGCATCTGGCTGTGGTCCATGCCCTGCATCGAGTCCATGCCTTGCATCTGGCTGTGGTCCATGCCCTGCATCGAGTCCATGCCCTGCATCTGGCCGTGGTCCATGCCCTGCATCGAGTCCATGCCTTGCATCTGGCTGTGGTCCATGCCCTGCATCGAGTCCATGCCTTGCATCTGGCCGTCGGTCGCAGCGGTGCCGCCAACCTTGCCCGAAGACTTTGCTTTCGGAATGGACTTCGCCTTTTCCGCAACGGCGGGCGACGAAGTTTGCGTTGGAACCGCTTCGGTGTGGGCGTGCTGGGCCCAAGCTGCGCTCATGCCAGCGGAAGCAAGCACGGCGGCAAGTACTGTTCTTGTTGGTTTTTCCATGTGCATATCGGTTAGGGTCAGGCCACCACCACTTCGCGGAACATCCCGGCGTCCATGTGCAACATCAGGTGGCAATGCCAGGCCCACCGGCCCAAGGCGTCGGCGGTGACGAGAAAGCTGATGCGTTGCGCCGGCTGCACCGCGATCGTGTGTCGACGCGCGAGGAAGGCGCCATCCGGCGATTCGAGTTCGCTCCACATGCCATGCATGTGCATTGGGTGCGTCATCATGGTGTCGTTGTGCAAAATGACGCGCAGCCGCTCGCCGTACTTAAAGTGCACCGGCGTCGAATTTCCGAACTCCACCCCGTCGATGGACCACGAGTAACGCTCCATATTGCCGGTCAAGTGCAGTTCCACTTCGCGCCCGGGACCGCGTTTGTCCAATGGACCGCCAATGGTGTGCTGATCGGCCAGTGTCAGGACGCGGCGCCCGGTGTCGCGCAAACCGATGCCCGGGTCGTCCAAGTTGGTGCGCGCCATGTCAACGCGCATATCGGTGGTGGCGCCATACTCGGTCTTGGCGTGGCGCGCCTTGGTGCTGGGCACCTTCAGCGACGCACCGGTCGCCATGCCCCCCGACATGCTACCCATGGCATGCTGGCTGTGATCCATGGCCATAGCGCCATGGTTCATGCCTTGCATGCCCATCGAGCCGTGGTCCATGCCTTGCATGGCCATGCCGCCATGGCTCATTCCGCCCATGGCGCCGTGATCCATGCCGCCCATGCCTCCCATACTGCCCATCATGTCGGCCATGGTGAGCCACTGCGGCTTATCCACGGCGGGCACCGGTGCCGCCAGCCCGGCTCGAGTCGCCAGGGTGCCGCGGGCATAGCCGGTGCGATCCATCGACTGCGAGAAAATGGTATAGGCCTCGTCGCGCGGCTCGACCAGCACGTCACAGGTCTCGCCCGGGCCGAAGCGGAACTCATCGACGGTTACCGGTTCGATGTTCTGTCCATCGACTTGGATGACCTTAAGCTTGAGGCCGGGAATGCGCACATCGTAGAACGTGTTGCCTGCGCCGTTGATAAACCGCAGACGAACCTTCTCGCCCGGCTTAAACACGCCGGTCCAGTTGCCGGCCGGTGTGACGCCGTTCATCAAGTAAGTCAGCGTGGCGCCCGAGAGATCCGCCAGATCGGTCGGGCTCATCCGCATCTCGTTCCACATCTTGCGCTTGGCGAGTGCGCTCTTCATCCCTTCACTGGAGACGTCGCGGAAAAAATCGATAACCGTCGGCTGGTTATAGTTGTAGTAGTCGCTCTGAACCTTCAGTTTCGAGAGCACGCGCATCGGATCTTCGTCGGTCCAATCCGAGAGCAGCACGGTATAATCGCGATCGGCTCGCACGCCATCCACGCCGGTGGCCGGATCGATGACAATGCCGCCATACACGCCGGTCATCTCCTGGAAGCCCGAATGCGAGTGATACCAATAGCTACCAATCTGGTCGACCTTGAAGCGGTAGGTGAAGGTCTCGCCCGGCGCAATGCCGGCAAAGCTGATCCCCGGCACGCCGTCCATCTCGAACGGCAGAATGATCCCGTGCCAATGAATCGACGTGTGCTCGCGCAACCGGTTCGTGACCCGAATCGTCACCGTTTCGCCTTGACGCCAGCGCAGCGTCGGCCCCGGCAACATGCCATTGATGGTGGTCGCGACGCGTGGCGTCCCGGTGAAGTTGACCACCGACTCGCCGATCACGAGGTCGAAGTCGGTCCCGCGCAGCACTGGTGCTGTGCCGGATAAGACATCTGCCGGTCGGCCTGACGGCTGAGCCCAGGCCGCACCGCCCAAGCCAGACAGCCCCGCCATCACGCCACCGGCGGCCAGACCCTGTACAAAACGGCGGCGCAGCAGATTAGGCAGCACAAGGCCAGACGGTCGATCACGTCGCATGAAATAGTCCTTTTTTGCTTGAATGGCCGCGTCGGAAGGCGGCAGCAAGAGAGTAACGAGAGCGAGGCTACCGTCAACTTACCCAAACATTACATTCCGGTAAGGTCTGGGTTACCCACAGAGCGTCTCGGTAGACTACCCCGTATTAGAGCCGGTCCAACAGGCGGGCACATAATCCGAAAGACGAGGGGGAGGGACGAAGATGAAGCTGCTGGTGGTAGAAGATGAATCCAAGACCGGCGAGTACCTGCGCCAGGGGCTGACCGAGGCTGGATTCGTGGTCGACTTGGTCGCCAACGGGCTGGACGGACAGCACTTGGCGCTTAACGAAGCGTACGACCTGATTATCCTCGACGTCATGCTACCCGATCTCGATGGCTGGCGTATTTTGCAGACGATCCGCGCCGCGGACAACCCGGTTCCGGTGTTATTTCTGACCGCCCGCGACAGCGTGGCCGATCGGGTCAGGGGGTTGGAGTTGGGCGCTGACGACTATCTGGTCAAGCCATTCGCGTTCTCGGAACTACTGGCGCGCGTACGTACGCTATTGCGGCGCGGTACTGTACAGCTAGCGATGGACCGCATTCAGGTGGGCGACCTGGTGCTGGATTTGGGCAGGCGCCGGGCGTCGCGGGCCGGGCGCCGCATCACGCTGACCAGCAAGGAGTTTGCGCTGCTGGAGTTGCTCGCTCGCCGGCGCGGCGAGGTGCTGCCACGCTCGTTAATTGCCTCCCAGGTCTGGGACATGAACTTTGACAGCGATAGCAACGTGATCGATGTGGCCATTCGCCGCTTGCGGGCGAAGATCGACGATGACTTTGATATTAAGCTGATTCAGACCGTGCGCGGCATGGGCTACGTGCTGGAAGCGCCGGAGGAGCAGGCATGACGCATCGCCTGTCCCTGACGATGCGTCTGACCATCCTGTTTTCGCTCTGCTCGGCCGTGGTGCTGCTGGGCTTGGGCGTTCTCATCTGGCTGGCGATGGACCGCCACTTCGCCACCGAGGATTATGTGGTGCTCGGCGACAATATTCGCCTGATCGAAAAGATCGCGCAGGAAACGCCGGCCGAGCGGTTGCCCCAGCGGCTTCGGGAAATGGTCGATCACCATCCTGGCTTCGTCGCGCAGGTGCAGACCGCACAAGGCCACAAGCTGTATGCGACCAAGGACTTCGATTTTGCGATTGCTTTCGAGGCGATTCCGCGCGAATTGGCGCGTGACAATACCTTCGTCTGGCAGCAAGGCGAGCAGGAGTATCGCGGCATGCGCGCGCAGGTGAGTGCGGCTGACCCGCGCATTGCACCTTTGCGCGTCGTGGTTGGCATGGACACGGAAATCCACGCGCACTTCATGCATGCATTTCGTCGTTCGCTGGCGTTCTATACCACATTGGCGGTGCTCGCCAGCGGTCTCTTTGGTTGGTGGGCGGCGCGACGCGGGCTCGCACCCCTGCGCATGATGGCCTCACGCGCCAAGGGCGTCACCGCGAACAAACTGGATGCGCGCATGCCGGTCGAAGCCGTGCCGGTCGAGATGGCAGATCTGGCGATCACGTTAAACGCGATGCTGGAGCGACTGCAGGATGATTTTCGGCGGCTCTCGGAATTCTCCTCCGATTTGGCGCATGAGCTGCGCACGCCCATCACCAACCTGATGACGCAGACGCATGTCGTGCTATCGCAGCCGCGAGATGCCGCCAAATATCGAGAGGTCCTGGCCTCGAATGCCGAGGAATTGCAGCGGCTTGGGCGCATGGTGTCCGATATGCTGTACTTGGCCAAGATGGAGCACGGCATCACACTGCCGAATGAGGAAGCGATCAACGTGGCTGATGAAGTACAGGCGCTGTTCGAATTCTACGACGCGCTGGCAGAGGACAAGGGCGTCAATCTACGGCTTGATGGGCAAGCGAAAATTACCGGCGACCGTCTGATGTTACGCCGAGCGCTCAGCAATCTGCTCTCGAACGCTCTACGCTATACGCCGTCCGGCAAAGAGATCCGGGTCGAGACGCGCGAGCAGGGCGGCAGCACGTCGATCGTAGTCGAGAATGAGGGCGAGGAAATCAGTCCCGAGTTGCTGCCATCGCTATTCGACCGCTTTTTCCGTGCCGACAAATCAAGGACCCGTGCGGAGTCCGAAAGCGTGGGACTGGGTCTCTCCATCACGCAAGCCATCATGTTTGCGCACGGGGGCCAGATTTCGGCGGAATCGTCGGAAGGCACTACGCGCTTCATTTTGACGTTTCCCCGCCAGCGAAACGCCGCCCGGAGCTAGACGGTTGGCCTCCAGCGCGTCGCCGCATAAAAATAGCCACGGCGTTGCGGCGCCGTGGCTAGTGGTCCTTCGGTAAAAGGACCGTTCAACCTATTGATCCGGCATTGTATCTACAATCTCATGCGGCATCACGAAGCGGTTTGGGCTCGAAACTCGTTTTTGGTCCGCTCGGGCTGTCGTTGACACCTTCACAGGTACATGGACGTCGCCTTGACCAGTTGCAGCTTGGTGCGCGCCGGCGTCAGCGTTGTGACGGCCGGCTTGAGGTCGGCGAAGGCCCTCTCGTCCGGGGTTGAGTTCGGGTCTGTAGCTTGGCCGGTAGAAGACTTCGATTTCGCGCTTGTGCTCGGCCAACCACGCCTTTACCCGCTTGCTGTGATGCACGCGCAGATTGTCCAGGATCAGGTAGACCTTGCGCTTGGCGCCCTTGACCAGCCGTTTCACGAAATTGATCAGGATGTCGGAATTGAGCGCGCCGTCGAATACCAACCAGCGCATCGTTCCCTGGTTGGTAACGCTGGAGATGACCGACAGTCCATGGCGCTCGTTGTTCACCCGTACCACCGGAGTCTGGCCGTGCGGAGCATGGCCGGGCCCGCGTACGTCATTGCTGCGCAAGCCGGTATCATCGCCCCAGTGGATCTCGGCGGCTTCTGCCTTGGCGCTCGCCACAATGACCGGATATTCCTCATCGAGCCACTGCTTCACTGCCGCTGGCGGCTCGTAGGCCTTCTGGATCGGCCTCTGCGGCGTGAAGCCCCAGCGCTCGTGGTAAAGACCTAGGGTGCGTGCAGCGAGTTCGATGCCGTAGCGATCGCGGATCAGTTTGGCCACCGCCTGGCGCTGCCACAGCGGGTACCCCAGCTTCATCTGATCGGGCGTACGGTCGCGAATCAGGCGCAGCACTTCACGCTCCTGCTCGGCCGTCAGCGTGCGTCCAATGCCGCGGGGTCGTCCCGGCCGCGTAGTGTCCACCGCCTTCCAGCCGCCCGCTTCATACGCCTTGAATGCCGCACTCACCGTCGCGCGCGTCAGCTCGCACTGCGCCGCCGCCTCGTTCACGCTCACGCCTTGAAGCCGCATTCTCACCGCTCGCCGTCGCCGCTCGTTCAACGCGTCGACCGACAGCGTCCTCGAGTCGATTTTGTCATGCATCATCTGACTAACCCTCTCGAGAACGTCCCCTATTTGTGTGCCGGATCAACAGGTATTCAGGCGGCTTTGCTTAAAACTTATGGCGTAGACCCAGCACGACACCGGTCTGGTTGTCGCCCGGCACGACATTGACCGGCGCGCCACTGCTGGCGTT
Source organism: Cupriavidus sp. P-10 (assembly GCF_003402535.2). Classification (NCBI taxonomy): domain Bacteria; kingdom Pseudomonadati; phylum Pseudomonadota; class Betaproteobacteria; order Burkholderiales; family Burkholderiaceae; genus Cupriavidus; species Cupriavidus sp. P-10. Next base: position 117,097 of record NZ_AP025174.1, read on the forward strand.
AAAGCCGTTCAAGCCCAACTGTGAGCCACCTTTGTTACGGACATAGCCGACATTGAAGTACATGTCGGTGCGTTTGGAAAACGCGTAATCGGTCGAGGCCACGAACATCAGCGGATCGGCGCCGGAACCCCGCACATCGGTATAGTACGCTGCGCCGGTGAGCGACAGCGCCGAGGTCAGCTGATAACGCAGGCCTGCCCAATACAAGTTGGAGCGCATTGCGCTTACCGCGCTCGAGATATTTCCGTTGAGCCAACGATAACCGGCATACAGCTTTGCTGGTCCGATCCCATAGCTGATCCCCACTAACGCGCGCCGGTCCTTTTGCCCCTGCGATGCAACGGTTGACCCCTGGTACTCGTCGTACAGGGCGCCCAGGGAAAGCGGTCCAGTCGAATACACCAGACCCGCACTCATCTCCCGGTCCACCTTCGGCTCGCCGGGGACTTCGCCGCCGCCAGTGCGGCCGAAGCTGTACAGTGCCATGGCGGTCACGCCGCCAAACGTGCCCTTGTACTTGACGGAATTGTCCGCGCGACCGGCAATGGTATCGTCGCTCTTGAAAAGCGAGTATCGCGGCGCGAAACCCATGGGATCAAACTGAATGGCGGTGTCGTATAGCACCGTGGTCTGGCGACCAAGGGTCAACTGACCATATGGGCTGGACAGCCCGACCAGCGCGCCCCGGTCAAACAACCGGCCGGCGCTACTCGACTGCGCGGTATCAAGGGCGAAGCCGCTCTCCAGTTCGAACACCGCTTTGAGGCCACCGCCGAGATCTTCCGTACCCCGCAAGCCCCAACGCGAGGTCGACATATTGCCGGCCGACATGCGCACCTGGTTGGTGCCGCCGCTCGACGATGGCACATTCGATAAATATTCGATGCCGACATCGGCGACGCCGTATAGCGTAACACTCGTCTGCGCATAAGCCCCCAATGACAGCAACCCCAGCAGCATGCCAGCGGCGGTCATCTTTCTTCTTTTCATAGCGTCTCCAGTTCGCCACGTTATTGGTATTCGATAGGCACTGAAGTCTAGTGAGACCAAGCTTACTGCGACATTGCAAGCCGGTTACATTGTTGGGGCGGATGCAACTTGTGCAGCGCGCAGCGGTCGCCCCTTCCCACGGAATTAGCAGGCATGCGCTCGCGCTGGGCTAATGGGAAGTAGACGACAGGGGAGTGCGCGACGGCGGGATGATGTCTTGTCATGTTCTCGTAATCTCTGTGACAGACCGGCCGCCCTAGAATCAATGGCGTTGCCGCCTTGGGTCAACAGGAGCGCCCCGTTCTTTCAGGTGCCAGGTGGCATGCCGCGTCATGATGCTGGCCGTCAGATCCCACGAAGACAGCCTGCGTCCAGTTCTTTTTTAGGGAGACTTCGATTGAATCTGATCCGAACCGGCTTATCGGCGTTGCTTGTTAGTCTTAGCGCTTCTGCGTTGGCGCACGCCCCCATTTTGGATCTCGATCGGGGCCCTGCCGCTTTCGTGCCCGGTGGCCTGGCCGAGCCGCGCCCTACGGAGTGGCTGATCGACGTCGGGGCGCGGGTCGACGCGACCTGGCGCCGAACACTTGGTGCGGGGGAGGGGTGTGTGCTGGTTCTGGACAATCCCCGCAACGAGCCAGCCGAGGTCACCGTAGTGATTTCCCAGGATGACGCCGGACACGCGATGCCCGGAACGCGCCCGGTATCGCTGCGCATCCCTGCTCATGGTCGCCATGCCCTGACACTGCAGGCCTCTCGGTCGCTTAGCGTGTCCGTATACGCTGAGAAATAATGCAGCGCCCGCTCATCGCTCGGGCCGCGTGGGTGACGCTGAGCATGGCAAGCGGCCCCGACGGGCTCCGAGCAAGGGCACTGCACGGCGCCCGCTTGCTCAGAGCCCGTGTCAGGTCGCCCGCTTAGCCGCCTTCGCGGTGACCTTTGATGAGGGCGTCGTCCAGACGGAACACCTCATTGCCCTTCATCAGGATCTTGCTACCGTCTTTGGTCTCCATGACCTTGCCTTCTGGCATGCTGACGGACTTGCCGTACTTGTTCTCCATGCCCATCTTGCCGTCTTTGAAAACGTGGACTTTTGATCCGTCTTTGAGCTCATAGGTCTTCACGACCGTGCTCAAATCGGTCGCGGCGGCAGTAAGCGATACCGCGGCAATCAGGCTTGCAACGACAAGTTTGCTTTTCATCTTCAAGATCTCCTTTGGCTCGGTGGCACAGGTTGAGACTGCGTTGGCACACGCGGAAAGCGCGTACCGAAAAGGGGGAACGTCTAGACTATTGCGGTGGCGCCGGTCGGGGCTGGCCGCAGTCACGGTTTTGTCGCTTCGCCTCTCGCGACGGCTTAGATTTGGCAGTATTCGATGGCGCCGCGGCGCCGTTGCCGTGCTTGAATAAGCGGTGCCGGGGGTTCACGGCAAGCGCATACTGCGGGGTTTCCTTGTCCCGCTGCGCTGTACAGTCCAGCGACCTGCTTTCCCATTCATGGTCCACGGCAGGCCACATCGCGGGCGCGGCAGGAGCCGGCACGCCACCGCACTGCAGCCACCAGTTACTGCTGAGCTCTTGCCTGGGCTCCCAGCCGATTTGAATGGCGCCAATCGCACCGGGCGCGATGCCCATTGCCGCGCCACCGAGCAGGACCAGCAGCTTTCCGACTTTCATGGGTCCTTTCCTGAGTTGGCCGGCGACGTGTGCCACGCGCGCCAGCATGGCACGCGGAGAGGACGCAGACTAACGCCCCATCAAACGGGGCCCCCCTATGGCTGCTTGCACGTGCGTCATAATGACCATTCTATTTTCCCGCGCGCGGCCTTCGCAGGCGTGATACGAAATGTAATCGCACAGTAAGTTGGCGGTTAACCAGCAGCGGGCTTGAACCTGGCCGGCGTCTCAAATGGGTTCAGAACCAGATTCGCACGCCGGCAACGATTTGCTTGTCGGTGGTCCGCTCTCCGGCAGCACGCGCAAAATCCGCGGTATTGCCCAGCTTCTTGCCCCACACCACGCCTAGGTAGGGGGCGAACTGGCGACGGATCTCGTATCGCAGTCGCAAGCCAAGCTTGAACTCGGACACGCCGCTGCCAATGCCTCGCGCCTCATCTGCCTTGCTATAGGCGTTCGCCTCGAACTCCGGCGTCAACAGCAGACGTTGGGTGAAGCGAATATCGTAGGTAGCCCGCACTCGGGCGGCAGCGCGTCCCGACGACCCCAGATAAGCCGTGGCTTCGATATCAAACCAATAAGGCGCCAGGCCTTGCACGCCAAAGGCGCCCCAGGTCCGCGGCGGCCCATTGCCGAAATCCTGGCGCACGCCCAGTTGCCAATCCCAGAACGGCGCAAAGGCGTGTCCCCACAGTGCCTCAGCTCTGGCATCCTCTGTGTTGCCATACAGACGCGTGCCTTCCGACTTGACCCATAACCGGTTCAGATCCCGTCCTACCCAGGCGAGCATGTCCCAGGCCAGTCCAGAGCCGCCGGGTGCCTTGACGTACTCGAGGCGATCGAATAGCACCTGATAGTAGACATCGTTATCGGCCATCGTATCCCCAGGCATGGGAATGCCTCGGTTCGGATCTGCCATCGGCACCGGGGCCTCCTTCACCTGGATGATCGCATTCGCGCCGCCGGGCACTGAGGCAGATTCTGTCGGACTGACTGCGGGATGGCTTGGCGCTGGCTTCCCGGCTGGAGCTGCGGTCTTTGGTGGCATCGGGGCATCGTGCGCCATGCCCGGCATCGGCGTATCGTGTGTCATACCTGGCATCGGCGCCATCGTCTGCGCCGCCACGCTGTGGCACTGCACGCTGGCCAAGAGAGCCAGGCTTGCGAGAAGGATGAGACGGTGGTTGGGCACGTCAATCTCCCTGGCGTTGGCGCGGTTCAACCCGCTCATGCGACCACGACCTTGCGGAACATGCCGGCTTCCATGTGGTAAAGCAAGTGACAATGAAAGGCCCATTGTCCCGGCGCATCGGCCGTCACCAGGAAGCTGACTTGTTTGGACGGCTGGACGTTGATCGTGTGCTTTCTGACCAGCGCCTGGCCTTCGTGATTTTCCAGCTCGCTGAACATCCCGTGCAGGTGCATCGGGTGGTTCATCATGGTGTCGTTGATCAGCGTGATGCGCAGGCGCTCCCCGTAGTAGAGCCGGATCGGTTCGGCTTGGGAAAACTTCTTGCCGTCGAGGCCCCAGATGAAACGGCGCATATTGCCGGTCAAGTGCAGTTCCAACTCCCGGCTGGGCGGGCGCTTGTCGATCACCGGGCCGAGCGTTTTAAGGTCCGCGTAGGTCAACACTCGCCTGCCGTTGTTGCGCAGTCTTGGCCCCGGATCCGACAGCGAGCGGGAAGGGTTCATCGAGCGCATGTCGACCTGTGGCCCCATGCCAGGCATATTGCCCATCTTGCCCATGTCATGCCCCATCTCGCCACCGGTTTTTTGCATCCCCGGCTTCGCGTCGGACTTGCCGTGGTCCATGCCGGCCATTCCGGCATGGGCGTCCTTCGCTGGCCCGGACATGGTCGACATGTCATGCCCCCCCATGCCCCCCATGCCCCCCATGGCGCCCATGCCCGCCTCCGGCGTCATTGGTTGCATCGTGGGTGCGCCACCCATGGACTCCATCCCCATGCGATCCATGGCCATGGATGGTTTCTGATCCATCTTCATGGCCCCCATTTCCATGCTGCCCATATCCATGTCCGCCATGTCGCCCATGCCCATATCGGCCATGGTGAGCCAGGTCTTCGGATCGAGCTTGGGCACGTCGGCTTCCATCCCGACTTCCGGTGCGAGTGTCGCCCTGGCGTAGCCGCTGCGATCGATCGACTGAGCAAAGATGGTGTGCGCCTTATCGTCCGGCATCTGCACCACTACGTCATAAGTCTCGGCGACGGCAATGCGGATTTCATCCACCGGTACCGGTTCGACATCCTGCCCATCAGCCGATACCACCGTCATCTTCACGCCGGGAATTCGGACGTCAAAGTTGCTGGTCGCCGAGCCGTTGATAAAGCGCAACCGCACGCGCTCCCCGGCTTTAGCGATCGCTGTCCAATTTTTATCCGCGGGCGTGCCGTTGATCAGGTAGGTAAAAGTGGCTCCCGAAACATCGGCCAAATCGGTCGGATTCATTCGCATCTGGTTCCACATCGCGCGCTTAGCCAAGGCCTCGGACAGCCCCATTTCGGACACATCTCGGGCAAAGTCGCCCACCGTCGGCATCTGAAAGTTATAGACGTCGCTCATCTTCTTGAGCTTCGCGAACACCATTTCCGGGTTTTCATCCGTCCATTCGCTGAGCATCACGACATAGTCGCGATCGACCTTGATCGGGTCTGGATGCATTGGCTCGATGACCAGCGGTCCATACAAGCCGGTCTGCTCCTGAAAACGGGTATGCGCGTGGTACCAATAGGTGCCGGCTTGCCGCACTTGAAAGCGATACACGAACGTCTCGCCCGGCCCGATGCCGGGAAAGGAGATACCCGGCACGCCGTCCATCTGAAACGGCAGCAAGATGCCGTGCCAGTGAATTGATGTTTGGGTATCGAGCAAGTTGGTCACGCGCAGCGTGACCTCGGTGCCTTGCTTCCAATGCAGAATCGGCGCGGGGATGGAGCCGTTCACACTGGTGGTAGGCCGGATACGGCCGGTAAACGACATGGGCGTCGCGCCAATGGCCAGCTCAAACGTGGTCCCTGTCAGCACGACCGGATGGCCTTGGCTCTTCAAGGCCCAAGCGGTGCGTGGATACGCGCCCAGGCTCGCCAAGCCGCCTCCGGCGATCAGGCTTCCCAGCAGTCGGCGGCGGCCCAGTGAGACGGGGCGAAGCATGGCATCGCTAGGGCGTTCGAACACGTTGTCTCCTCGCGCAATGGTGAAACGTCCACTTAGCATAGTGCGCGCCACGTCGAAGCAAAAGCTCCTTTAGCGTCATCAGCCTGGACAAAACATGTGCTGTCACCGGTTGCGTCATCGTCGCGTAATGCTCCTGTAAGGTAGCCGCTCCCAGGCTGTCGTCTGCTTCCTGTGGCGCGCGAATTGCTCTCAATTTGGCGGCGTCTCGCACGCTGGTCGAATTTCTTTAGGAGCTTTGCCATGCCACATGAAAACTATCTATCTTGTATTGAAGCCTGTCACGCCTGCACAGTCGCCTGTCATCACTGTGCGGCGTCTTGTCTGCGTGAGCCAGAGGTTGAGGCCATGAAACGCTGCATCGCACTCGACCTGGACTGTGCCGAAACATGTGCCTATGCCGCGGCGATGATGGCGCGCGATAGCCAGTACGCGCGCGCGATTTGCGCGCTGTGCGCGAAGGTCTGTGAAGAGTGTGGGACGGAGTGCGCCAAGCACGAGGCGCAGCATTGCCAAGAGTGCGCACGTGCCTGTCAGGAGTGCGCGCAGGTCTGTCGCGCCATGGCGTAGATCCAGGTAGCCCAACGACTCGATCTTGGACGGCAACGCGCGGCTCGGCGGTGAAGCCATGGCACGCCGCGAACTTGAGCCGTGTAACGGCAGGCATAGCGCGTTGTAGTTCTTTCCCGCGCTAGCGCCAGATGTAAGCCAGGATCCCGACCTCGGCAATGCGTGTTGCCAGCGTGGCGAGGGTCAAGGAGACGGAGTGTTCACCAACCCCAGGTATCCGCCCATTGCCGACTATGCCGTCATTGGCAACACGCATAGCGTGGCGTTGGTGAGCACGTCGGGGTCCATCGACTGGGCTGTATGCCGCACTTTGACGCCGGCGCCGTATTTTGCAGATTGCTCGATGCTAACCGTGGAGGCTACTTTCAAATCCGGCCGACGGGTCGTGCGATCAGTTCGCGCAATTACCGGGTCCCAGGGGGCGTACTGGAAACCATGTTTGAAGCCAGCGGCGGGATCCTTCGCCTGACCGACTTCATGCATAGCGAGCGGCTCGCACGCAGTCGGCTGGACCATGACTCACCCGAGTGCCATCGGCTGTTGCGGCGCATTGAGGCGATCGTTGGCGAGGTGAGGGTGGAACTTGTGTTCAGTCCGAGCTTTGACTATGCGCGCAAGCCCCACCAATGGGAAGTCGGTTCGCATGGCGTGACCGCTGTATGCGAACACCAACGTCTCAGCCTGGTATGTTCGCCGCCGCTGCCGCTGCCGCTGCCGCTGCCGCTGGCGACCGAAGCGCACCGCGCCAAAGGTGTGGCCATCGTGCGGCCCGGCGCGCCGCTGTGGGCGATTGCGTCCTTCCAACAAGACGGGCCGGACCGCCCTGTGCACGACCCCCAGGCGGTCCTTGATGAGACCCTACGACATTGGGGCGAGTGGCAGCAGCAATGCACCTATCGCGGTCCCTTCGAACGAGAAGTGCGCACCAGCGCCTGTGTTCTCAAGTTGCTGACGTTTGGCCCGACCGGAGCACTGGTGGCGGCGCCAACCACCTCGCTGCCGGAGTGGATCGGTAGCAGCCGCAATTGGGACTATCGGTTTTGTTGGCTGCGCGACTCGGCCATGGTGCTGCGCGCGTTGATGGCGCTGGGCCATCACGAGGCCGCAATGGACTTCTTTCGTTGGATCGAGCGATTTTGCGATCTCGAACGACTGCAGATCATGTACCGGATCGATGGCAGCCCGAACCTGCCTGAGCAGGAGCTTCGCCATCTTGACGGGTACCGTGCGTCCCGTCCGGTGCGTATCGGCAATGCGGCGGCGGAACAGGTGCAACTGGATGTCTATGGGCATGTCCTCGACGCGGCCTGGGTGTGCCAACAGGGCATGCCAATGACACTGTCCGCCCCAATGCGGCGCGTGCTCGCCCGGCTAGCCGACGCCGCCGCGGCGCGCTGGCGTGAGCCGGACCAAGGATTCTGGGAGACGCGCGGGGTGCCCCAGCATTTCGTATCATCCAAGCTGATGTGCTGGGTGGCGTTGGACCGTGCCATTGCGCTGGCACAGGCTGGGCAACTCGACGGAAACGTTGCTGTCTGGAAGCTCGAACGGGACGCGCTGCGTCGCGTCATCGAGGGGCAGGGGTTTCACCACGGGACTGACGCGTTCACGCAAAGTTTCGGATCGCCAGCTTTGGATGCGAGCGCGCTACTGATCCCGCTGACCGGCTTTCTCCCCGCGACTGACGCGCGCGTGAAAGCAACCGTGGCCCGTATTCAGCGGGATCTCACCAAGGATTCGCTGGTCTATCGGTACCGCATCCACGATGGCGTGCCAGGAGAAGAGGCGACCCTCGCCATCTGCAGCTTCTGGCTGGTACAAGTCCTGGCCCGACAAGGCCGGGCCAAGGAGGCGATCAAACTCTTTCGGCACATCTGCTCGTTTGCCAGCGATCTCGGCTTATTCGCGGAAGAGATCGACCCGGATAGCAAGGCGCTGCTGGGCAACTATCCGCAAGGCTATACCCATCTGGCACTGATCCAGGCTGCGCTGGACATTCAGCAAGCGCAGCAACGCGGGGAGGCCTGAATGCATCCGCCCAACATTGTTGTCGTCACCGGTGGCACCGCAGGCGTGGGGCTCGCTGCCGTGCGGGCCTTTGCGCAGCGCGGGGACTGGATCGCGATCCTGGCAAGAGAGCCGGATCGCCTGGCCCGGGTCTGTAGCGAATTGCGCGACCTGGGGATCCTGGCGCTGGGCATCCCCGTCGATGTCGCCGATGCCCAGCAGGTGGAGGCAGCAGCGTCGCGCATTGAGCTCGAACTGGGACTGATCACGATTTGGGTGAACAATGTCTCTACGACCGTGTTTGCGCCGGTCGCCGAAACAACGGCGGCCGAGTATCGCCGCGTCACGGAAGTGGTCTATCTGGGCGCGGTGCATGGCACGTTGGCCGCGCTGAAACGCATGTCGGCGCGCAATCATGGCTGTATTGTGCAGACCGGCTCGGCGCTGGCCTATCGGTCCATCCCGCTACAGTCAGCATACTGTGGGGCGAAGGCGGCGATCCGTGGCTTTACCGATTCCCTGCGTTCGGAACTCGTTCACGATCATTCGTCGGTGAGACTGACGATGGTGCATTTATCGGCGTTCAATACGCCGCAATTCGATTGGTGCCGCAGCAAGTTGCCACGCCGTGCCCAACCAGTGCCGCCAATATTCCAGCCGGAAATCGCCGGCGAGGCCATTGTCTGGGCAGCCACGCACGGCCCTCGCGAGGTATGGGTGGGCTGGCCAGCCGCCAAAACCATTCTGTCCAGTCGATTTTTCCCAGGCCTGGGTGATCGTGTGGCGGCCAGACAGGCGTATGAGGCACAGCAGACCCAGGAACCCGCCCACCCCGATCGGCCCGATAACCTGTTTGTACCGGTCGTGGGCTTGTTTGCAGCACATGGCCGCTTTGACAATCAAGCGAAGTCAACCAGTGCGCAGTGGTGGATCTGCGTGCATCGCTGGCAAGTGTCCGCAGCGATCGGTGTGGCCGCCGTGGCTGGCCTGCTCGGTCTCTTCATGATAGTCAGATAGCACCCCGGCAAGGAGTCGGCGTTGGCACATAGCACGGACACGATTGTGGTAGTGGGGGCAGGATCGCTGCTCGGCCGCGCCGTAGTGGCGCGCCTGTTGGAGCAATACCGTGTGGTCGCGCTCGATGGCGAAGACCTTGCCGCAGCGTTCCCCAGTGCGCTAGCGCTTCGCATCGACGCGACACGTGAAAAAGATATGGCGCAGGCATTCGATGCGGTGATAGCCGGTCACGGCGAGCTTATAACGTCGGTCGTCTATGTGGTCAGCGAGATGGAAGACGCGCCCAATGCGGACGGCAGCGTGCAGCGGATCGCGGCGGAACTCGACCTTGTCGGCAACCTGCAACGCATCATTGTTGAATTGCAGCGGTGCGCGGTGGGTCAATTCGTGCTGGCCGGCACCTTGCTAGTCCATGCCCCGTCGCAACCCGGCAATCCGATCAATGAAGCCTCGCCCATCGATCCCAAATCGCCATTGCGGGCGATGATGATCAGGGCGGAGCACCTGCTCCAGCACGAACTCGGCGCCGTACCGCGGTTGATGCTGCGGCTCGCGCCGCTCTACGACGATCTCGGTCATAACGCTTTCCTGGTGCAGCAGATCGCGGCAAGCTACGAGTCCAGCCTTGTCGCCCGGGCCGACACACGTCCGGACACCGCCCATGTGTTCCTGCACGTCGATGACGCGGCAGCGGCGGTCGCGCACGCTGTCGCAGCGCGCGGCCAGTTGCCTTGCAAGTTGTCGTTAGTGCTTGCCGAGGAGGAGGCAGTGACACCAAGGCAACTGCGGGCGGCAATTTTGCACGCACTGGATGGCCCGGGCGAAGCGATGCGGCCGCAGGCCGGCGTCGGGGCGCGCCTTTACTCACGCTGCCAGCATGCGCGAAATGTCGGTGACGCCTCTGACCCGGAACTGCGATGGCTGGCAAGCGATCATTATGAAGTGGACAGCGCCAGCGCGCGCGAGAGGCTAAATTGGCGGCCTGAGCGCCGAATTCTAGAAACGATGCCTCGCATCATCGCGGCGCTGAAGCAGGACCCGGTCAGTTGGTATCGCGCTAACCGGCTAAACACGGCCATCATCGCCGACCATCACCCCGTGGTGCGACACGGCAGCGTGACCGTCAAGGGCGCGCCGGAAATCAGCGGCTCCGCCGCTAAGCACGAGCACGAGCACGAGCACGAGCAGCATATGCGCGACGCCCATTACAGCCTGTTATGGGCGCATTATCTCAACATCTTGCTTGGTGCCTGGTTACTCACAAGCCCTTTTGTCTTGGGCGCCTTTGATACTCGGGAGTTTGGCACGCTGGTAATGCAAGTGACCGCAGAACGCGGTCTTGCGCCCCCTGCGTTGCGCATGACGTGGCTGGGCTGGAGCGACATGGCCAGCGGCAGCCTGATCATGGGCTTCGCCACATTGTCTCTTTCGCGTCGCTTTTCATGGGCGCAGTGGGGCAACGCCTGTGTCGGGCTCTGGTTGCTGTTCGCGCCACTGGTGTTCTGGGCGCCGTCCTCGGCCGTCTACAACAACGATGTGATCGTCGGCGGCTTCCTCATCGCCTTTGCCATCCTCGTACCCATGATGCCAGGCATGAGCATGGCGTCGATGAAGGACCAGTCCGATCTGCCGGTCGGGTGGACGTACTCGCCGTCCACCTATTTGCAGCGGCTGCCCATTATCGGGCTGGCCCTGTTCGGGTTCCTGATCGCACGCCAGCTCACGGCGTATCAACTCGGCCATGCGGCGGCGGTTTGGGAGCCGTTCTTTTCTCCTGACGCGCAAAAAAACGGGACGGAAACCATTATTACCTCCGCCGTGTCCCGGTCCTGGCCGATTCCGGACGGTGGCCTTGGCGCGGTCAGTTATCTGCTGGAGGTGTTGATGGGCGCGATGGGTGGGCGCCAGCGTTGGCGCACCATGCCTTGGATGGTGGCGGCATTTGGGATCGTCGTCGTGCCCCTTGGCGTGGTGAGCATCTATTTCATCATTATCCAGCCAATCGTGATCGGGACCTGGTGCACGTTGTGCCTGATCGCTGCGGGCGCAATGACGCTGATGATCCCTTATACGTTGGATGAACTGGTTGCAATGGGTCAGTTTCTGGGACAAGCGCATCGGCGCGGCGAGCCGGTACTTCGCCTCTTCTTCGTGGGCGGCGCCTCGCCAGGAAGCCAGCGCGACCGGCGTCCCGGTTTCGATAGCGCATTGTCCGACGCGATGGCGTCGGCGTTGCGTGGTGTGCAATGGCCCTGGACACTGGTTGCGTGTGTCGGAGTTGGCATCGCGCTGATGTTCACGCGCCTGTTGTTTGGCACCATTCCGCCGTTAGCGGACAGCGATCATTTGATCGGTGCGCTCGTAATTGTTGTCGCTGTGGCCGCGCTCGCAGAGGTAGCAAGGTTACTGCGCTGGATCAATGTCGGCTTTGGCGCTTGGTTGGTCATCGCACCGTGGGTGCTCAGCGGCGGAAATTCCGCGGCGGCGGCATTTGGGGCCGTCGCAGGGCTTGCGTTGATCGGATTGAGCCTGCCGCGCGGCTGGCGCAGCCGGGAGCACTATGGTAGCTGGGATCGGCTCATTCGGTAGCGGAATGCGGCGAACTGGCGGCGGAGTCGCCGCCAGTTTGACCGTCGGCCAGCGTGCCTTTGTTATCGGACCTCGCCTTCATGCATCATGCCTAACAATCATCTAGCCATCATTAACCTCTCCCGCCTTGACATCCTGATTGCGTCGCTTCAGGCAAACGCCGCCTTGCAACGTCGCCGACTTGTGCGCAGTCGGCCAGCAGCAGCGAAGGACGGCCGGGCGCAAAACTTGCTGGAAGTACAACTCGCAGCGCTCACCGCCCTACGGGCGATACGCTTTAATCTAGTCGAGTCGGCGCCAGCGCCACGCAATGTTGATGGCGCCGCAATATTTGATCAGGCCGCACGGCGGCAGTCTTTGCCCTTCGGAGCACTATGCCCAGTGGTCGCCGCTGTGGCGAATTGCGCCTGACGGGGCGTTCTTATCCCTTTATCAGTAACGAATCCAGCCAGCTTTGAATGCAAGAGCTGCGCCGACGCTTTGTCAGCGTACCGTGGCGGCCGGCAGCGGATGACAAGCCTTGTTCCGCAGGGCCCGCCCCGCGGGACAGCTTACGCTTGCACGATGGCCAGTCGACGGCAGCGGTTGGCATCGTGCAACAACGAACAAAATGGGCACCCCCGCCTGCTTCAGATAGGCGTTTTTGCCATCCCGTCGAAGCAAATGCAGTCGTCGGAGGGGACGGCCCCACGAGAAACTGCCCGGTTACAGCGGAGCCCCATCGGAAGACGACATATATCTTCCAGCGTTCGCGCCATCGGTGTATGGGTCGAACTTGCCCGCTCTGGCGTCATCGGTATATGAATCGAATTTGCCTGTCTTCGCGCCATCGGTGTACGGCCCAAACTTGCCGGCCGAGGCCATGGCCGGCACTGTGGAAAGCACACCTGCAACGGCAACAATGGTGGCAATGACAGCGCAACGTTGGATCATCGTCATGATCGTCTCCCCCAACTCTACACGCGGCTTCTTCAGCCTTGTAAACCACTCTAGCCGGTCATGACTCACGCAAGCATGATGCTCGCGTTACGAATCTGTCACGTTACGCGCTGCGCGAAGCGGAATTCAACAATCCGCCTTCGCGCAGCCCGCCTTCACGTTCAGGGTCAACTAGTCCGCTGAACCAGAAGATTCGCACCGGATGCGGCGCGTCGGATCGGAGTACTTCCATTTCAGCGGGGCGGCCAGCTTGTTGTATTGACGGATCCAGCGCTTGAGCTTTTTATCGAGGTCCTTCGTACTGGTGAACACGCCACACGTGATGACGTCGCGCTGGATACGGGCAAACCAGTTCTCGGCCTGATTCAGCCACGATGAGTACGTGGGGGTGTGCTCATTGCCAGCACGAGGTGGGCCAGAATCAGAATCACAAGACCCCATGCCAGCAGCGTGGTATGACGCAGGCGATCGGAGAGCTTGCCAAACGGATAGGCCGACAACGAATATACGACGTTCATCTCGACCAACACCAGCGGCGCCAAGTACGGAGGCAGGCCGACCTGCTGGGCACGCAGGACCAGAACGCCTCGCTGAAGCGAGCAAGCGTAAACAGCGCCCCAATCGCGATGACTTGCCACTATGAGCCGAGACGGACAAGGTTTGCCCACTTGATCGGATTGGTTCGCTTGGCGCCGACATGAGGCTCGGGTTCTCGCACCCCCACCCATCAGCAGCAGCACGGAGAGAATGCCCGGGATGACCGCCACCCAGAAGACGGCGCGGAAATCGTTCGCCCACAGAATCATCAGCACCAGATCGCCGAAGGGATCTGGCTTAACGTGATGCGAGGGGATGCGGTCACGGCGATTCCTTTGAGGCCAGGTTGGCGCCGGGACGATGTGCGCTCCCATGCGAGGCGCACGGGAGCGGCACGGCTGAATCGTGGCGCCCGGATTCACACAGTTGGGGCGAAAAGGCGAGGCGCCCGACGTTCTATGGCAGGGAAATCAGCCGTGGAGCCGTGCTCCCTAGCGTGGCACCGCCTTGGCGGCGTTAGGCCTGGGTAGATGCCCGCTGCGACCGGAAATTGTAGGCGATGCTTGCCGCGATAATGAGCAGAATCAGAATTTGCGCGGTGACGGTCTGGACAGACGGGTAGACGCCGAGGACGTCGATACGGGGCAGCGAGATCGGCGTAACCTGCAGGAAGCCGACTTTCTGTAGCGCTGCCACGCCTTTGCCGATCAGGACGACCGCCAACACGCCGACCAGTGCCGAGCTGAAACCGAAGAACTGACGGATTGGAAGGCGCGCCGAGGAGCGGAGGAGGACAATGGCGATCACAGCCAGGATGGCGATACCCGACGCAAGCCCTGCGAGCAAGTAAACGCCGTTGTCCTCTGTCCACAGAGCAGCGTAAAAGAGGACCGTTTCAAACACTTCTCGGTAGACTGTAACGAACGACAGCAGGAAAAGCATCAGCGCCGATTTCTTGTTCAAGGCCGACGACAGCTTTTCTTTCACATAGGCTTGCCATCGACCCGCAAGACTCTTCTGGTGCATCCACATGCCCACGCCGAGCAATACGATCGCAGCAAACACTGCGGAGAACCCTTCCGTCATCTCGCGGCTGGCGCCGCTCAGGTCGACGACGTAGGTGGCGACCGCCCAGGTCAACCCGCCAGCCGCCAGCGCGGCAATCCAGCCCCCATGCACGTAGGGCAGGACATCGGTGCGATCCGCTTTCTTCAGGAACGCCATCATCGCGACGACCACCAACAGGGCTTCAAGCCCTTCTCGCAGCAGGATTGTCAGGGCGCCGAGGAAGGTCGAGACGGCGTCATTGGTGCCGCCCAGTGCCTCCTGTGCCTCGTCAAGCTGTGATTGCAACTGCTGTGCAATCTCGTGGGCACGTTCCACTTGGCCCGCGGTCACGGCATTGCGATAGAGCCCCATCGTCTTCTCGATATCCTGGAAGAGCGTCTGGTTCTTGGCAGCGAGCGCCGGCTCGACGGGCTCGAAGCCGTCGAGGTAGGCGGCCAACGCCAAGCGCGAAGCCGCCTGCCTGTCGTCCTTGTCCAAGGCGGACACGCTTTCCTTCAGCTTATCTTTGGCAATCACCAGGCTGTCGGTGTTTGATGTCGCGAGTGAACCTGGCGTACTCCTCAGGTAGGCCGTCAACTGGCGCGAGACGTCCGCCCCGATCGTCTTGGCGAGCGAAGCTTCGGAGGCCTGGCTTAACATGGCCAGCGTGGGCACGGCTGCATGGAGAGCCGGTTGCGATGCCCACAACTTGGCACCAGCCTGGCGGTCGGCATCCGAATACGAGAGGGTCGAGGCAAAATAGGCGAGCGCCCAGCGATCGTCGTCCGAGAGCTGGGCAAAACCCGGCATCGACGTTCCCTCCACCCCGCGCGTGATGATCTGCTGGAGCGCAAAGACGCTGCGCTCCTGGGCCCGCTCATGATCGGCCAGGGCGATCGGCGGCGGGCTCAGCTTTGCAGCCAGTGGGCCGTCTGCGTGCCCGGAGACGCCGTGGCACGAAGCACATTGGCTTTGGTAGAGCTTTGCCCCTTGTTGCAGATCGGGCAGCTTGCCAGGGGCCATCGGAACCGGATAGGCCGCGAGGAGTCCACCGGCCAGTCTGCGGGCTTGCTCCCCGACCGTTTCGGGCGGTGCTTTCTCCGAAATGGCTGCACGCAACGCCGCCGCTTCCTTGGCCAGCTCTGGCGCGGCTGGCGTTGGCGGCAACTCGGCTAGCTGCCGTTCGGCTGCCTGCGCGAACTCCTGCATCTCAGCATATTCGGCCTCGTTGGCGACGTGGCCATCCTTGACGGACCGACCATAGTCGACAGCAAGGTAGTCCAGCAATTGCCAGATTTGCTTGGCCTTGTCTTGCGTCGCCAGAGGATCGGCATGCGCGGTCGAGACCGTCACGAACAGAGAACACAGAACAAGGGAGAGAATGCGCAGCGCTTGCATGGGGGGCTTACCGGCGGAACGGTGAATTCGCGAACAAATGCGAATGATTGTAATTCATATTTTTGGCGCGACGTCACTATCCGGCCAAGGATGGGGGCGGCCGGTAGTCGCGTATATGCGAAGTCTCACATATCCTCAGGGTGGCTTCCTGATGTGACAGCTCATCGTGAAAAAGCAAGCAGCCGTATGACCATCAACGACGAGTTGAAGCTCTGGAACGATGAGCGGACGCGCTTCGCTGCCCTCAGCGCGGCTTTGCCGCCGGCGGTGGCCAAAGCGATGATCTCCGCCTGGGCGGAGGCCGTGGAGCACGGCGAGCGCGTGTTTGCTGAGCGGCATGAGGAAATGGAGGCTGAGCTGGCCGCGGTCGTCGAGCAGGCAAAGCGCTGGTCATCGCCAACGAAGGCTCCAGGATGAAGTGCGCGCGCTCCGGGTCCAGCTCCCTGAGCGCCAGGCAGCACCGATCGCGCCTTGTCCAAGCTAGCAGGCGAGTGCTGCCAAGGAGGCCGCGTTTGGTCACTTGCAGAACGTCGAAAGGCGCTGGCAAGCCAGCGTAATGAGGCAACTCAGGTCCTGGCGGGATGCCAAGCGTGACAGCGCATGCGAATTGGAAGATCTGCGCGCCGCGCTGGCAGAACGAGAAGCGGCGGCACGGGCCGAGATCGACAAGGCGACCGCACTGTTGGAAGGCGTGCAGAAGCAAGTCATGCTGCAAGCCAAAGAGGCCAACACGCGCAGCAGCGCGCGGAACCACGCTCACGAAGGTGCAGCAGCGAAATGAGCAGCTTGTCAGCCAAGTCCAGCAGTTGTCGGCCGAAGTGGCGAGCCAGCATCGTTAGGCGGAGCGTATGCAGCAGCAGTTCACGGGCGCCGCAGAGGAGGCGGGAAGATTCGGAAGGAGCGTGATTCCATGGCACAGAAACTTGCCTTACAGCAGGGCCGGATGGAAGCGCAATCCGAACCGGTGACCGCGCGAACTGCAAGGCGAGCATGCGGTTAGTGGGCAAAGCAGACGCTCTCTGCTTCGCCGCAATTCAATGCGTCCACCCTTTAACAATCAACAGGTCGGGTCGAAAAGCGGCGGATTTCATCAGGATTCCGGCCGACCCTCTCTTTGGCTTCGCGCCGCCAATCTGACATGCGGTGGGTCGTTGAGCCTTCACATGTTGTCGATGGTTGCCGTCCTGCATGTCGCGCTTGGTTCTCCATCGAGACCAGCGCCAGTGCCGCGGTGAAGAAACGCATGACTAGAAAACCGGGAATGCATGGCCAAAATGCCATTGATAACGACTGGACGCCGGTTGAAAAATGGGTGCGTGGCGGTACGGCGCGCGGCCACTTCAGGAGCGGGCAACCAAAAGCACGCCACCCAAAATCAGCAGCATGCCGGCCACTCGCATTGGGCCAATCATTTCACCCAGTAGCCAGGAGGCGGCCATGGCATTGAGCACATAGCCGACCGACAACATGGGGTAAGCCACCGACACCTCGATGCGCGAGAGACCCACGATCCAAACCACCACGCCAATCCCATATAACGCAAGGCCTGCAACTACTTGCCATTGGATCAGCACCTGCAATAGGGCATTCACGAGCGCCGCACGCTCCAGCGGGATAGCTCCCACGGTGCTGACACCGGCCTTCAACAACAACTGTGCCGCCGCGTTGCACAGGACGCCGGCAAAAAGGAAAGCAAAGCTGGATAGCGCCATCAAGCGATGTGTCATTCAGGACAAATGGAATACGCCAGCATCACCGCTCCCGCTGGACGAAGAATGGTCGGCCGCGCCATTGCCCCGAACTGGCCTAAGCTCGTCACAAGGCGGACTATGGCGTGGTGAAAGTGCGTTCGCTACGTCGCTGGACCAGTAGCAATCTCGCCAAGCGCTACTTGCTGCAAAACTTACCGAACTGCCATTTTTAAGTGCTACCTGCGCGCGCGCCTTTGGCCTCGGCCTACTATGACCGACGGCGGAGAGCGCCCCAAAAGAACAAAATTGCGAACCGATGCGTTAAATATAACGGCACAAATGGAAAATTATATCCACACCAAGCTGACGGGAAGATGACACCAACGTTACCCAAGGACGACATCCCACCACGTCAATTCCATATCCTACCGTCATTGCTTTAAATCGGCGACTAAACGGCACATTTTCAGCCGCGATGTCTCTTACTCTAAACTCAGGATTACATTCGCGAAAGGAATCGAATTGTTGAGTGCCAAAGAGTAAAGTTTACTATGCGAGTGGTTGATATAGGCTCAATGTTCGACGGCGCCGGAAAATTGAATCGGTACCAAGAGCAGGGGGGCGTAATAGAGGGTGAAAACATGAATGCCATCCAAGTTGCCGCACCTGCCGCAACACTTTTGATATTGATGTCCGGATGCATTGCGAGTCCAGTCGCACCCTACGACGATGCGCTCTACCCGTATGCGTATTATGGCGCAAGATCTCCATATTACTCGAGCCAGACTTATGATCCGTATCATCCCTATAGTGGGACGATGCTATATTACCAGCGGCATCGCTCCGGTGGAAGGCATTTTGGCGATAATCGCGACGGGCATTTCGGCGGCCCCTACGGCCAACATTTTGGAGGGCACTACGGTAACCCGGCCGGCGCGCACAGTGAAAGCGGCCATGGTGCCGGCCATGGTGGAAGCGATGGGGGCGGGCATGGCGGTGGGCATGGCGGAGGCGGCCATGGTGGCGGACATTAGTTCAGTGGCGATTGATGATGCGGGCTAACGGGGAGGCCGGTGCATTCCCGAACGCCAATTAGCTAAGATCTCTGGCCAACCCGCGATATAGACTGCCAAGGACGGGGGAGACGGCGGTGTTCTTTCCGCCAGAGCATTAGTTGCTTCGCTTAACGGGCATCGTCGCGATAATGAATAACCGCAGCGTCGCCAATCCCATTCAGTCAAGATTCTTGTCAATCGTCGCGTGTACGGCGCCAGGTCGCGTCATTAAACTCGACAAGAAAAATGGTCGACGCTGTTCTTCTAGCAGCATCAATGCGGGCGACCAATGAAATGCATTATGTATGCGTCGTGTCAGGCGACTATCTGCTGTGGGAATGGGGAAGAAATGATTGACAACAAGCAGGAGACCGCCGGGAAGGAGCAGCTGACCAAGCCGAGATGCGATCTCTTTTAAAGTTTTATCATCAATAGGATGGGGTAGATAGTATAAGGTGTCCGCCACAACAATAAGATCAAATCTGGCGTTCAATTCCTGCCCAAGAGAAACAATGTCACCGCGCTGGAAGCTAACGTTATCCAGGGCCATATTTCTTCGCTTTGCGCACGAAATAGCCACGCTGGAAATATCCATTCCCAATACATGGTCGGCACAAGAGGCTAGGCGCTCTGTGAATAGTCCGATGCCGCACCCCAAATCGAGTGCATGCCGGAATGTCTTGCCTTGCAGCAAGCTCATCATGGCATCGTACTTGCGCCTTTGATATTGATACTTCGATGATCCGGAAACCCAAGGGTCATTTTGTGGCGCTTCGGCGTAAAGCTGATCGAAGGCGGTGCACGGCGCCTTAACTTCAGATCGAAGCGCTTCGAGGCGGGCGTCGCTTCTGGCGCTAATTAGAAAGAGCCTCACATCACGACCGACTGAAAGAAGCAGGAAGATGTGTTGCGCGATCTCTTTTAAAGCTCGATACCTTGCCATCTCGTTCGCTCCAGTCGAAGGGAATTCCTGCCACCAAAATAGGCTTACCACCGAAAGTCCGTCTCAATGAGAGTGGACTCGAGCCTCGTACGTGCGTTGACAAAGTCCTTACGCGATTCCAGCAGTTCACGTTGCGTGGCATAGAGTTGCCGACGGGCATCCAGCAGATCAGTCAATGGAATGCCCCCTTTTTTGTACGCGAATTCGGCCGCTTGAGACGCGGAGAGGGCGTCGGGGAGCATTTGCGCCTCGAAGCGCATGAGTTGCTGGCGCGCAGATTCAAATTGCGCTAGTGCACGGTCGACGTCCGCATGTACGTTACTGCGCAATTTTTCAAGGTTAATTTGGGCGCTCGTTAGTTCCGCCTCGGCGCGTACGATGTCGCCAAAATAGTCGTTGTTGATAAAAATCGGCATCGACAACTGTACAACCAGCGTGGTACCGCCATTGGCGGGAAGATTGCGCTCAGCAATCACCGCCACATTGACATCACGAATACGCTGCGCCTTGGCCAAGCCGAATGCTGCTTCGAGGCTGTGTACTCGTGCAATGGCGGCGCGTATATCTGGTCGTTTGTCCACCAAGGCCTCGATACGGTCGCTTTGTAGCATACTATCGCCGGGAACAGGCCATGGATCGACGGCTCGGATGGAGGGAGCCTCTTGTTCTCGCGCAAGCAACGTGGCAAGCATCACTTGCGCAACGGCAAGGTCGGTGTGCGCCTGTAGCAATTCATTCTCGCTGCGGCCCTCCTCGACGCGAAGTCGTATCAGGTCCACGCGCGCGATGTCGCCAGCTTTGAGTCGGAGCTCGGCCGCCTCGCGGCTTCGCGCGAACGCATTTCTAGTGGCCTGCGCAAGATTCACGTAGTCTTGCGCCTGTTTCACTGCGAAGTAGGCATTGGCCAATGCCAGGCGCACTTGGCGAAATATGTCCTCGATATCGAACTGGGCGGCATCGGCCGCCAGACTTGCCACTTCGCTGCGCAGCTCCCGCTTGTTGCCGCGCTCAACAAGCTGCGATACGTTGACCAGTACGTCGGCATCGCGAGGTTGGTATCGGCCAATTAAGCCAGGCCCCGCACCTACCGTCAGCATTGGATTCGGCCGCTTTCCGGCATTAACCAGAATCCCTTTTGCGGCAGTTAATGCGGCTCGCGCGATTTGCACATCCCGATTCTGCGCTAAGCCAGCGTCGATGGTGTTGTGCAGCGTTAAGGCGCCAAGGGAAACGTCGATTGGTTCGGCTTGGATGACGGGCTTCGCGAAAGGAGACGCCCGGTGGAAGGGGGTAGGCGCGCCATTGAAGGGAGTGGCGCCGGTAGCAGGTTGACCGATAGCAGGAATTACCGCGCAACATGAGGCTATCACGGCGAGCAGTCTTATTGCGCGATCAATCATGGCCTGACCTATAAGACTCTGCGCAACCGTCTCGGCAAGGCAGCGCTTGTTCGCACACGTGGTAGGGCACTGCTGTATAGCCGGATGGCGCGTTGCATTTGTCTCAGCCTAGAAAGGCGGGAGGGCACTACCAGCGCATCCAGCCCTGTTGTCGGGCAGGATACGGTGTAAATGTTGGGCTGATTCTAATATGGGCACCTGACAGGAACATGACGCCGACATTGCGAGCGATCGCAGTACTAGAGGAAGTCGCCGGAAGGTGGTGGCGTAGCGGGATCGGGCTGCGACGTAGCGTCTTCCATGCGCGATGCGAAAAAAACCCCCGCACGGACGGACCGGCGGGGGAGGGAAACACATCCTGCGGGGGGCTCTGTTAAGCGCCGACCGGGGATCAGGATGTGGGGTTTCGTGCTGATTCGGTGTGTCCGCGTTGCAGGCGCCGGCGACACATCGGCGGAAAGCATCGGCATATCTGCATGTCACACGGCTTGCTGGACGGCTACCGGTTCACGGGAGCGGAGGAAGAACCCGATGCCGGCAATTACCGCCATCGCATTGCCCGCAATATAGCCATAGATGGCACCCCGGGCACCGTGAATCGGGATCGCAATGACGTCCACTACGATCATGGTGAACAGCACCAAGAACCATTTCTCGACCAACCAGTTCGGCTTGCGTAGATAGATCACCAGTAGCGACAGGGCCGCATCGGCGAACACCAGTCCGGATGCCATCGCAGAAAGCCGCAACAGGTTTGCCGCGACTTCATAGTGTTCGCCGTAGATCAAGGCGATGATCCAGGGCGCGCAGTAAGCCAGCACTGCGCCGCCCGCGACGCCTAAGGCGACCATGCCTGCGGCAACATACAACACATTGCGCCGCACCAGCGCTAGACTTGGCTGCGCGTAGATCATCAACGGCGCCACCGAGGTGGCAACGATGGCGCCGAGCATCATGAAATTGTCCAGCACCTGCATGGAAGCGGAATAGCCCCCAAGCTCGAACAGGGAAATGTGCGGCTTGAGCAAAAGCTGATCGACGCGCTTGGCGCAGAGCATCAAAATCATGCTCACCCAAAACACCATGCCATCGCGCAGCAGCAGCCTGGCTAGCGGCCAGTTCAGGTGCACCGCCACGCGAAGGCTGCGTTGTCTGTAATACCGGGCCAATAGCATGGCACACAGCAAGGACTCCACCGCGAACGCCCAGGCAAACGCCGGAGCCGAGTCCAAGCCTGCCAAGTAGAGCGCCGCGACCGCGATCACTCGGAAGGTCAGGCCCACCATGCCGTAGACCACCGCTGGGCGACTATCAGTCCGCGCTTGCAGCCAGGCTCGGACTGCGCCAAAGGGTTCGTACAGCAATATGGGGATGCCCATGACGATTGCGGTCAGGACAATGACCTTGTCCCCCTCCGTCATCGTAATCACCCCCACGAGCAGCAGGTAGCCCGTCACTGCCGCGAGCGCTCGCAAGCCGAACACATGGGCCAGCAACCGGTATTGCGCCTCCGGCGCAGGGTTGCCGACAAGCCGCGGGACAACGACTTCACCGCCACAAATCAGCGCGATCGAAGCCGCGATCAACACCAGGGACTGGGCGTACTGGAACTTGGCAAAACCTTCCGGACCAACTGCGCGCGCGATCAGCCCAATGGCGACGATGCCGAACACCACTTGCAGGCCGCGCTCAAGAACGAGCCAAAGCACATTGCGGGCGATCTTCATACGCATTGCGAGGTCTCTCTCCCGACAGATGATCGGTGAACTCTGCGCTGGCATGGCCGCTTGATCTATTGCTCGCTTCCCGCCTGCCAGTCTTGCTGGTCTACTTTGCTACCGAAGCTTCAGGGCACCGCCTATTGTCGCGAACCGGTGCTGGGAGCCGGTGCTGGCGCCGACTGCACTTCGGCATGCCATCGCACGCACCGTGGCTTTCCGCACACTGCAAGGACATCTAGGAGTCAGCAACGCTCCCGTTCGGCCCACCGCCAGTCCCGAGCATAGCTGAGCGCTTAGCTTTACCTTTTGCATGTCGCCTGGCTCAACGCTTCGAGGATGGCCGTCCGGTTCGTGCGCAAATCGCGCAGGAACTCGCGTTGCGCACGAAGCAGCTCCAGCATCTGCGTCTGCGCCCGCACCGTGTCGAATGGCGCGCCGCGCAGCCATCGCACGAACTCAATATGCTGACGGATACGATCGCGGCAGACAGCGATGCTGACGGCAGCTTGAGCGAGACGGGAGCGTTCTTCGGTGGCATGCGACATGTGGACAGGCTCCCAGGCCGTACGCGGCCCCCATAGCAATATGCCCGGCAGCGTGGCCCCCAAGCAAAGGCATTGCCCATTGCTCGGCTACCTGCGCCGGCACGATCAAGCACACCGGCTGAATTCTAAGGAGATAACCTGACCGGAACATGACGCGAGCATTGCAAGCGCTGCATCAGCCTTTACCAGTTGCGGTGGACGATCAGCGGCATGGGGGAAAGTCTAACGAAACACTTCGTCGCTAGCACAGATAGCCGTGTGCGTCGACATTGCAGTGTTTGCGTTGCCGCGACATGGTTTTCCACGGAAGCTGCGTCGATATACTCGAACGCGCGCCCCTGCTGATGCTGCACGTCAAAATGAAAACCGTTGGGCATGCAGGTCGAATACTTCCAATCGCGGGGGAACGGCGCATCTCCGTGATACGGGCCCTCATCCTTCCAGACGTGCTGGTTCACATCGATAAAGAAGCATTCGCTGTGCTTGTCCCATTTCTTCAGATGATGGTTCTTGAACGCCTGGACGCGGCGGGCCACGCCTTCAAAAAAGCCATCCTCCTTGTTGAAGGCTTCGCACATCGACCAAACCGCCGAGAGCGATTTCTCGGCGCAAAAGCCGCGTTCAGGCAGGGCTAAAGGCGAGCTTTTCAATACCGGATGCAAGGCGGCGCGCCAACACTCTTCTTCCGTCAGGGCTTGATTGAGTTGGCTAACGAGCGGCGGCAACGCACTGGTTGCCGCTCGGACAACCTCGGAGGAAAGCCAGCGAAAGCGAAAATGCGCCCGAATGGCCGCCGCAATCGGTTGTCGATCGCGATCGCCCACCAAAGATGTGCGCGCCCTTTCGCTGCGCCGCCTCTTGGAACAACTGCGAAAGTTGCCTGGGATCGATGCCAGTTGTCGGTCCTGCAGGCCGGGCAGGATGGAATGCGTCCAGCCATCCCCTTTTTGTCTGCTCTAGAGGGCTGCGATCAGGTTCCACGGCTTACCCTCGGCGACTCCAGGCTATTGCCACCAGATCCAGCGGAATGCTGATGCGCGCCAGATTCACTTCCTGCATCACTCCGGCGAGCGCCGTGAAGAGTTCTTCGATATTCATTTGCGCCGGTGCGGACACCGACATGCCGGGTAGCTCTCTGGTAGTGGGCTCTCCCTGGCGAACCAGTTGTGCCACGGCACGTCATCGTTGCGTAATGCTCCCGTAAGGTAACGAACCTAATACAGCCGATTTAATCATCTGGCGCGAGAATTGCTGCCACTTGGTCGCGTCTCGATCGCATCCCGTCGGCTTAATCAAGGAGCTTTGCCATGCAACGACGGCATGCGCGCCCCGTTGCACTCGGGTACCAGACGTCACTAGCCTAGTCAGTCCAGAAGCGTCGACCACATTGCCGTGCAGCGGACACCCTTTGCCTGGCACCTTCAACGCACGGTCCGATGTCCTGCCGCGTTAGGCTGGCGAGGATTTGATCCAAAGCCTTCACAGAATCTTCATGTCACACCTTGATCAATCGACGTTCGGGGTATTGAATGGAGTCTCCCGGCGCGCAGCGCAGGCACGCAGGCCAGCAAGAACCTCGACGTCTTCGCCCCTTGAATCGAGCTCCTCTGCGACAGCTATCAATGCAACTTCCCAGCAGTCCAAAACCGAAATCCAGGAGACAAGGATGCTGAGTCCTCATGAAGTGGCCACCCTCTTACTCGTCAAGGATGCACCGGATCACGCTGAATTGGACAGTTCGGACCTGGATGCCCTCCTCGAGCGCGAACTGGTGCAACTGGAAAGGCTTGACTCGGGCCAGCGGCGCCCCTGTATCACCGCCAGAGGCGGCGTCCTCCTCAACGCCATTACACGCATTCGCTAACTAGCCCATCCCGACGTCCCGCCGACGCTCCACGTCGTTCTATTCCGCGCGAGCGTGTCTTGGTCAATTCTGAGGAGACCCATGATGACTCCGTGGTCCGCTGAGCAAATCGCTGCGGCGCAACAAGCCAATCTCGCCATCGTGCTTGGCCTGACCAACAAGGCCATCGAAGGCTTTGAGAGGCTGGTCCAGCTTAACCTGCAAGCAATGAAGTCGACGCTGACAGAAACGCGGGAGAACACACAAAAGGCGCTTAGCGCCGAAGACCAGCAGGAGTTACTAGCCTTGCAGGCGAGCATGATCCCGCAGATCGGCGAGAAGGCGCTGTTATACCAGCGCCAGCTCATTGAGATCGGAACGGCCACTCAAGCCGAATTCGCCAAGGTCGCCGAAGCGCAATATGAAGCGCACAGCCGCCGGATGCAGGAGCTCGTCGACAATCTCGCAAACAGCACACCGGCGGGTTCGGAGAACGCGGTGGGGGCGCTGACCTCGGTGATGACCGCCACTAATAAGTTCTGTGAAGCGATGTACCAGACCACAAAGCAAGCAGTGGAGGTCGCCGAACAGAGCCTCGGTGCGGCGAGCCACGCGGCGTCAAAGGCAGGGAAGCAGGAGGTCGAGCACACCTCGCTGGCCGCGAAGGCATAACCCTGGCGACACGCCGCTGCGGCTGTCGTCCTACCACCGTCGCGACCGGCGAACCCGCTTCGTTTTTGAGGAAGCGGCTGGTTGAGACGATCGGCCTTCGGTGGCCAAGGATGGCCGCTGTCTCTGATCTGTGCGCAGCGTTATAACCAGCAGGTGCCGATGCAGCGGCGGGCGAAGCGTGAAGAGGCAACGCTGTTCCAGCATCTCTTGGTGCCAACCGGCGGGTGGGCACCCTCGGAAGGTGCGGTCCGTGTAGCGGTACAACTCGCCAAGGCAATTCAGGCCAAGCTCACCTGCCTGCATGTCGACCGCGTCTTCAGCCACCGCATCGACATGCTTGAGGATACCCGAGAGCGCTACGCGCAGCTTGCTGAGCAGCAACGTGGAGCAGTATCAGCAGACTGCGTGCTGGCCGGACACGATTGAACCCAATATCGCCATGCCGTCTACAGAAAAAAATGCCCCCGCAACTAGCAGTTCTTCGGGGGCGAGAAACGGGCCGGACCACCGGGAGATGGGCGCCAGCCATTGCTTGCTCGATTAGCCACCGGTAAGGAACTTGCTCCGCTCGATGTAGACCTTGACTCCACTCGCTTCAGGCACATCCGGGAGGATTACACTCAGCTGCGATGACGTGCCATGGATTGACTCCAGGAACGTCCATGCCAGCGTCCGACTTCCCGCCCTGAACGCAACGGTTTCACCGGAATCCACGTTCACATACTTCATCCCTGGTGCCAGGGTAATCGTCCGACTAGCGGTCGAGACAGCGGCGGGGCTGCCGAGAAGCGCAGCGGCCTTCGCCGGTGTTAAGGGCGCGCAGGCCGAGGCAATGCCGAGGACTGGGAGTGCAAGCGCAATGAGGAGAGTTTGCTTGGTGTTCATGATTAGCCCCCCATTCAGGAATGCGGAAATGCTCTTCCTAGAAGAAGTCTACGCAGCCAATAGCCACGGAAGCCTTACGCAGAGATTACATTTGGTAACGGGTGGCGACAGACGCCTTGAATGACTAAAACTTTGAGCGAGCCCCCAAGCCCATCCGGTTACACGCATCTCTGATCTGACCAGGGGGCACCCTGGAAATGCCACTTACGTTCCCTGACTTGAAGCGGCACTAGTGAACCAAGGCAAGAGACCAGAGATGGCCAAGCCCTGCGGGCGCGGGCGCCGGCGTGGTTGGGAAAGAATCCGAAGCGTTTGTTGATTGCAGCAGAGTAGGCTTTCCTCATTTCAGACAACGCAAGAGGACCTACAACCGCCATGCCACCAACGCGTATCGAACGCAAGGCGGCGCTGATACATCGCGGCCGGCGCAGTGGACCTTCGAGATGCTCAGTCGCATTTGGTTATGCCTGGTGGCTCAATGAGGCGGGTCAATTGGCATGGGGGGAGTCTCAGGGTGCGAGTACGTAAGTGCCCGGAGCATCTTCCAGCACTGTGCCCCCACCTAACACCGGCGGTGCGCATTTTTCGCTGGAGTGTGCGGCCAGCCACTGGTGCCAGCACGGCCACCAGGAACCTTCGCAGACCGGTGTCTGCGCGAACCATTCGTTCGGATTCAAAGAGGGGCCGTCCTTGGGCCGCGTGCTGAAGCGATAGCGACGTCCGGCATGCCCAGGTTCGGAGACGATGCCCGCATTGTGTCCGCCTGAGGCGAGAAGAAAACTGACTTCAGTACGGGTCAACAGGTGGAGTTTGTACACGGAGCGCCAAGGTGACACGTGATCCCGTTCGGTGCCGATGACAAAGATGGGCTGCTTGAGATCGGCGAGTGACACCGGCCGGCCCTTCACGCAGTACCTGCTCTCGGCCAGATCATTGTGCACATACAGCCATTGCAGATTTTCACTATGCATGCGGTAAGGCAAGCGCGTGGTATCGGCATTCCAGGCCATCAGATCGGTCTGCTCGGTGCGCTGGCCCAGGAGGTATTCGCGCGTCAATCGGGACCAGATTAGATCGCGCGAGTGCAGCAACTGGAAGGCGGCCGCCATCTGGGCCCCATCCAGATAGCCTTGCTCCCACATCAGCGCGTCGAGGTCGGCAAGTTCGCTCGCATCGATGAATAGGCCGAGTTCACCCGGCTCGCTGAAGTCGGTCTGCGCGGCGAACAGCGTGATCGTCTTGAAGGGGGGCGATGTGGACTCGATGTCGCGGCCAAGTGCCGCTGCGCCGATCGCCAACAATGTGCCGCCGAGGCAGTAGCCGGCCGCATGGACCGATATCCCGCCAAAAATGCTGCGCACCTGCGCCAGGGCATCAAGCAGGCCCAGTTCGAGGTAGTCATTCATGCCGAGGTCGCGCGCCTCCTCATGCGGATTTTTCCACGAGATCAGGAAAACCGTATGCCCCCGCTTAACCAGATAGCGTACAAGCGAATTGTGAGGCGACAGGTCCAGCACGTAATACTTCAAGAGCCATGAGGGAACGATCAGCACCGGCTCGTGCCAGACGGTCGCGGTCTGCGGCGCGTACTGGATCAGCTCGATCAAGGCATTGCGATAGACGACCTTACCGGGCGTGATCGCGACGTCTCGCCCGACACAATGGGGGCCGCATCGCCCCCGGGAGGTATGCAGGACGCGGCCAGCGAAGATGTCATGCTGGTCGTCCAGCCAATGGCAAGCGCCTGCGAGGAAGTTGCGTCCACCCGTCTCGGCCAGCGTCCGCAGCACTTCGGGGTTCAGCCACCAACAGTTGCTCGGCGACAGCATGTCGGTCCATTGCCGGGCCGAAAAACTGACGACACGTTCATGGTGTGGAGAGACGCCGCGCAGGTCGGTGGTCGCTTCCTGCCAAAACGCCTCGGCTTGCAAAAACATGTCACGCAACAGATGGAACGGCCAGCGATCCCACTCCGGATGGGCGAAGCGCGGGTCGTCTGGCTCAACGGGGGGCGAGGGCCGGCCTGTAAGGCCGGCTGGTTGCGCGACGCGGTGGAACAGTGCCATCTGCTTACCTGGCGAGCCGGTCAGGTGCCAGGCCCAATCCAGCCACGCCAGCCACAGCGCGGCCGGCGAAACGCCGCCGGTGGCGCGGGCAATGGTCGCGTGCAGGAACTGGTCGATCGGCGGCGCCGGCCGGTCGAGCGCAGCGCCCGGGTATGACCGCGCACAATCGGATCCAGCTGAGACGCCTGCCGCGAACCTGCCAGACCCTGGGATAGCGGGAGGATGTGTCACGGTCTCATCCATCGCAAGCTCCAACCCTCTTTTTCCTAGCGTATCTCAGCTCCAGCGTCATCACGGCGAAACGCGCGTTATTTGTTTTCTGGCAGCAGATATGGCTTGGCGGCTTCCGGGGATGGCATGCTCGGCCGCCCCGCGCTTTGTGCCGGCTGTGCCGGCGTGACATCCTTTACGTCAGCTGCCCGCGGGCTCATGTGCTGTCCCACGCGGGGCCTTGCTGCAGGCGCAGAACTTGGCACCCCGCTAGTCGGCTTGCTTGGAGAGGGCTGCGTATGGGCCGCAACGCTGTACATGGTCGCCAAGCCAATTAGCGCGATAGGTAATGATGTCCTCATCATAACGAACTTCACTCCCCCCTCATACACAGACACAGCGCGGTTCCTGGAATTGACCACAGCACCGGACCCTCGCTTACCGGATGGCCGGTACAGGGACTAGTGTCTCCTAAATAGGGTACTCGGTTCAATGATGACAATGAAGCCTTCGTTTCCGGAAGGTCCGGGAACATGAAGCTCATGTCAACCGACCGGTCGCCGATCGCCTCCAGCAACGTCCACCGTCTTTTGCCCGCGCGTAATGCAATGGTTTCTCCTGAGCCGACCCGGAGATACTTCATATCTGCTGTCAGCAGTAATGGCTCGGGCAGCTCTGTCGAGGGAAGCTGGGCCTCCAAATAGGGCGGGCGTCTGGTTCGCCGGCATCATCGACGCAAGTTTTTGTTCACGAACATGCTCGAGCCAATTGCCGCCACCATCACCCAGCCGCTTGTCAGCGCTCCATGCCAACAGTAACCGCGCGGTAGCGGTGATAATTTTCTTCGTGGCCATGATTGGCTCCAGCACGATGAAAAGATTTTAGCCTGAATCACTCTATTGCGCCCATGCCGACGATATCGTTACTCATACATTACAATCTGGTCACGAAGCAAACTGTTCCTGCGCCAGTAGTCGATTGATGTTTGCCAGGTATCTCGGGGCGACGCGGCTGCGCTCTGCATCGTTCTCACGCGGGCACGCGCGCAGACGACAGGACCCGCAGGCAGGGGACTCAGCGTCAGGTCAGGAGCTTGATTGGCGCAATCCATGGGCCGGGCGATCACCGTTACCTGCCTGCTCGCGAACAGCGCGCCGTTGGGATCGGAGGCCGCCGGGGGCACTATGGCCTCGGTGATCACCCGCACCAACAATTGGTGTGGGATGTGGTACCAGACCGCGACACAAAAAAGTAGAGGCAGCTGAACGAAACGTGCTCGCGGCTGCGGCACAGCAAGCGGTCGAGCGGGCCCCACATACCGCGAAGCGCTGACGAGTGCAGGGCGCTCGTCGGGCCTATGCAGTCATAGCTTCGATTAATGCGCGCCCCTGGCTGGCCTTGTCGCGATGCTGTGCCGGCATATATTGAAGTGTGTGCAGTCGACCTGTGCGCGCAGTGATGGTGACCTGTTGCCTGCTGTCCATGCCAAGGGGCGCGGTGGTTGCAGCGTGTCGCGCCGGATGTCATGCCTGCCTCGGAAGACGTTAGCGAGGTCAGACTTGGCAGCGGTGCTAACTGGCCCTCGTTGGGGAGCTCACATGCTGAATCCATTCATTGAATATCAGCGCTCGCTGTTTGCACCGTGGACGGCGTGGGCGGAGACAGTCGCAAGCGCGTGGATCGAGCCGGGCAGTCCCTGGTTGCCGTTCCCCGCTGCGTCGTGTTTTGCCGCCGGCTGGGACATGCTGAACCGGTTTGGTAAGGCCTATCAGAAGCCCGCCTTCGGCATCAGTGCGGTCAACCATGACGGCCATGAGATCACTGTGGTCGAGGATGTGGCACTGGACCGTCCATTCTGCCGTCTGCTGCGCTTCGCGCCAGAGGCGCCCGGCGGACGTGTTGGCACGCGAGAGCCACAACCACCAGCAACGAAACGGCTGCCAGCGCCGGTACGGACGCCTGGCAAATAGCCAGCACGTGCAGCTGTTCCACGCCAACATGGCGAATACCTGTCTGCAGCTCTGCCACGCAATCGTCCAGGGTGAACGGACCGTCCACCGCCGGCACGCGGCGTGCATCATTCCAGTCCGTCACGTACACCACATGCTTAGGGATCCCAAAACAGGAAAGACCTGGTCTGGGCGCGGTCGAACGCCTGCATGGCTTGGAAAGCGACCAGAGCGCTTTCTGATCCAAGCATAAGCCAACAACAGGATGCTTTCGCAAGCCGACCACGAGGTCGCTTGATGGCATTCAAGTTCGCTCGCAGGACAGACGACCGGTTTTTAGAAGGATCGCCTTTTTGCGAACATGAGATGGCTAGGAAATCGCAAGCAGGTAAGCTCATCCCCGCATCAACGATGACGCAGTTGCCAGTACAGCTTGACGGCCGCATCAAAAAGGGAACCACGCAGGCCGAGCCCGCGGGGTTCGTGGCGCTTACATCCGGTACCGCAGCGTTGCCATCACGCTGCGCGGCGCACCCGGCATGTTCAGGTTGGGGTTAGTGCCATGCGCTGAGACGATATAACCCTTGTCGAACAGGTTGTACACGTTCAGCTGCGCCTCGA
The DNA here is from genome assembly GCF_003402535.2 of Cupriavidus sp. P-10. Classification (NCBI taxonomy): domain Bacteria; kingdom Pseudomonadati; phylum Pseudomonadota; class Betaproteobacteria; order Burkholderiales; family Burkholderiaceae; genus Cupriavidus; species Cupriavidus sp. P-10. Next base: position 148,664 of record NZ_AP025174.1, read on the forward strand.
AGGCGCCGCGGCGGTACCAGGCCATGGCATCGGCAGTGACGTAGCCGGGCAGCGTCACGGTGTTGAGCGGATCGGCATAGCGCGCGCCCACCAGGTTGACGCCGGCGCCCACGCCGAAGCCGTAGCCCAGGTCCTTGGTCACCCAAGCGTTGCCCGAGTGGCGCGGCGTGATGGTGGCGCGCTTGCCTTGCAGCGCGGCGGTGGACTTGGTGATGGTGGCATCCAGGTAGGCGTAGCCTGCCAGCATGCGCCAGCCGCCGCCCAGCTCGGCCGCGCCGGAGAGCTCTACGCCGTCGGTGCGCTGCTCGCCGATCGGCAGCAGTGCCGTGTTGGTGGCGTTGGCCACCTTGATATTGCTGCGCTCCAGTCGGAACACCGAGATCGTGGTGCTGGCCTTGCCGTTCAGCCAGTCATACTTGGCGCCGACTTCGGTGTTGTTGGTGGTCTCCGGTGCCAGGTCGGCGTTGTTGGCCGCCAGCGCAAAGGCCTCGCCCGACGGCTGGAACGACTTGCTCCACGACACGTAGTACGACTGCGCCTTCGACGGCTGCCACACCAGGCCGGCGCGCGGGCTCCAGGCGGTGTCGGTGCGCGACAGGTCGCGCTGGCCGGCGATCCGGTTCTTGGTCTCCTGCTGGAAGTTGTCGTAGCGCACCCCGATCAGCGCCTTCCACTGCTCGCTGAACTTGATCATGTCCTGGGTGTAGAACGCCAGGGTGTCGAAGACGCCCAGGTTCGACGTGGTCGGCGAACCCGGTGCCTTCAGCGGCAGCGTCATCAGCACCGGGTTGAACAGGTCGAACACCGCGGGGCGGCCGTTGGCCCCCAGCACCGGCTTGGTGTTGTTGACCTGGTCCTTGTTCTGTTGCCCGATCTCCATGCCATACAGGATTTCGTGCTCCATGCCCAGGAAGGTCGCCTTCTGGGTCAGGTCGGTCTGGTTGAACCAGCCATGTTCCTCGCGGCGGACATTGCCGTGGTTCATGGTTAGCGTGCGCGCCGCTTCGTTGACGGCGCTGGTCAGTGTGTTGTTGCGATCCAGCGAATAGTGATAGTAGCGCGTGGCGTTGCGGATCGACCAGTTCTCATTGAAGCGGTGATTGATCGTGGCGGTGCCGGAGAACACGCGTGACTGCGAATAGTCGGCATCGCGCGCATTGGCCGCGCCGTAGTAGCGCGAGGCCGGCACGTCGACCGGGCGGCCCTGGTAGGCCGGGATGCCGAAGTCGGTAACGCGGCGGTCTTCCAGGTAGTCGGCCTGGAACAGCACGGTGGTCTCGGGCGCTACGCGCAGCTCGAGCGACGGCGCGATCGCCTTGCGGTCCAGGAACTGCTGCGAGCGGTAGCTGTTGGCCTTTTCCACGGCGCCAGTGATGCGGAACGCGGCGGCGCCATCGGCGAACACGCGGCCGACGTCGGCCTCGGCGCGGCGGTCGGCCCACATGCCGTAGCTCAGCGCGAAGTCGGTGACGTCGATGCCGGGCTTCTTGGTAACGCGGTTGATCAGGCCGCCGGCCGAGCCGCGGCCATACAGCACCGCCGCCGGGCCCTTGATCACTTCGACGCGGTCCACGTTGGACAGGTCGCGGAAGTACAGTGCGTCATCGCGGATGCCATCGACGAACTGGTCGGCGATCGCGGTAAAGCCGCGGATCGAGACCTGGTCGCGCTGGCCGTCGCCATGCGAGAACGACACGCCCGGCACGTTCTTCAGCGCATCCTGCATCGACGTGGCGTGCTGGTCGCGCATCACGTCCGCGGTGACCACGTTGACGGTCTGCGGGACATCGCGCAGCGGCGCTTCGGTCTTGGTCGCGCTGACGGCATTGGGCGGGTTGTACCCCTCGCCAAGCTCCCGGCTCACGTCGACTTTGACGATGACCTCCGGCAACTGCGCCGACGGCGCCGGCACGGTCTCGGCTCGCGCCAGCATCGGGGGAAAAAGGAAGCTCGCGGCTACCGCGGCGTAAATCGGGTGAAGTTTTGTTCTCATTTTGCTGTTCATGTCCCTGCTGCTGCTTTTAATGACCCGCTATTTGTATAAAAATGCGACGCATTATCATTTACAAAGAGGCAGTTGGTCAACAAACTCCTTGGCCCGACTGGGTGAAAAAAATGAGCCTTGCGACGCACATATGAAGTACACGGTGGGGGTGACTAGTCGCGTCTGAAACCGATGGCTTGGGCAAAAGACAAGTCCGAACCTGAGCCAAGCGTTTAGACATATCGAGCCCCCGCCGACTTTGGTTGCCCTAGGTGATTAATTGCTTGCATTCGGAGCCCTTTCAGATTGAAATGCGCCGTCACAAAATTTCGCCACGGGCTCCTGAATGAACGCCGATTTGATGACTTCTTTGTATATCCGGACGAGTTACGTTTTCGCCTTTGCTTCGCACGCCATGCTGGCCGGTATTTTGGCTAATTTTTGGCGCAAGAAACGCCCCGACATGGGATTGGGTTGGTGGGTCCTCGATGGCCTGCAACTTTCCATCGCATCGCTGCTGTTACTCGCCTGGGGCAAGCTGCCGCCGTGGCTAATTCTGGTCGGATCGAATTTTCTGATTTTCTGCAATATGCCGACAATCGAATCCGGATTGCGGGCATTTTTGCGAGACGACATCTGGCCCGGCCTGACTACGCGGTGGTTGATCGCCGGCCTTGCCTTCATTGGTTGGGCTCTGACTTGGAGCGAAGGATGGACCTACGCACAGCGCGTTATTGGGTTTTCGGTCGCTTTTCTGATCCAGCTCGCGCTTTTTCTGGCATACGTGCTGAGCCTGCGTGGCGCCGGTCTGCGCTTCGTGCAGAGCCTGCTGCTGTTCGCTACCTTGCTGGTGGCGGCAGCGCTCTTCGCACGCATGTTTCATATCCTTCGCCGCATGGATACCGTGACATCGTGGCAGCAAGACGTTTGGCTACCGCTGCAAACATTCACCGCCGTATTTGCCGCATTTCTGCGCGTCTGCTGCGTCCTTTATCTGATCCAACACCGGACCGAACAGCGGCTGCGCGCTGCCCACCAGGATATTGAACGACGCGCCAACTTTGATCTTCAAACCGGCGTCATGTCACGGTCGTATTTCGAGATTCAGGTGCACGCGGCAATTGCCACGGCACAACGACAACAGCACCCCTTGACGCTCCTCCTGCTTGATGTGGACCACTTCAAGACTGTCAACGATACGTTCGGTCACCAGCAAGGCGATGAGGTACTCGCCAGCATTGGCAAGGCTGTGCGGGACAATACACGGAGCAATGACCTTGTCGGCCGCCTTGGTGGCGATGAATTCGCGATCCTTTTGCTGAATATGGAGATTGACGACGCCATCGAACTGGCCGAGCGGATTCGCACCGAAGTCGCGTCGATGCAGACGCGCTGCGGCGCTCTGTCTCTCAGCATCGGCCTGTGTGGCCTTCCGCCTGCAAAGAATTTTGAGTCGGCGTATCGCTTGGCCGACGCAGCGCTCTATACAGCAAAGCAGGCTGGTCGCGGACGGGTGGTCGCGCACGATCCGCTCAAGCTATCGCACGGCAGTCTTGCTACGGCAGGGGCATCCAAGGCATGCCTTGATCCAACGTGAATTGGAGTCCTCGCCCAGCTTTCTCGCATGCCTCGCAGGGGCACCAGGCGCAATGATCGTGGTGCTGGCGAACGCCTTCTAGCAGCCTCGAGGGCGAGAATATCGGTGGTGCTGACGATAGCTAAGCGTTACTCGAGTGCTAGTCATCATATCCGTGGCGGCCGTGATGTCCGCGCTGGCCATGGCCTCCATAGTAGGACGAGTCACCGTGGTAGCCGCCGCCGTATGGAGCCACAACACAGCCAGCCAGTAGTGCGGTTGCAGTGAATAGGAGGGCAAGGGTTTTCATTACAGTTTCCTTACTAAACGACAGCGGTCTGAGCAAGACTTCCGGGAGGAAGCAGGTCTGGATCGGTTCGGCGCGAACCCATCGTACGTCAAATCCGTTAATCATCGTCGCGCCAACGACGCATTCGCGGTACTGGCGACGCCCGATAGCTCGTGAAGTTTCATTCGCACTTTATGCCGTTTGTAGCCAATGGGTTTTAGCGAAGCTATACAGGCGTTACTGCCTGTAACGGAACGGGCCGATGATCGCGCCGATGACTTGCCAGAGAAGGCAACCGGATCCTGTGTGCCAGTTCGGGTTGGATCGGCTGCAGGCAGTACCCGAGGCCGGCGTGCCCCCTAGCAACTCACGGCCGGCAATCTGGTGTGCGCAATTCGGTTTTGTAACTCTTGTCCAGTGTGCAGAGCCTGGAGACCGCATGCCGTAGCAAGTCTCTTTTTTTTGGCTTGTGGAAACAAATGCGATGCGCGCCGTGCAGATTCTTCAGCGGGCGCACCTTGACGTTCACACTGGCAGTTTCGCTGATAACCGTTGGCCCTGGCAGGAGAAGGGATCCGCGGCAAAGCGCCGAACAGTCTTCTTTACCAGCGCCAACGCTGTCTTGAGGCTCGCACCTGCCACGCTGAAACGAACGCACAGGCTATGCGGTGACCACGCTGACGTTTGATGAGTTCTGCCGCGCCTTCCGCTCAAGCCCTGCCAACCAAGCTATGCGCAGATTCTCAGTCGTGCGGGCGGCGCTAGCCCGGCAGCCGGATCCTGCGAGCACGGCGGAAGCACCGTAGTTGGCAGTGGGGCAGGTCCATGTGTCTTGTATGCGCGCGCGAAACGAGGGGAGAGCCGTGCGGACCGCCACAAGCACTCCCGCTGTGTTTTCCGCCACTCTGGCAAACCGGCATACGCAAGGACCAGCATTGGCTCACCTCGCGTGTTGGCTTCGTCAGTCGCAAGCTCGGCGGAACTTGGACTGACACGGCACTATTCTAAATCTTCACGGAGCAGCGCAGTATGAATCCCAATGGCCGCTTGGACGCCTTCCCCGGCAGCAACGACGGCCTGTAGGACGTCGCGCGAGGCATCACCTGCCACGTACAAACCGGGTACGTGGGTCATCTGCTGGTCGTTATCTATGATGCAACCTTGGGGGGCGTACATATCGCAACCGAGGCGCTCTGCGAGGTCTGTGGACTGCTGCCTGCCAGTGTTGAAGAAAATGGCAGACCGCGGCAAACGGGCCCCTGAATCAAAAACGATATCAAAGGAGGCTTGGTACGGGACTTTGCTACGAATATCAAGGCACACTATCTTTTCTTCCCGCACGGCGACCCCATGCTGACCCAAACGTCTGCAAAGGTCAGCGCTCAATTCCGAGGGCCCATCAGTGCACAGGACTGTGTCTTTACTCCAATGCATCAGTTCTAGCGCCAGTCCACCCCCCTTGTCGTCTCCGCGACCGTAGACAGCAAGTGGCTGGTCACGCATCTCCCAGCCATCACAAAAAGGACAGTGAAATAGCCCGGTCCCGTAGAGTTCGCGAAACCCCGGCTGTTCCGGTAATTTGTCGACCACGCCGGCGGCTAGCAGCAGTTTGCGCGCAAAAAAAACGCGCCCATCGCGCGTGGTTACCGAAAAGCCAGTATCGGCGCGCCTGGCGTCTATCACCCGGGCCTTCACAAACCTGACCGATGGGTACGCAGCAATTTGCTCCCGCGCAATGGCGCGCAAGTCGGTTGGTGAAATACCGTCCCTGCTCAGAAACCCGTGCAACGCATGCGAGACGGCATTGCGCGGCGCTCCATCGTCAAAGAGAATGATATTTCTTCGGCATCTCCCTAATATCAGCGCCGCATTGAGTCCGGCTGGCCCTCCGCCCACCACTATTACGTCCCATTGACCCGCTTGCTTGTCCCTAATACTCATGATTACTTCTTCCATATGCAAAAAAAAGATCGGTAACCGATGCTAAATCTGCAGGTAATCCGTTCCTGGTCGAAGTGGTGCTTGTTCGGTACTGTCTCAACGGTCCGTTCGTGGAGGGGTAATGCTAAGGTCGGCATTCCGGCCCGGCCGGCATCAGGGTCATCACTGCGGCGGCATCGTCCTGCAACAGTGGCATCTTCTGCATGGGCCGTATGTTCTACGCTGCCGCAGTCAGACGGTGGCAGCGCTCCACGCAGACGCGCAACGAGCGGGTCAAAAAGACGCAGCTTGCCTTTAGGTTTCACAAGACACTGGTTAGGCCGATTTTAGGAAATGATACCTGACCGGAAGATGACGCCGACATTGCAGACGTTTTTACGCTCATTGAACTCCAGCAAATGCCAAACAGCGGAACGAGTAACCCGTAACGCGCAAGCCATAAGATTCTAGTGTGCGATAACCCACATAGATCCCCCTTGGATTATTGACTACCACGGAAAAACCTGAAGAAGCTGGCAAAGCTTGCTGAGTAAACTCCGATGATGCCGTCTGGCGCACAGAACCGAGTTTGAAAATCGCCAACTTGCCCTCCCTCGATGAAATAGAAGTTGCGAAAAGTGCAGTTTGGCGTTTCGGACAAACTAACTAGACAGGATTCTCGGTTGCTAGCGCGATGACCAGACATTATCGCAAGTAAACTAACGCAATCGCAGCAACATACGCAGTTTGTGCGGGCCCGCACGGAAGTCTTGCTGACGCAACCCGAAAATGCACAACACTCATTTTCGTTGATTACCGACAGCGGCGGCCCCGTGACTGATGACCCCCCTTAGGCTAATAAAATGACAAGAAGACGCTAGTGAGGACTGGCAACAAACATCAATAGCATTGTTCAGGGAACGGAGATGCGTCAATTCAGGCCCCTCACCAGCTTACGTCTGTTTCTGGCGCTTTGGGTATTAAGCCTACACTGGTTCCACGACTATGGTGACGACGGGACCTTGATTAATATTGGCTTTACGAGCTCGCTCGTTGATCATGGCTATCTCGGTGTGGATGGATTTTTCATCCTGAGTGGCTTCATTCTCGCTTACAACTACGATCCATCGCCTAACTGCCGCCTAGACTTGAAGAAGTTTATTGTTGCGCGCATCGCGCGAATCTATCCTGTCTATGTCGTCTGTCTATTGGCATTTGCGGCCGCGGTAGTTATTCGCGACTTGACGTTGCATAAGGATTTGGTTGGGTCCACAAACTATACATTGTCGGACTTTATGCTGGGGCTTTCCCTGCTTAGTGCATGGCGATACGCGGGAACAACGGGGTGGAACGACGTCGGCTGGTCAGTCAGTGCCGAATGGTTTGCCTATGTTTGGTTTCCCGTGTTCCTGTTGATGGCTCCGCGTCTTAATCGGGGGCGCATCGTGCTGATGGCATGGGTCGCTCTGACAGTGCTTGGCGTGGTAGAGTCAACCTCGCCTCAACATCTATCGCTCAGCGGCGGCATTGCCCGCTTGATTCCCGAATTTTATTTAGGTGTCCTGGTCTGCCGCTTACGAGCAGCACTACCGAATTATGACGGTTGCGCAGTGGGGGCGTTGCTGTCGTTGCTCATTTGCGCGATTGGGGTGAAGCTCGGTGCAGATACGATTTTTGTCGCCGGGGCTGCCGGACTGGTCTTCTCACTTTCGTATGAGAAAGATGCTCTGACTCGCGTTCTCTCAATGAGGACGCTAGTATTTCTTGGCGAGATCTCGTATTGCATCTACATCGTACAGCGAATACCGCAGCACCTGTTCATGTTTGTTAGATCCCGGCTGCCCGATATTGCTGCGATGCCAGGCGCGATGCAGGCGCTTCTTCTGTTGTCGCTCACGCTAGTTTTTTCGATCTTGCTCCACTATATAGTTGAAAGGCCGGTGCGATCATGGATCAATCATCAGTTCGGCTCACGGAGCCGACATAAATCGCCGAGTGCGAGCGAGAATAAACCGCAGTATAAAACCATCTTATAGCGAGGCAGATTCGTCGCGGATAGTTATGTGGCGCACCGGGAAATTTTCTAACAAGCTGTTGAAATTTGCTCCTGCGAATGCGATTGAGCAACAATTCGCATATCGCGTCGCGCCTTATCACTCTCAGGCTGGAAACTGGGAACAGCATGGACATGTCAGACCCCTGTCAATCTCGATTGACACGAGGGTCGTACGGGCGGTTGAAATTCAGTGGTCAAAAGACGTAACAGTAAATTTCGACGAAGGCTCGTGCCGATCTACGCGGGTCGGTTTACCACATTTCAGAAGTCCGCCCAATGAATCAGCCGTTCTAAGGCCGTACTGCTGCGTTGCAGCCGTTTCACCGATGAGTGTTCGGCGGGGTCCGGCCTGGCCAGGCAATTGGTTGGCGCGGATGCGTGAATCGCAGAGAGATCGCCCAACTCAGCGAGCATGCCCACCGCCGTAGTGAAGTCTACGGCGCGCGTGGCCTGCAAGCCCAGTGCAGCCCCGGTGGCCGCGCTGCGGGCGCGGCGGCGCGCGGACCGTGCGGGTGCCGCGACGGCGCCGCTGGTGGGCCACCAAGGCAGGACTGGGTGTCGCCAGCGCGCGGCAGGTGGAGGTCTTCATTGCCAGGCATCAGCAGCTGACCGAGCGGGCGCAGGCGCTGGTCGCGCAATCCCCGCGTGGCGTGGTAGTTCCGTGGGAGCCACTGCGCCTGCTGCAGCAAGTCGACGGCTCGCAAGGGCAGTTCCGCGCGCCGCGCGCGACCTGCACGCTCAACGCGGACAACGATTACGCCTGCCGTGCAGGCATGGCTGGCGCTGCATGAAGCGCCGGCAACCCAGCGGATTTACCGCAAGGAGGCCGAGCGTCTGACCCCGCGGACGATTATTGAGCGCGAACGGCCGTTGTCGTCCCTCAACACGGAGGATGCGACGGCCTACCGCTTTCTGCGGCAGCCCGATACCCCGTGAGTGCTAGGTCAGGCCGGGGAGAACGCGTAGCACCCCCGACTGGCGCCCGTTCACCGGCTGAGGCGCCGGCACGCTGATTTGCCGCGCCGGCGCCCACGCCCGAGTCAGTGTACTCTAAGCGACTGGCGCATTGCAGGCCTTTCGCAGGCACTCCCGGTCAACCCCACGGACAAATCCGATTTTCAGGGAGGGTATCGACAGGCTTGGGCGCTGCGGGCCCGATGAACCGTGACTCACTGGACCGGCTGCTATCGACAGCTGCATTGTCCAAAATCCGCATGTCTGCTCTCCAAGAACGACTCGGTACTCAACCGCGAGCTGAAGCGGCATTGGTAGCATGCAGCGTGTCAATAACATACCTAGCCCATAGTATCCCTTGCAGTTGCGCGCCGTCGCTGGTCTCATGGTAGCCCAGTACGTCGGCCTCTCTAATTGTTTGGAAATCCAAGCTCACGCGACCTACCGCCTCGAACTTACCGTTTTCCCGCGGGTTCGCAAATCCCTCTGCAATGTAACCTCGATATTTTTCAATTGACATTTAGAAGCGCTCTCCTTACAGCGGGAAGGTATTCGGTCATGTAAGGACCAGCTTAATAGCGCTACTTTGATATGCCAAGTTTTGACTGGGCTTGGCAGATTGCGCCACATGCGATGACCCGGTAGCGCCAGCCCGCCCTTGCCAACGATTGTGCAGTTCCGAGTGTCCGCCAGCCGTGCCGCCCAGCGCCGCTTTGCGCTTCTGATGGCCCAGTCGCGGATGTCGTGGACGGACTGCCCCAGCAGGTCAAAAGCGGCGAGGGAGCAGGGCACCCGCCACGATACCTAGCCAGCGCGTCGCCAGTGAGATTCTGCGCGGTAGCGCGAGCCGGTCGACGCTCTCACCTAAGGTGAGCAGCATGTTCGGGGCGGGCCGTTGACGCAATGAGCAACGAGTCTTGCCGAAGGTTAGCATCGGGTTCCCTGGCATGGCTCTCGACGCTGTTCCCACTAGGCCTGGGGGCGCCATGGATGCGCCTCATACGGCATAAAAATGGAGAGCGGAGCACCGCCGGAGGTGGCACGCCTAGCGAGCATGCCCAAACCTGCGCAGGCCAGGAAGCCACAGCCGGCATCCTTCGTGAAAAATCCGCAGGTCTCCCCCTTGAAATTTGGCTGCGCGCTTACTATTTTATTTTCGCTCAGGCAGTCGCGACGTTGCGCGCTGCGTGTTTCTGTTTGTTTGCCACCAGCTTGGCAGGCGGGTGGGAGCGCGTATGCCCCTTCGCCCCGGGCTGCGGGTGCGACACGCGGAAATTCGCCAGCCGCACTTCGCACGCGCTTTCTCGCTGAGTTCCGACCTTGAGGCGTCGAAGATCGAGGCGGACCTGCAGGACGGCGTGCTCAAGCTGACGATCCCGCGCCGCCGCCAGGCGGCCACTTGAGCACGTGTAGGGTCATCATGAGAACGACGATCCATTACCGGACATTCCCGAGCGTTCCAATTCCGACTGGAAGGCCTGATCGGGTAAGCTCGTGACTCGCTACCTCCAGCGGCATTTGTCCCATTTTCCCTCGGAACTCCCCGTTGCGGGCGACCCTGGAACGAAGTAGCCACCACCGTCTCTATCGAGCCAGGCTTAGGCTGGGATTGCCGAGCACCATACTCGCCTCCGACTGCCAGGCGCCCGAACTTCGCAAAGCCCTCGAGCAGTCCTTCGCAGAACTGGAGCAGTGCGAGCCACCTCGTGCATTTTCGCCAAGAGGACGAGTGGCGCGCTCGTTACTGTCCGATCTCAAGCGCTTCGTGCAGCGTGAGCTCGCGTATTTACAGACGAGCGGCGATCTCCTGCCGGGGGATCTCGAAGTTGACGAGGTCATCGACGAGTCGCTGGCCCGCGCCTTCGAAAACGTGACGCGGCTCCCGCGCCGGCTCGCGCGGCTCCCCTGGCTCTACCAGATCGCGATCACCCTGTCAGCCGAGGAAGTGACGCGTCGACAGGCCGAAGAGGGCCGAGGGATTTCCCTGGAAGGCAGGCTTCGCTTCCAGCTATGGGAGACCCAGGAAGCCGATGACGAGATCCTGTTCGAGTATTGGCAGCCCGACGAGGTTCTGCGGCTTGAGGACGTAATGTAGGTGCGAGGCAGCATCCCCGAGGAGGAGGTGAGTGCCAAGGAGATGCGCCGGGTCGCGACGGCCCTCATTGCGGAGATGCCAACGTCCTGGCGCCGGGCCCTGGAGTTCTGTCGTGTAGAAGGCTTGTCCAAAGCCGCTGCCGCGCAGGTGCTCGGCGCCAGCGAGCAGGAGATCGAGAACTGGCTCGTGCAAGTCGATACCTTTCTCCAGGCCAAGCTTACCGTACTGCGGCTAACGACCAACGGGCTGGACATAGCCATAACCGACAATGTCCTCGGGGAGCCGCCACCGGCGCGCCAGCCGACCCGGGACTTTGACGCGGTGACCGGGCGCGGAGCGCCGACGTAAGGATTGAGTTGGAAGTCAGCGGTTGTCCCGAGTTGAACCCCGCGCCCCCGGTCTGCGGCACGCCATGGCCATCCAGCCGTCCAGGCGCGTGGCCTATGGGGCAACGTATCGATCTTCACGGATCATTCGTCGCAGTTGCAGTAATCGCGGTAAAGACGGCGGAATCGGGTACCAAACCGTAAAAAAGTCGATGCAGTGACGCCCGCTTCCAGATTGTGAAAGATCGAGCCTAACTGCCTTGCGGGGAAAGTTTCGCCCCTTGTGCGATGAGTACTTCAGAAAGTGGCCTAGTCCATCGCGTCAGTGAATTGGCACCGGGCGAATTCGCCGCGATGGATCGTCGTACTTCCACTTGATTGGCTTGGGATTCTTGTTGTGTTGACGGATATAACGCATCAGCTTGCGATCCAGGTCCTTCACCGAAGTGAAGACGCCTCGTGCGATCACATCGCGCTGAATGCGCGCAAACCAGTTCTCGACCTGATTGAGCCAGGACGTGTAGGTCGGCGTGTGGTGCATGTGGACGTTGGGGTGTTCGCTGAGGAAGTCGCGCACGCGCTCGGTCTTGTGACTGCTCACGTTATCGCAGATGACGTGGATTTCTTGCTCCGGTCGCTGACTGGCTACAACGTCAGTGAGGAAGGCTACGAACTGCTCACTGGTATGACGTGGCGCAGTCTTGCCGATCACCTCCCCGGTTGCCGTGTTGAGTGCGGCAAACAGGCTGAGCGTGCCGTTACGCTTGTATTCGAAGCCGTGGCTCTCGGCACGTCCTGGCGACAATGGCAGCATCCGATCCTTGCGATCCAGGGCCTGGATCGCGGTCTTCTCATCCACGCAGAACACCGCCGCATGCGCGGGCGGGTTCAGATACAGCCCGATCACGTCTGCAGCCTTCGTTTCGAAGTGGGGATCGTTGGAAATCATGTGCCGCTCCAACCTGTGCGGGCGCACGCCATGTTTGCGCCAGATGCGCTGCACGGTCGAGATGGACACGTCACCCAGCTCCGCGGCAAGCTTGTAGCTGCTCCAGTGTGTCGATCCGTCCGAGGGCTTGCGCTTGAGCGTGTAGCTCAGAACACGCGCCTCGAGTTTCTCAGGCGGCTGCATGGGCGCTCGTCCAGGATGGCGCGCGTACAAGCCCGCCAGCCGCTCCGCCAGAAACCGACTCGACCAACGCGAGATGAAACGCGAATCGCACCCCAGCCGCTCAATGATCGCGTCGCGCGATTCACCGTCTTCAAGCATCAGGATCAGCTTGGCCCGGCGCGCGTCGGCTGCCCGAATGGTTCGGCTGCAAGTCGCCGACAGCAATTGTTCACGCTCGAGCTCGGTCAGATTCATTTTTCCCATGCACCTGATCTAACCATAAATGGGGTGCTTTTTCAATGACGCACTGGACTAGGAAGGCGTACGCCCAAGTTGCCGATCTTCGCTTCCCGTGGGGATCGGTTGTTTCGCGCTTCGGCTATACGCCCAGCGGTACAAGAGCGGCAACACCAGCAAGGTCAGCAGCGTGGACGAGACGATACCCCCGATCACGACCGTGGCCAGCGGCCGTTGCACCTCGGCGCCAGCGCCGGTTGCGATGGCCATTGGAATGAAACCGAGCGATGCCACCAGCGCTGTGCAGAGCACGGGGCGCAGGCGCAGCAGAGCACCATCGCGCACGGCTTCTGGAACGGGTCGTCCCTCCTCGCGCAACTGGCGGATGAACGAGACCATCACCAGGCCATTCAGCACCGCCACTCCGGACAGTGCAATGAAGCCGACGCCTGCGGAAATCGAGAACGGGATATCGCGCAGCCAGAGTGCAATGACGCCACCGGTCAGGGCAAACGGCACGCCGGTAAAGACCAGCAGCCCGTCCTTGACGCTCGCGAACATCCCATACAGCAGCAGCAGGATCAGGCCAAGCGCAACGGGTACCACGATCTTGAGCCGGTTCGAGGCGGATTGCAGCTGCTCATACTGCCCGCCCCAGACGGACCAATAGCCAGCCGGCAGCTTAACTTCGCTGGCCATGCGCGACTGCGCATCCTGCACGAACGAGCCAAGATCGCGTCCACGGACGTTGGCGGTGACCACGACGCGCCGTTTGCCGTTTTCGCGACTCAGCTGATTGGGACCCTGCGTGACTTCAAGCGTCGCAACATCGCCGAGCGTGATGAAGTTGATAGCCGCATTGCTGCCGTTGCCGCCGTTGCCGATCGGGATGGGCAACATGCGGAGCCGCTCCGGATCGGTACGGACATGCTCCTGCAGGCGTACTACGATATCGAAGCGGCGATCCCCTTCGAACAGCGTGCCGCTGGTCTGGCCGCCGATTGCCGCATTGACGATGCGCTGTGCGCTGGCCTGAGAAATACCATAGCGCGCCAGCTTCTGGCGGTCGAAGGTGATCGACAGCATCGGCAGGCCCGTCAATTGTTCCGCCTTGACGTCTGCGGCGCCCGGGATCGACTTCAGGACCGCCTCGGTCCGTTTGCCAAGACTTTCCAGCGTTTCCATGTCGTCGCCAAACACCTTGAATGCCACGTCGGCACGGACGCCGGACAACAATTCGTTGAAGCGCATCTGGATTGGCTGCGTGAACTCATAGTTGTTGCCAGGGATGCGCTTGACCGCGGCCTCCATTTCGGCCACCAGCACCTCCTTGCGTTTGCCTGGGTCCGGCCACTCCGACTGGGGCTTCATGATGACGAAGTTGTCGGCCACGCTCGGCGGCACCGGGTCGGTGGCGATCTCCGCCGTACCGATCTTGGCAAAGACCCGGTCCACTTCGGGGAAGGCCTTGATGCGTTTCTCCAGCGCCGTCTGCATCTGAATCGCCTGCGACAGGCTAGTGCCCGGGATGCGCAAGGCGTGCAGCGCGATGTCGCCTTCGTTCAGGCTCGGGATAAACTCCGAGCCCATCCGCGTGGCCAGTGCGCCGCTGATTACCAGCATCAGGCCGGCGATCGTCAAGGCCATGACTGGCCGCTTCAGGGCACGGTCCAACTGGCGCGCGTAGAAGTTGCGAACCGCCGCGTACGCCTTGCTCTCCCCCGCGCGGATCGCGCCCGCCATGGTCATGGCGACCGCGGCGGGCACGAAGACCATCGACAGGATGATGGCCCCGGCCAGGGCGAGCACGACCGTGATCGCCATCGGGTGGAACATTTTTCCTTCGACCCCGGACAGCGCGAAGATCGGCAGGTAGACGACCATGATGATAAGTTGGCCGTACAGAATGGCCTTGCGGGCTTCCCGCGACGCTTCATAGACCACGGAGAACCGCTCCTCGCGTGTCAGCGGGCGGCCCAGCGCGCGTTGGCGCTCCGCCAGGTGGCGTATGCAGTTTTCGACGATGACGATGGCACCGTCGATGATGATGCCGAAATCAAGCGCCCCAAGGCTCATCAGGTTTGCGCTGATGTTGTTGTTGGCCATGCCCGTCACCGTGAACAACATCGACAGGGGGATAACCAGTGCCGTGATGATGGCCGCGCGCATATTGCCAAGCAGCACGAAGAGCACGGCGATGACCAGCGCCGCGCCTTCGAGCAGGTTCTTGCTGACGGTGTTGATGGTCCGGTCCACCAGCGTCGTGCGATCGTAGACCGGTTCTGCGACAATGCCGGCCGGAAGGCTGCCGTTGATCTCTTCAAGCTTTTTCGCCGCGGCCGACGCGACGGTACGGCTATTCTCGCCGATCAGCATGAAGACCGTGCCCAGCACCACTTCCTGCCCATTCTCGGTGGCCGCGCCATTGCGCAGTTCCTGCCCCAGATGCACCGTGGCGACATCCCCAACGCGGATCGGCGTGCCGCCGCGCGTGTCGACCACGATTGCAGCCAGTTCATCGAGGCCGGCTACTTGGCCGGGCGAGCGCACAAGATACTGTTCACCCTGGCGCTCGATGTAGCCGGCACCGACGTTCGCGTTGTTTTCGGCGAGCGCCTTGGAAACGTCGGCGAGTGTCAGTCCGACGCCAGCCAGCCTGGTGAGGTCCGGCGTCACGTGGAATTGCTTGACGAAGCCGCCGACCGAGTTGACTTCCGTTACGCCCTTGACGGTGCGCAACTGCGGGCGGATGACCCAGTCCTGGACTTCGCGCAAGTCGGTGGGCGTGTAGGCTGAGCCGTCCTCCTTGCGCGCGCCGGGCTTGGCCTTAACCGTGTACATGAAGATCTCGCCAAGGCCGGTAGCGATCGGACCCATTGTGGGTGTGACGTTGCCCGGCAGGCGCTCGCGTGCCGCGGTGATCCGTTCGTTGACAAGCTGCCGTGCGAAGTAAATGTCGGTGCCATCCTTGAAGGTGACCGTCACCTGCGACAGGCCGTAGCGGGACACCGAGCGTGTCGACTCCAGCCTGGGTAGGCCCGCCATCACTGTTTCGATCGGAAAAGTAATGCGCTGTTCGACCTCGAGCGGCGAATAGCCCTCGGCAGTCGTGTTGATTTGGACCTGGACATTGGTGATGTCGGGCACGGCGTCAATGGGCAGTTTCAGCAAGCTATGTACGCCGATGCCGACTAGGGCCAGCACGCCGAGCATCACGAACCAGCGACGCCGGATCGAAAACTTCAGGAGATTGTCTAACATGATGTGCCTTAGTGGTCGTGCGTCGCACCGGCCTTGCCGAGCTCTGCCTTGACGGTGAAGCTGTTGCCAGCGGCGTATTTCTCACCGGCCCTCAGGCCTTCCAGGACCTCGACCATCGTGTCGTCGCTGCGGCCGAGCTCCAGCGGGCGGGCTTCGAAGTACTTGCCATAGCGGCCAAACACAACCTTCCAGTCCCGGACGGTCTGGATCGCGCTCTTGTTCACGGCCACGGCAACTTTCTGCTCCTCAGTGGTAAGCGTGGCGTTCACCACGGTACCCGGCCGCCAGGCTCGCTTGGGATTCGGTAGGACCACGCGCGCCGTGGCGGTGCGCGTCTGCTCGCCGGCCAGCGGACTGACCATTTCCACCTTGCCCTCGGCCTCGAGGGCGCCATCGGTCGATTTCACGACAACCGCTTGGCCGAGACGAACGATAGCCATGTCCTTCGGATACACGGGCAGCTCGACCCAGACGGTTTCGGTATCGGCAACCGACATCAGCACTGAGCCGGCATCGACGGCCTGACCTGGCGCGACCGACTTTGCCGTGACGACGCCATCAATGGGCGCGCGCAGTTCGACGCGCGCAATGTTGCCGCTGCCGCCGGCCGTCACGCGCATGGCCTCCAGGCTACGTGCGGCCGCGTTTGCCGCGATCTGCGCTTCCCGGTAGGCCTGCCGTGCAGCCAGCACGTCTTGCTCTGGCGAGATGCGTTCGGCGAACAGCTTTTCTTCTCGCTCGACAGTCTTGCGGTACAGCTCTGCCTTGTCCCGTGCCACCGCCAGCGTGCTGCGCAGCTGGCCCACCTCGGGACTCTCCACGACCGCAAGCAAGTCGCCGTGCCGCACGCGCGATCCCTCTCCAACGGCGATGGACACCACCGTGCCCTTGAACTGCTGCAAGACGGGCACAAAGCGATCGGCGTTGGGCTTAACGGTGCCAGGAAGTTCCAACACCGAACGGATGCGCGCCGGAGCGGCGGCGAGGATGTCCACGCCGGCTTCCTTCAGTTGCGCATCGTCCATCTCGACGCGGGCCTCCACCTGCGAATACTTCCAAGAGGCGGCCTTCCCTTTGTAGTTGGCCGTCACGTTCACATCGAACGAGTGCGGTTCCACGATGGTCTTGTCGCCGCGCAGGTAATCGCGCTCCACGCGGAAGGCAATCGGCTCGGCCGGCCGGCCAAGCCGCTTCAGCGTGATGCCGAGCTGGGCAGCGCCAGGCGTCAGCGCCTTGCCGTCCTCATAGAGAAAGAGGCGGAAATGCGGTGGCACGCCTTGCTCGAAAATGGTCACTTCAACCTGGAACTTGCCGTCTGCAAGCAGGCGCCCCCCATGCGGGCCCCGTACCGCGTCCTCCGCGGCGGAGGGATCTGCAATGGCCGAAACGCCGGTCCCAGTGCCGCGGTGAGCAAGCTGGTAGCCCGCAGCGGCGCCAAGCAGGAGCGTGACGACGGCAAGAATGATGGCGGATCTCGTTTTCATTGTGCATCCAACTGGTGGCTGGCCGGCGTCGCGGCGAGTTCAAGCAAAGCGTTCTTCAGTCGCTCATAACGCGCAGCGGCGGCGCTGTACAGCGCTTCGTTGCGGAAGTAATTGCGCTGGGCGTCAAGGGCGTCCAGGTATGAGAATTTCCCCAGCTCGTACCCTTTGGTCACGGCACGGACGGCCTCGCGAGAGGCGGGCAGCACCTGCTCGCGCATTGACTGCAGCTCCTGTGCTGCCACGCCCGCGCCGTCGAGGAGTTCCAATGCCCGGAGCTGCAACTCGTTGCGCGTGGCGTCTGCCTCGAGCCTGGCGCGGTCGAGCTGCTGGGTGGCTTCGTAGATATTGCCCTGATTGCGGTCCAAGAGCGGCAGGGGAATGCCGACGGAGACCATCAGCGTGTTCTGCGCGGCCAGGCCAGTGCTTGGCGGCTGGTGAATACGCTTGACGCCCGCCGCGAGTGTAATGTCGCCAAACCGCCGCGCGCGCTCGAGGTCCAGCCGCGCTTCCTGCTCCCGAATCGCCTGCTGCCGCGCCATGTATTCCGGGCGGTGCGGCAATCGCTGCAGAAGCACTTGCCGGTTAGGAAGGATCGCCGGCTCGCCGAATGGACCGCTAAGCAGCGAGAAATCCGGCGCCTCGGCGCGTCCCCACAGACTGGCAAGACGCCGGCGAGCCACTACGGTGCGCTGTGCCGCATCCTGCAATTCGATCAGGGCAAGGCTGGCTTCCGCTCCGACCTTTTCCCGTTCGATCGGCGAAACCTTGCCCGCCTCGACCCGACGCGCCACAGCACCGCGGAAGTCATTGAAGACGTCTAGCTTCTGCTGTGCCAGGCGCTCGAACGCTTCTGCCTCCTGCAGGCCGACAAAGGCATTGGCCACAGCGGTGCGCAATTCGACACGCTGTGCCGCGAGGGTGGCCTCGGTGCGGTCGCGTCCTGCCTCGGCGACGGCGGTTCGTGCGCGGCGTTTGCCGCTGATATCGAGCGGCTGGATCAGGCGGATCGCCTCGGTCCGGCTCTCGCTACGTAGTTGGTCCCCCTCGAGTAGCAGTTCGGGGTTGGCAAGGGCGCCGGCTTGGCGCACGGTGCCGTCCCAGGCAAGCCGATCCTTTTCGGCCGCGAGCAGCGATGGATTTGCCAAGAGCGCGCGCGCCTGAGCGGCCTGCAGTGTGAGGGTGGTCTGTGCGGATGCCAGGCTGGTCGGCGCTGCAGCGCTGCCCGCCTGCTGCTGGGCAAGGGCGAGCGGTGCAAGCGCAAGGCCTAGCGCGGCCAACGCAGTCGCACGCAGCCCGCGAGGACATGGGAATGCAATCATGTTCAGATTCAGGAACGATGGAGACGCGCCACCTCCCGGCTCGGCCAGGTGTGGCGAAGGCAGTGCGGGCGGAGTTGCGCCCGACGCTCGACGGTCGTCAGGCGCGAGGGGGCTTGAATGGCTGGCCGTCCGCGTGGTCGGTCAGCAAGTGGCAGACGTCGGGCAGTGGGCGACTGCGCGCAAGTAGCGGGATGGGAATGGTAAGGCTCGAGGCGAGCGTGGCCGGCAGCTGCGCGAAGGCGTGCAGCGCACCGTGCGGAATACCAGAATCGTCGTTATGCTCCGGTTCGGCGACGGCCATGATGAGCTCTTCTGCCGCATGACCGCCATCCATCCCGGCAGCCTCCAGCGCGTGCTCCATTTCGTGATGCAGCCATTGGTGCGACGCGGCCAGGCTCGCGCCGCAGTTCAAGATGAACAGCAGCGAGACCATACGGACCACGAATCGCGAAAGGAGGCGTTGCACGATGGGAATTTTGGCGGTCTGGATCAGGCTCGGTAGTCAGCGGTCAGGATGCTTCTTGAGATGCTGGCCGCTATTCTGTGCAAACGATCCGCAACTGGCAATCATGGGAAGCATCCGGACGGTGATTTTAGTGATTATCTGGCCACTTTGGATGAAGGTCATCGATGGTGAAGGGGTGTCGATGGCTGTGAGGGCCCGTGCGCTCGCCTTCGTCCAGGTGTTCCTCGAACGCCTAAGGGCCGTACCCAGGACGCTTCCGGCGTTCGCACCAGCCAGGTCATAGGCGAGCAGTCCCAGGGCGACCGTCGCGAGGCCCGTGCCGACGAGCGCAATGACCTGGGCCAGGAACAGGTGCCGATAGATGCGGTTGGTCAAAACATCCAGCATGGCCGCGATCCCTACAGATCCTTGCTGAGGGTGTTGAACTCGTGCAATGCCTCCTCTGCCTTACGGGTGCCGCTGGGAATTGCGTCGTCGAGACCATGATCGCTATGGTCATGGACAGGCGTCCTCGCGGCGTTCGCCACGGCAGCTTCCACGGCTAGCACGTTGCTACGACCCCGTTGGCCTGCGAGACGACCTGCTGCGCTTACGCGGCATGGCGCCCACTGGGGTTTCGCGGCGAAAGAGAGAGGGCGGCAAGTACTCAAGCCAGGTGCCGCCCGGCTATGCCCCACAGTGGTGGATCTCGACCGTAACATGGACGACTTCGTCATGAATTTGGATGGCTTTCTTGACCATTGTCGGGGTAAGCGTCGCATCGTGGCTCACGAGGCTTACGATACAGGAGAACTTCTCCTTGCCAACGCGCCATACATGAAGATCAACCATGCGGGCTCCTTTTTCACCGTCTTTGAAGGTGTCGAGCACCTCGCGGATCTCGTCCACGACTGAGTGGTCCATTTCGCGATCGAGCAGGACCACCGCAGTGCTTTTGAGCAACCGCAGCGCCCACGACCCGACCAGCGCTGCACCGACGATGCCCATGATCGGATCCAGCCAGCCCCAGCCTAGCCACCACCCGCCTGCCAGCGCTAACAGTGCCAGAACCGAAGTCGCAGCATCTGCAAGCACGTGCAGATATGCTGACCGTAGATTGAGGTCGTGCTGATGATCCTCGCGATGACGGTGGTGCCGGTGTTCATCATGCTCGCCGCCATGCCCATGATCGTGCCTGCCGCCGAGAATCAGCGCGCAGCCGAGGTTGACCAGCAGGCCAAATACGGTGACGGCCATTGCTTCCTTGTAGTGGATGGCCTGGGGCGAGAAAATCCGCTCGAAGGAGCCAAATACCATCAGTGCCGCAATGCCGAGCAAGAATACAGCGCTCGCGAAGCCGGCTAGGACCTCGATCTTCCATGCGCCGAATGCGAAGCGCTGGTCCTTCGCATAGGTGCGGGCCGCCGCATAGGCGAATGCCGTCAGACCAATGGCGAAGGCATGCGAGCTCATGTGCCAGCCGTCTGCGAGCAGCGCCATCGAATTAAACCAGAGTCCTGCCGCGATCTCCATCACCATCGTGATGGCGGTGAGGATCATTACCAGCCGCGTTTTGCGCTCGGCCACCTCGTTTCCGTCATCAAAGACATGGGTGTGGGTCCATCTGGAGAGGTCGGTTGCATGCATGCTATTTGCTATCGAGGAGGTGGCAAGGCAAGGATCATTCGTGGGGCCGCGGACTGGGACTGCTATTTGAAGTATGTTTTGACGATCTCGATGAGCTCTTCCTTCGCGTCACGATGACCTTCGTGCTCGCTGGCCTCGGCTAGGTGAGTGCGAATGTGGTCTTCGAGCACGACGGCAAGCAACCCGTTCATCGCACCTCGACAACTGACGATTTGCTGAAGGACCTCGACGCAGCCCTGCTCATCCTCGAGTGAGCGCTCGATTGCGTCGACTTGCCCGCGAATGCGCCGGACACGGTTAAGCAGTTTCTGTTTCTCTCGGACGGTATGACTCATGGCCTCACAAGTATAGTATAGGGGGGTATAGTACCACGGCCTGCATAATGGGACATGTGGAATCGCCGCCGCCATGGCGAAGACGCCAGAACCGGGCGCAGAGAGGGGGGCATGCCAAGACATAGGCTGCAGCGTCGCGACGACCTCCTGGGCCATCTCCTCGAGCGAGCCTGCGCCGGCCACGGTTCCCAGCGCCCGCTATGGCTGCTAAAGGCGGCGTCATAACGATTGCGGCCGAATTCGATCGGCCGAGCCACCACGATCGGTTCGTCGTCCAGACGTTCAATCAACAGGTAACGGCCGTGGACTGATTATCTGCTCGTGGCCAGGCAGGCTGCGCAATTGCCGCTTCCAGCGCACTGCGACGCTCGACCGTAAAGCCCGTGCGTGCCGCGATCGCAGCCACTTCATCGAAGCGCCGTGGATGACGCGGGATCAGCAGCATCGCCGGACGCGACGCTCCGGCGGCGAGCGATTGCCAGCGCGAGAAGGCGTCGAGCAGCAACGGCTCCTCGCCTTCAAGCGTGCTGGCCAGCACGGATCTCGACAACGTGCAGGCGCCGCTGGCGGCGGATATCGTGCTGGGCGATTCGCCGGGCGCGATGGCGATGTACTTTGCCGCGTCGGATCTCGTCTTTATCGGCGGCAGCCTGTTGCCGCTGGGCGTGTACCTGATCGAGGCCAGCGCGCTCGGCACGCCCATTCTGATCGGTCCGACACATACAATTTCGCGCAGCCGACGCAAGATGCCGTTGCCGCGGGGGCCTGTTTGCGCGTGAGCAATGCCGATCAGCTGGTGGGTACTGCAGCGGGCGTGCTGGCGATCCGGCGCGGCGGTCGGACATACGTGCGCATGCGCAGGCCTTTGCCGGCTTGCATCGCGGCGCCACCGTACGCACGCTTGCTGGCCCCCGTGCTCGAGAACCGGACCGGCAGCTAGCGCGACTTCACCAGCGCGTCCCACTGCAGGGCAAGCCGCTCCAGCGCAAACCGGCTTGCCTTGCGGCGGCCTTCGGCGCCAAGGCGGCTGGCCGTGTCCGGCTGGCGGATCGCGGTCAGCAGCGCTTCGGCCAGCGCATCGGCATTGTCCGCCGGCACCATCAGCGAATCTTGTCCCGGTGCGAGCAGTTCGCGCGGGCCGGTCTCGCAATCGGTCGATACGATCGGCAGACCAAAGGCCATCGCTTCGATCAGCACCAGCCCGAAGCCCTCGTAGCGCGAACTCAGGCAGAAGACCGATGCGCGCCCATAGGCCTGCGCGGGATCGTGGCAGATGCCCGGCAGGCTGGCCCGGCCTTCCAGCCCAAGCTTGCCGATCAGTGCGGCGAGGGCAGAGCGCTCTTCGCCTTCACCGTGGATGACCAGTTGCCAATCCGGCGCCTGCCTGGCCACCGTATGCCAGGCGTGCAGCAAGACATCGAAACCCTTGGCGGCCACCAGCCGCCCCATCGCCAGCACGGTCTTCTGCGAGCGTGGTGCCGGTTCGGCAGGCAGCGGGAACGGCAGCGGATTGGGCAGGCAAACCACCTCGCTGCGTGGATGCAGCGCTTCCAGCCAGCGGCTGCGGTCCCGTTCCGTCAGCACCACCACCTGTCGGCAGTATCGCGCCGCCAGCCGGCGCGCCAGCTTGCGCACCGGCTTGCCAAGATCTTCGTCAAAGTGGCAATGCTCCCAGGCGATATGGTGCAGGCGCAGGCCGACGGTGGCGGGCCGTACGAAGAGTTCGAGCAGGGGGTCGACCTGCACCAGCACATCGGTCCGGTGCGCCGCGCAATGGCGCCGGATGCCTGCCGCGGTGGCGAAGTATGCGCGCTTGAAGGAACGTCGCTGCGCAAACAACGCCTCATGGCGGATACGCGGATGCAGGGCAAACTGACTATGTGCATCCACCAAGCTCAGGATGGTGACGTTGTGGCCAAGCCCGGCCAGCGCATTGGCAATGGTCGCCGCCACGCGCTCAGCGCCGGCCATCGCGTTTAGCGTGCCGGTCAGGAAACAGATATTGAGGGCTGTCACCATGGGCAATTCTCGAAGAAGTGTCGATCATGGCTGGCAAGGCGATCAGATCGAAACGCTGCCGGGCCAGCCAGGTCTGCAACGTGTGCGCGAGCCGTATCGCTGGATCCGAGGGCAAGCCTCATCGCGCCAGCTCGCTGTGGATACCGCGCATGACAAAGACCGGTCGCTCTTTATGTCTCACGGCGACAAGCATCACCGATGCTAGGGTAGGCCGCCTGTCACAGGGATTACGGGGACATGACAATCTTTCGTGGTCACCTCGGCTATTGTGATAACTATCCTTATCGTAATAGCACTGTTAGTGCGCTAAACTGGCGGGCATGCAATCCCGCCTCACTCAGACCGAGCCGCCACCGCGTGCGCAAGCCGGCTTCCCGGATGCCGCCGCGCTCGCCGCGCTGCGCGCCTGGCATGCCGGCCTGTCGAGCCGGGAGGCCGTTGTCCGCTACTTGGGTGAGGCGCGGGCGCAAGGGCAGTCGTCGCGCGGCGTCCTGGGTCGGATCCGGCGCCAGCTGGCGGGGTATGCCCGCAGCCGCCAGCGCGAGGACCTGGCCCGGCTGTTTGAGATGCCCGCGGCCGAGCGGGCGCAGCGGGGCCGGGTGGCCGACCAGGCGATCGAATGGTTGCGCGCACTGCCGGCACCGGTGCCGGCCATCAGCGACGACATCGGCCTGTGGCTGGCGCCGCGCGCGGTCGCGGCGCTGCGGGCACAAGGCATCGACACCCTGGCGGCGCTGACGGTGCGGGTGCCGCGCCGGCGCCGCTGGTGGGCGGCAATCCCGGGCCTGGGCGCGGCCGGGGCCCGGCAGGTCGAGGCCTTCTTTGCCCAGCACCCGCAGCTGACCGAACGCGCCCGGGCGCTGGTCACACTGCCGGCGCATCCCATCGTGGTGCCCTGGGAGCAGTTGCGCCTGCCGCATCAGGTCGACGGCTCGCGCGGTCAGTTTCGCGCGCCGCGCGAGACCTGCACGCTGAACGCGGACAACGACTACGCGGCGATCCAGGCCTGGCTGGCGTTGCACGAGGCCCCGGCCACGCAGCGGACGTACCGCAAGGAGGCCGAACGCCTGATCCTGTGGGCGATGATCGAGCGCGGGCGGCCGCTATCGTCACTGACGACGGAAGACGCGACGGCCTACCGTAGCTTCCTGCGTCGTCCGGCGCCCCATGCGCGCTGGGTCGGGCCCGCGCGGGCGCGGAGCGCGCCCGATTGGCGCCCATTCACCGGCGCCTTGTCAGCGCACTCCACCGCCCATGCTTTGTCCATCCTCGGGGCGATGTTCCGCTGGCTGATCCAGCAACGCTATGTGCTGGCCAATCCGTTTGCCGGCATCAAGGTGCGGGGCGGGGGACGTACGGCGGCCTTGGACCGCTCGCATGCCTTCACCGAAGGCGAATGGCTGCTGATTCGCACCCTTGCCGATGGCCTGGAGTGGTCGTATGGTTGGGACGCGTCGGCCGCGCAGCGGCTGCGCTTTGTGCTGGACTTTGGCTATGCCACCGGGCTGCGCGCCAGCGAGTTGGTCGGTGCAAGCCTCGGTGATATCGAGACCGACGACCAGGGCGACCACTGGCTCAAGCTGGTCGGCAAGGGCAGTCGCGCCGGCCGGGTGGCGCTGCCGCCGTTGGCCCGGGCGGCGCTGGATCATTACCTCGTCGCGCGCGCCTTGCCGGTGTCGGCGGCGCGATGGGATCCCACGACGCCGCTCGTGGGCGGGCTGGGCCAGGACATGGCAGCCGGTATCACCAGCACACGTCTGTGGCACGTGCTGCGGCGATTTTTTGCGCAAGCTGGCGCGCTGATCGCCAACGACCATCCGGCTGCGGCAGACAAGCTGCTGCGTGCCAGCCCGCATTGGATGCGCCATACGCATGCGACCCACGCGCTGGCACGAGGCGCGGAACTGACGACGGTTCGGGACAACCTGCGTCATGCCTCAATTTCTACGACCTCAACCTATCTGCACGGTGACGAAGTGAAGCGGGCACGACAGCTTGGGACAGCCTTCCCAGCCCATCGTGACTAGCCGAGTGATCCGTTGCAAAAAAAGGAACCCGCGTGAGGGGAACATATGGAAGGTGAACCAGTGCGTGGCGCCGAGTCAGCCGCCGTCTACGACCACGGCGAAGTCATGAATCCGAGCTTCCGGCTGGCAGTAGGTGCCGACGGAAGTCTTCCCTGCAGGGATCTCTACGTCCAGACCTTTGCACGGTCGGAACATGGGCCGGATGATTGGATTTCGCAGCCGGAGGGGCAGTGGCATTTGCTGGCGCGGATTCTGCCGCACAGCATCGTGACGTATCCCGTTCACACCAATCCCCATGCGCAGCGCTATTTGAGGCCTCGGCATGGGCGCATTCGGACAATCATCCTCCAGGGTGGCGAAGACCATGCGATGCCCGATAGTCCGGAGGCCGCGGTCTCGCTCATTGAAGCGGTGCTGCCCTGGCGTGCCTCCAATGATTGCGCTTACGGCCTTGGACTGACGAAGGAGCTGGATGCAATCTGGTTGGGCATCCAGCAGATTTCTGGTGTCGACACGCTCATCGTGACAAAAGACGGTGAGACCAAGCTCGAAGGCAGTGCGGTTGTGATGCCCGAGCGAGAATTGGACAGGCTGCGGCGCGCGCTGGACAGGGCGAATCGGCATGTGCGCAGTCGTGTCCAGTTGGCGAAGACCACTCACATCCGGAATACCCTGCTGACCCAACTAATCCCCGAGCGCTTTCCGCCGATCGTCCAAGTCGGAGCCACCGGCGAACTGGTCGAGGTGCGTCTGGATCGAGCGCGTCAATCGACTGCGGCAGTTCGCGCGCAGCGACGCGCTACCGTTCGGGCCGTGCGCGAGAATGCCGCGCTGATTGCCCACGAAGCCCCCGAGGAGCTAATGGAGCTCCACGCGGAAATCGAGCGGGTAACCTTGGCCAGCATGATCGAGCGTTATGAGGGGATGCTGGCACAGACGCTACCGGAAGGCCGGTGGCAGTCCTTTTTCGAGCACAACATCTTCATCCTGACGATGCTGTTCGCTCGGCCCGTTCGCCTGCTTCATACCCAGTTTCACGCCCAAGGGTCGAGTTTGAGTGGCTCTGGGGCGCAAGTTGGCGATTTCTTGCTCGGGGAACAGGGGCAATCGCTGGCGATTGTCGAGATCAAGAAGCCTTCGACCATGCTCATGCTGAACGCCGCGTACCGGAACAGCGAGGTGTATGGACCAAGTGCCGAGCTGAGCGGGGCCATTACGCAGGTGCTGTACCAGCAGAGTGCCCTGCACAGTAACTGGCTGGCTCACCAGATTCGGTCGGAGCTACGTGATTCCCGGCCCGACGCGACGAAATGCGTGATTATTGCCGGCTTGACGCCCACGGAGGAACGGCAGCGGCGCAGCTTCGAAATTTTCCGCAACGCGTGCAAGAATGTCGAGGTGGTAACGTTTGACGAGCTATTAGGCAAGCTGCGGGTTCTGTTGCAGCACCTGGCGCCCGCGAGTTGAGCAGACAACACCGATCCCTGTACTAAGCCGGTTTGCTGCGTCACCGGAATCTGAGAAGGTCGAATTCGTGTATATCTCCAAGATCCATATCGAGAATTTTCGCCGGTTTGGCGCGGGCGATGACGCCTTTGAGCTGTCGCTGAACCCCGGCCTGACAGCCTTGGTCGGGGAAAATGACGCTGGCAAGACGGCCATCATCGACGCGTTACGTCTGGTGATTGGCACGCGAGACCAGGAGTCGCTGAGACTGGATAGTACCGATTTTCATCAGTCACCCGCGGGGGCGCGTGCCAAGGACATCAGAATTCAGCTCACGTTTTCGGCGTTGACGCCAAGCGACAGAGCCGCATTTGCCGAGTATCTGACCTACCACGAAGACGGCCTTGTCGAGCCGCGTCTCATTGTGACGTGGATTGCTCGGCGGACGGAGGGTGGGGCAGGATTGCGCAAATACCTGCCGGTGGAATGGCGGACGGGAGCCATTGGTGATGGCCCCTCACTGGACTCGGAAGCCCGCTTCCAGCTTCAGGCAACCTATCTACGGCCGTTGCGTGACGCCGAACGCGCGATGTCGGCAGGGCGGGGGTCCCGGCTATCGCAGATTCTGCAGCATACAAAGGAGATCAAGGACGGCGTCGAGTTTGACGTCCAGGCGCTCCACACGCTGAAGCCCGAACATCTTAGCGTATTAGGCGTCGGTGACTACACGAATTACCTAATCGAAACGTCGCGCGGTGTGACAGTGACCCGCCAACGGCTGAACGACGACTATCTCAGGCATCTGTCCTTCTCTGGGGATACTCTGAATGCTCGCGTCCGCATTAACGGACATCGCGACGACAGTACCCGGTTGCGAACGCTGCTCGAGAAGCTTGAAGTCGCATTGGGCTCAAACGACCTGTCGGAAGACGCACACTCTCGTGGCCTGGGTTCGAACAATGTCCTGTTTATGGCCTGTGAGCTTCTGCTTCTAGGCACGGAGGAGGATGGCTTTCCGCTGCTAATCATTGAGGAACCGGAGGCTCACTTGCATCCGCAACGTCAGCTGCGGCTGATGGGCTTCCTCGCGGATCAGGCATCTCAGGTGCGGCCGGATGGCCAGCAAATTCAAGTCATCCTGACCACGCACAGTCCGAATCTGGCTTCCCACGTGAAACTGGACAACCTCGTACTCGTACGGGACGGTCGCGCCTATCCGATGGGCGAGGGCCAGACCAAGCTGGAGAGAACCGATTACCGCTTCCTGCAACGGTTCCTTGACGTGACGAAGGCAAACCTGTTCTTCGCCCGTGGGGTCGTGATCGTCGAGGGGGATGCGGAAAACATCCTGCTTCCGACGCTAGCCAGGCTTGTGGGACGTGATTTCGAACGGTTTGGGGTGTCCGTCGTCAATGTTGGGGGTGTCGGACTCAGCCGTTATGGTCGGATCTTCATGCGTCGGAATCCAGGCATTAGCCGCGAGCTGAAAGTCCCGGTCGCGTGCATTACCGACATGGATGTGATGCCCGATTGTGCGCCGCAAATTGTGGGGAAGATCGAGGCGGGCGCGACCATCCCCAAGCTGCCCGGTTCCAAGCGCCGCTGGAGGGTAAAGAGCGACTTCTTGCCGGGAGGGCTCGAATCGAGGCGGCACAAGATCCGCGATAAAGCACAGGAGCAGCAGGTTCGCACCTTCGTGGCGGACGAATGGACGCTTGAGTACGATCTTGCGTACTTCGGCTTGGAGAAGGAACTGTGGTTGGCGGCTGCCCTGGCCGACGCCGATGACAAGCTGAACGAGAAGAAGGCGACGCCATTTCGGGTTATGTGGGTCGCTTTGCATGCCTACGAGGAGATCGCTAGCCTGTCGCAAGAGGAACGTTGCTCGCACGTGTACGAGCCCTTCGCCAGATCAGGGGGCGTGTCGAAGGCGATTGCCGCGCAGTATTTGGCGGAACTGTTGGAGTCGAGCGTGCGGCGGGACGAGAAGGAACGGGATCGTTTGCTTTGGCGCCTTCCTCAATATATCCGGGATGCGATCGCTCATGTGACGGAGCCGTTTGAACCGCTACCTACGTCGACGCCTGAGGCGAAGGCTGCTGACAATGCGCTTGACGACGCGAGCTGCCCAGCGATGACACAGGGGGCCGATCATGCGTGAACCGATTGCGCCAAGCTTCAGCCCTATCAGCGATACGGAAATCGCGTGGGCCTGTGCCATCATGGGGTTGCCAGATAACGCCTTCTCGGCCGAGGGGAGCGAGGATCCGCGGCTTACCGTCATGCGGTCCCTGGACACGCTAGATGTCGAGGCCTGTCCTGGCAGCGGGAAGACAACCTTGTTGGTCGCGAAACTGGCAATTCTCGCCAACCGATGGACATCGAGCCGCCATGGGATCTGTGTGCTATCGCATACCAATGCCGCCAGAACTGAAATTGGCGATCGCTTGAGCGTATCAAGCGCCGGCGTACGCCTGCTGCGCCACCCACACTTCGTTGGCACAATCCATTCGTTCGTGAATGAGTTCCTGGCAGTGCCTTGGCTGCGTTCCAAGGGATTCCCCATCAGGGCGATTGATACCGACATTGCACTGCAGGATCGGTGGCGCCGGATCCCATGGAACATTCGACTCGGTCTCGGCAAAAAGCGTATGGGATGGTGGTCCCTGACGTACACCAGACCGGATTACACGGGAGGGCCGAAGGAAGAGTATTCCAGTGCAACGCCGACATACAAGGCCATGCTTGACGCCTGCCAGGAGTCGACAGCGGCGGGGTACTATTGCTTTGATGAAATGTTCATTTGGGCATCGGAATTGCTCGATCGTCACCCGCATGTCATCCACACGATTCGTCGTCGCTTTCCCTTCGTGTTTATTGACGAAGTCCAAGATAATTGTGAGTTGCAAGCAGCATTTCTGCACCGGCTGCTCGTGGACGGCGAGGATCCTGTGATTCGTCAACGCTTCGGTGATTCTAATCAGGCGATCTATCATGCATCAGGTGCCGGCGGCGCCGTAACCGATTGCTTTCCGGGGTCCCAAAAGGCCGATTTGCCGAATAGTTTTCGATTTGGGAACGAAATTGCCTTGGTGTCTGCGCCGCTGGGGGTTCGCCCCCAAGCGCTTGTTGGGCAGGGACCGACGCCAGCGAAAGTCCAGCACGCCACCTGCAAGAACACGCTCTTTCTGTTCGATGACACGTCGGTATTGGATGTGCTTCCCGCCTATGCGCGCCATTTGCTCAAATCCTTTGATCACGAGGCGCTCGCGAGAGGCGAGTTCACCGCGGTCGCTGGAGTGCATCGGTCCGATAAAGACGATCATTTGCCACGGTTCATGGGGCACTATGCGCCTGACTACCTTCCCGAACTCGCCGGCCGTCAGCCCAAACCAGCCTCGTTTCTCCAGTTTCTCGCGCGCGCAAGGCTGGAGCTGGAGGAAACCCGAAGCACCCATCCAGTAACGCGATATTGCGCGGAGGCAATGCTCAAGCTCATTGAGCTTTCAAGTCCGGATCAAACCATCCCGACTGGCCGCCATGCTCATCGGCACCTGCTCTCGCTACTCAACAGCGACGGGGATCGCAGCAGCTATCTGACGATTCTGGATAGTCTCATCGTACAGAGAGGTCAGGTGTCTGCGGACCAATGGCAGGACACGATCCACCCAAAGTTGATTGCCTTAGCCGCTGGCGTCACGGGAGGCCCCATCACCAACGGGGCGGCCCTCCAGTTTCTCGCATGGACAGATGAGTCGACTGCCCAAGAGAGTGCTGACGCGAAACGTTTGGTCAATCAATTTCAGTACCCTGACAAGAATCCAAAAGTGTCGATTCGCCTCGCATCGATTCACGGGGTGAAAGGGGAGACGCATACCGCCACGCTAGTCCTCGAGTCCTTTCAGAAGACGCACCAACTGAAGGCGCTGCTTCCGTGGCTCACCGGAAAAAAGCCAGAAGCGAAGAGCGACAACACGGCAGAAACTCCGACGCTACAGGAACGTCTGAAATTGCACTACGTTGCCATGACCCGACCTTCCCATATGCTGTGTTTGGCGATGCGACGCGATACCCTGGGCAAGGGCGATCTAGCGGCTTTTCAGGGAAGAGGGTGGCATATCGTTGACTGCAATGCTGCCGAAACCTAGCGCGCTACGCCGGTACCCCCGTAGCCTGGTTGATTACGCCCGATTTAGATTGCCATCTTGTAATGCGTGCGCAACATCACGGTTAGCTACCGCCTTGTACATTGGAGACTGATGGGCGCTTCCGAGCTTGGCGGGGTAAGCGGAGACATCCATCGCGCCAGCTGACGCCTCTCTCCCAGGGGCCCAGCATTCTATAAGTCCCCGCAGCATCCTAGGCTGCGGGGACTCTGTTTTTTCTGACGCACACAGATCGCGGCGAAAAGCCAAAGGTGTCATCCGGCGTATCGCCGTAAATGCCGTCTTGTTGCGCGAGTTCAGTCGGGTCGCTAGAGCCCATGATTACCTGGTTTCGTTCAAGAAGATCGCCATGTGGTGGCACATCTTCATCATTGTGCTCGGTCAGAGCGCAGCGGCCGCTCGCGACTTCCGGGAGGCGTCCGCCAGCTTCGATTCCCTCATTTATAGGGGTTGACGATAATCCCCGCTGGGGATATAAGTGACCAGGAAAATTAGACCAATATAAATTGGAATAAATGGGATCCAAGCAGAAACGCTATCCAGCCGCCCAGCAGGATTTTCTGCGGGAGGCAATGAACCAACTCGGGATGACGCGCGAAGAGTTTGCGGCACGCCTCAGCGTGGCCAAGCGGACGCTCGACAAGTGGCTCTTACCGAGTGAGTCATCTGACTCCCGGGGCTTGCCAGAGATGGGCCGTGCATACATCCAAGAGATTCTGGCGTGGCACCACAATTCAAGTTCAGATTCGGGGTCGCCTCGATAGGGTGTAAATGACAGGGGACCCGGCGGCGGTCTTTCGACAGGGCTGCCGGCGAAATGTCTACTGGTCCGACATCATGCATGAGCAAGTTTCCTCCTTCACCAGCGATCGTTCAGGAGCCGGAAAAGAGGGTAGCAATGCGGTCAAATGGCTCGGGCCCGATTGTCATACCCGTTGTGAGAGCAATAGGAAATGCGAGAATGGATAAGAACATGCTCAGGCTTCTCCAGGAGCGTTTAGGCAGAACAGCGATTGGCGCTTCGACTGCCCGTGGAATGGGGCCTGTCGGGACGATTCAAGCAGCGAGGTCCTTCCTGCAGGCGTGCGACCTGAGGTCCATCAAGGCGAACTCCCCGCAGGCCTATCGCCGACGACTGGATGAGTTGACCGACGCATTGATCGAACGTCTCCCGGCGGACGCACAGCATTGGGGGAGCGCGCGAAAGTTCGTCAACATCTTTCTGCGCAACTGTGCCTACAACCGTTTCATGTGTGAAGCATATCGCCTTGACCGGGTGGAGGCGTGGATGGAAGTGCCGCTAGATAGCCACGTCGCGGCTGGTCTGAAGCACGACGCGCTGGAGGCCAATCTTGACCTAACGTTGCCACGCTGGAAAACGGTAATCGGCCTGACGCCGGAACTTAGCGATAGCTGGCAGAGGGTGGCCCATGCTATTGCGCAGAGGGGAGGAATCCACCGCGTGCACCTCGACGTCAGGTATTGGAACGGGGCGCATTTGCAGCTTCAGGCGAGGCATTAGGAACGAGCAATGGACTCATCGCTGGCCAAGGCGGGGCGTATGGAAGCCGCTTCAAACGAAGATGCGGTATTGAAAGCATTTGCTGCGGAACATTCCCATGATCAGTTTTCGATCAACCGGAGCGCGAGCCTCGGTGCTGCCGGCGTATGCGTCGCAATTGCACTGACCATGGTACAAACTCAACTCAGGACGAATGATGCGGTAGCCAGCGTCATCTGTTCCTGCATCGCAATTCCACTTTTTCTTCTTTCCGCGTTTATTAACGAGTACTTCTTGTTCTTGGGGGAGAAGTCGTATGGTTTTTACGAACATGTGCGTATCCCGCTACGTCTGATCAATGCATCTGCCGGCGGATTGCTCCTGATTTCTTTTGCATACGCCTCGCACAGTGTTTCGTCGTATGCTTTTTATGTGGTACTGGTTGCGTCGGTCGCGGCCGCTGTTGGCTTTGGGCGATTTCACCGTAAGCTGGAATCTTGGCTTGCGAAACAAGCTATTGAACGACTCGAGCCCTAAGACCCAGATGGCTATCTATGATCGTAATGTCGAATGGCCCCGCTGCGTGGCTGCGCCGTTCGAGGTCGGCGCACAACGAAGAACCCCTGAGATGCGAAGAAGCTAACATGCCGAAGGCCAATGCGAAACGCTTGTCTGAACTGAGATTCGGCAATGATGTAGGGGCGATCAACGCAGCCCTGGCTAAAGGCGAGATTACCGAACGGCAAGCACAGAACATGCTGAAGTTCATCGCGACTGCGACTGCAATCAGGGAGCATCCTTTGCAGACATATCCCATCCAGGACCAGGCTGGTCAGTTTTTGGGAGAGGTCACTGCTCGCCCTGATGGGACCTGGTCAGCGCGTCGATATGGACCCGAGTACAAGGCAGGCGGCGCGGTCCTCGCAAGCGCGGAGGAGGCCGAGCGTTACGTCCGCGGCGTCCCTCAGGCGACTGGGACGGAGGTGGGTGTCGAGATCGGCGACCTTGATCTGGCAGCATTGCTTGGTGAGCCCACCAGTGCGCTGCTCGTAGCGGGACTCCAGGCGCTCTGGCGCGAGCGCGTGGCCGCACGCAGCGCGACGTTGTCTGTTGCGACCATGCGCGGCGTAGAGCCACCTGCAGAAGAGATGTTTGGCATTGAAGAAGTTGCTGCGCTACTACGGCGCCTCGGGGCCGCGCCGGCTTCAATTTGATCGAAAAAGCAATCGAAATCACAACGACGATAGGCCCCGCATCGCTGATACGGGCGTGGCGGAAGCCGTGCGATAGTCAGCGAACACGGCGGGCGCTTTACCCGAAGTTGCGCGCCGTCGTTACAGCTGAGTCACCACCGAAAATGAGGGAATCGATGAGTTTAGCGGCAAACAATGGCACGGTGCTCGAACGTCTGATGAACGCTGCCACTGACATCTTCCTCGGCGCACTGAAGCACACTGACCATGGCGGTCGCTTCAAGGGGCTGTTTACACTGAACGTCGATGGGGTACCAAAGCCTGTGTTATTGGTCGGCAGCGCGCATGGCAGCCACGAAGACGGTGAGTGATTGCGGTCCTTAACCCGGATTCCGAGGTGAACGAAAAGCTGCGCCCGGGGGTTGCCTACAATGGTGCGTCCTTAAAGGAAATCGTCGCGGGTAGGTGTGATGCCATGGTCCATGTATGGATTGACGCGTACAAGAGCGACTCTTTCACGATGCTCGAGAAGTACACGGCGCGTGCGTCTGTCGGGCCGAAGTTCAAAGTCTGAAATGGGCTGGAGACGCCATGCCGGCACTGACTCTTGCGGATTCGCCTAGACTTGCGATCAACGTTCCGCGGGAGGCCGCAGGGTCCCGTAGTCAAGACGCCGACCGGGCCAATGTTCTGCTAGCGATGCATGGCGAACCGCCGGAACACCTGTAAAGCAGCGAAATGAAAACACTTCAGTGGGAAGAGCGCCTCCACTATCGCGACCGCTTGCGCGCATCGCGCTATGCAGCTTTGGCAGACGCCGAGGCGTTCAGCGAGATCTGTTTCGCTGTGGAGGCAATAGGTCTTCGCCTGGATGGAAGGGAGGCGACGATGAATCAATACTTCCACCGGATACGAGCATTAGCGGAAGACTCTGTTGCATTCAGCGAAATGCCTCACCGATTTCCGCAACTGTTCTCTCGCTTTGATGCCCTATACAAAACCGTGCAAATCGCGCGCAACGACGCCATGCACGCCGGCATATACGCGCGACATGTCACCACCGCAGCGATTGAATTGTGCATAGGTTTGGAGGAGGCCTTGATGAAAGAGCAACAGTTGGTACGAACGAAGGTCAAGGACTACATGGTCCGGTCACCCATCATCGTGCATCCCTGGCAGCCAGTTGCATACGCTCGCCAGCTGATGCTGATGCATTCGTTCACGTTCCTCCCTGTCAAGATCGGCGATTGGAAGCTGGTTCCAGAGGTATCCATGGCGAAATTCTTGCGACGACATGATGACAGGAAGTTGGCCCTGGGCATATCTATTCAAGACGCTGCGGGCTTGGAGAACAATGCTCTCGACCTCCTTACGGCGCACGTGGTGGGGCCGGAGGACGAGGTGTCTGACCTCCTCAGCGGTGCGCAAGCGAATCAACCAACACTGTGGTTAGTCGACGATGGTCATGCTGGGCTCGCTGGCGTGCTGTCCCCGTTCGAACTGATGTGACGCGGAAAAGAACGATATGCAAGGGACAGAGTTATACAACGCGCTCGTGCCCGCACTGTGGGGCGATGTGGACGAGGACAAGCACTTTCCTGTGGCGCAGCCGTTGCTCGCCCACTATACGTCGGTGGCAAACTTGGTCAATATCGTGAAGGGAGCGGAGCTTTGGTTCTCCAATCCTCTCAACATGAATGACTACGAGGAGATGCGGTACGGGTTGAGTGAGGGCATGCGCGCGGCGGAATCGCATGCGCTCCTCCGGGCGACTTGCGAAGAGCACGGCTACTATGCGGAGTTCATCGAAAGCCTATCGACTTGCTACCGGCGGTTTGAGAGTGAGCACGCGTTTGACACGTATGTCGTTTGCTTTTCGAAGCATGATGAGGCCAAGGATGTCGATGGTCGCCTATCGATGTGGCGCGGGTACGGTGGAAATGGTAGTGGCGCAGCCATCGTGATTGATACAAAGAAGATCAATGCAAACGAACAGTCACCATTCATCATCGCCCCCGTCGATTATGGCACCGCCGAAGAGCGAAGGGCATGGATAAGTGAAAGGCTTGATGTTCTCGCCGCGGAATTGAAGCGGCAACAGGTGCGAAAGGACGGTGCCCCAATGGCCGCAGCGGCGTTCTTCGAGCGCTTAAAGCAGTTCGCCTTGTTCTCGAAGCATCGCGGATTTGAGGAAGAGAAGGAGTGGCGGGTCGTCTATTTCAGAGATAGAGATTCGGCGGGGCGTCTTTCCGCCATGTTCGGCTACCACATTGGCGCAGACGGAGTGCATCCGAAGCTGAAGCTCAAGTTGGCGCCGATCGACGGAGTCACCGGCGATGACTTCGGTCTTGACAATATTGTGCACCAAATCATTCTCGGGCCGACGCATACAGGTGTATCAAGGCTGGCCGCACTTAGGATGCTGCAACTTGAACGCCCCGCGCTTGCAAGTCGATTGAGGGCCTCCTCGACGCCATTCCGGCCGTCGTAACCAGAAACAATCCACCAACGGAATCTTACAATGGAAGAGCAGTTGTTGAACGACGCTGCTCAGGGGTTGGTACACCTCACCGGCGTGGGTAACGTCTCGGTGTGGACGGAGCAGGTCTATATTGCGTGACGGGCACGTAAGGACGAGGTAGGCCGCGCACCCTCCGTTGATCGAAGGAAAAGGCATGATCACCGCAGAATCGAAATCACGGTTCCGACTTTGGTGAAAGATGGTGTTGCACT
Organism: Cupriavidus sp. P-10; assembly: GCF_003402535.2. Classification (NCBI taxonomy): domain Bacteria; kingdom Pseudomonadati; phylum Pseudomonadota; class Betaproteobacteria; order Burkholderiales; family Burkholderiaceae; genus Cupriavidus; species Cupriavidus sp. P-10. Next base: position 184,788 of record NZ_AP025174.1, read on the forward strand.
AACCGCTCAAGTTGAGAAGCTCTTTAGTACCGTCGCGGCAGCGATACGGGGAGCCAAGTTTGAAGACGCTTGCAGTGTGGTATATCGTGCATATTGCGCAATCGGAGACAGATGTGGGCCGAATCTTGATCGATTTACCTGATACGCAAATAGAGGAATTAGCGGCAATAGCGGAGGCCGAGCATCGTTCACGGGCCGCTGTCATCCGCGATGCCGTCAAGACGTACATTTCGCAGCGAAAGCTGGGGCTTGGGGCTGACGTATTCGGGCTGTGGAAGGACAAGAAGATCGACGGCCTCGAATACCAGCTGGAGCGGCGCTCGGAGTGGTGAACGGCGCTCAATATGCGCCAAATGTCACTTTCGTCCAATGACGCCCCTTGGCCAGCTCGAGCTAGTCACGCCGGTGGGCTCTCTGGTCGATGATATTCCGATGTTCCGGTGCAGCTAGGCACCCTATGCTGAAAGTGCCCGATCCCAGCCCATCTGCTCCCGGTTCATTCAGACTCCCATCCTGCGAATTGACGTTCAAAATCCGCGGGGTTGAAGTAATCGCGCTCATACAGTGATCTTGTCGTCCACCACTGTGCGCGTTCCCGTCAGCACCTGGCGCCGGCGGCAGTCTGGACACGCTGCAGTCGGCGATCGAGGAGACCGCCTCAGGCGCGGCCGAACCCGCGGGCGTGCTGAAGGTAAGCCTTAGCCCCACGGTGGGTCCGGCCTATATCCTGCCCTTGCTGCCGGAGTTCCTGCGGCGCTATCCGCGTGTGCGGCCGGAATGGCATTTCGAGAGCCGGCAGGTCGATCTCGTGCATGAGGGATATGACCTGGCGATCGGCGGCGGCTTTGAACTGTCCGCCGGAATTGTCGCGCGCGCCCTGGCGCCGGCTCATATCGTCGCGGTCGCGTCTCCCGACTATCTGCGCAACGCTGGGGCGCTGCCTGACCATCCCGATGAACTGGGGAGCCTGCGAGGCGTTGTAATGCGAAGCATTGCGACAGGCCGTATTCGGAAATGGACCATGCAAGGCCCGAACGGCGCGCAGGCTACGGCGGCGGTGAACGAGGACATTGTGATGAACGATCCCGCATCCATGCGCGAAGCCACGAGGGTCGGGCTGGGCGTGGCGATGCTTGCGGTGCCGGACGTCCTGACGGACCTTGCGGAAGGCCGGCTGGTCCGCCTGCTTCCGGAATGGCACGCCGACGCGGGAATGATCTCGCTCTACTACGCATCCCGACGGCTATTACCAGGGAAGACACGTGCGTTTGTGGACTTCGTGATCGAGCATTTCCGGCGGTTCGGCTACGCCGAAAAATTCGACGCCACAACGAACCATGTGGCCCGCGAAAGCAAAAGAATGCGACAGCAACGCAAATGAGCGGTATGGACTATCGGTAATGAGGCCAGTGTCGTGGTGAAACCATGGCAGCCCGGGATGCCAATTCCGGCCTCCAAGTGGGTTGATGCACACATAGGTACCGTTGGAAGGTAGGCACCTGGACATTGCCTGTCTTATGGGTCTGGCTCTGCAGATTGGCCGTATAAGCACTTGAGCACCAGGCGTTGAAGTGCCGGTGCTTGTTGTCCGTTAGGGAGGCTCTGCAAATATGAAACTCCGTCCCACAGAACGCCAGTACCTCCTGGAGCAACACGCCAAAGCGGTTGACCGTATGGTCAGGTGCCTGAATGACGCTGAACTCCAGAAGGCCGACGAGGAGGTAGTCTCGGCTTGGGCAGAGTATTCCGACGACAATTGCGCAACGTGGCTTGCACTTCCGGATGACGATGCGACCTTGCGCACCATTCTTCTGAGGTACTTGGTGCGTCAGGAACAAGAAGCGGCTTCTGAGCGCGTTACCGCTATTGCTGCTGCAGACGGGAGCGGGGATCTCATGATTTCGTTGTCTGCAGAGCTAGTCGAGTCCCTTGACTGGAGGGAAGGAGATCAGCTATCGATTGAGATCGCCGACGGCGACACGTTGGTGCTCCAACGCCTATAGCACAGCAGGCGTTCGAGCCACCAGCGCTCAAAACATCCGCGACGGCTTAACTTCCGCCACCGAAACGGCCCCAGCAAGGTCGCTGGGGGTTGCAACTTCAGCGTCCGCTTGTGCTCACTATTTAGTCGTTGAGTCGGGAAACGCCCTCAATGAGGTTGGGGTGCCAAGCGATGCCTTGAAGCAACGTGTGGTTCGTTCGCACCCAATGTTCGGAATCGCACTAGTCCACTGCGTCTTTGAAATAGCACCCCTTCCATCTATGATGGATGCATGGGAAAGATGAACTTGGACGAGCTCGAACGAGAGCAATTGTTGGCAGCCACGCGCAGCCAGACGGTGCGTGTGGGGGATGTGCGTCGGGCCAGGTTGATCCTGATGCTCGAAGACGGGGAATCGCGCGAGGCGATCATGCAGCGGCTCGGTTGCGATTCGCGCTTTATCGCGCGTTGGTCGCGTCGGTTTCTGGCCGAGCGGCTGGCGGGCCTGTATGCACGCCATCCCGGCAGAGCCCCCGCGCGCGCGCCGGAGAAGCTTGAGGCGCGTGTGTTGAACACCACGCTCAAGCGCAAGCCAGCCGACGGCTCCACGCATTGGAGTAGTTACAAGCTGGCCGCAGAGTTGGGCAACGTGTCGGTCTCGACCGTGCAACGTATCTGGCGCAAACATGGTCTGCGCCCCCATCGAATGGCGCAGCACATGATCTCCAACGATCCGGACTTCGAGACCAAGGCTGCCGACGTCATTGGCTTGTACCTGAACCCGCCGGCGCATGCGGTGGTGTTCTGCGTGGATGAGAAGACCGCGATCCAGGCATTGGACCGCAAAGACCGCATGTTGCCGCTGTCTCCTGGGCGTGCCGAAAGCCATGGATTCGAGTACAAGCGCAACGGCACCTTGAGCCTGTTTGCCGCGTTAAACACGGCCACCGGAGAAGTGCTAGGCAAGACTGCGGCGCGCCACACCAGCGAGCAGTTCGTGGCGTTTCTGACCGATATCGTGGCCCATCAGCCCGAGGGTCAGGAAATCCATGTGATCTGTGACAACGTGAGCAGCCACAAGACGTCGCGCGTCCAGGAATTCCTGCGGGCCTATCGGCACGTGCACATGCACTTCACGCCCACCTATTCGTCGTGGCTGAACCAGGTGGAGAATTGGTTCTCCCGTATCCAGCGTGACGTAATTAGTCGCGGCATCTTTACTTCCGTGAAGGACCTGGACCGGAAGCTGATGCGCTATATCCGTCAGCACAACGAGAATCCGGCACCCATCAAGTGGAAGTACAACGACCCAACTCGGCGAATTCGCCCGGTGCCATTTAACTGACGCAGTGTACTAGGCAGTGGTGAAAGTCAGGGGCGGCCGTCGGCCCCAGCGAACCGGGCGTTCGCGCGGCGCGGGGGTTGTTGACGGCGGTGTAAAAGCGACAGTAAATGGCGGCGTATGGTTGGGTCAGAAGGTCAACAGCAAGGGGCCGCATGCGGCCCCTTGCTGTTTGGGTTGGATGGTGCAGGCTAGAACGGATCGTCGAGGCTTTTCTCGGGGGGCGAGCGCTGCTCACGCAGCAGGTCATGCAGTGCGAGCTGGTAGTGCGCGCAGATTCGCTCGCGTAGATCGTCGATGAGTTCGACGACGGCGAGGGCCTGTTCTGGGGACCAGTTGTCTGGGATCAGGAAGTCCAGCCCGTTGGTGATTCCTGAAGGCAGGTGCAGATGCGTCATGATGGCTTTTTCTCCGCCCGGGCCACGCTGCGTTTCTTTGCTCGCTGATCGGCCCGCTCACGCGCTTCCTTGACGCGATACGACTCGCCCTCGATCGCGATGACTTCGGCACGATGCACCAGTCGGTCAACCAGCGAGACGACGCAGGCGGCGTTCGGGAACACCTCCGACCATTCGGCGAATGGTCTGTTTGTTGTAACCACCGTACTGGTGGCGCCATATCGGCGACTGATGAGCTCGAACAGCAGATCGGCATGTCGGTTCGAGTACGACAGGTAGCCGACCTCGTCGATGACCAGAACGTCCGGCGAGGCATAGCGGTGCAGGCGTCGACGCAAGGCCGAATCGCTGTCGAGGGCGGCCAGCTCGCCGAGCATCTGGCCGGCGGTGGTGAACAGCGCTGTGTGCCCTTGGACGAGCGCCTGATAGGCCAGATTCAGCGCCAGGGTCGATTTGCCGACGCCGTTCGGGCCGATCAGCACGACGTTGGCCGAGTCCTTGACGAACTCCAGCGACATCAATTCTTCGACGGCGGCCCGGTCGCAGCGCGTCGGCCAGGCCCAGTCGAAGTCGCACAAGGGCTTGAAGTTGCCCAGTCGGGCATCCCGGATGCGTCGCTCCAGCGAGCGGCGCGAGCGCTCCTCTTCTTCCCATTGCAGCAGCGGCGCCACCCAGCCGGCGTCGGCGACCTCCGGCCAGTGTGCCAGTAGCCCATGCAGGCGCAAGGCGTTCGCACGGCTTTGCAGGTTCTCAGGCGTGTTCATTGGCATCTCCCGTGAGCTGATCGTAGATGTCGAGGCGGTGGGGTATCACCAGCTTGTCCTTGTGCCGGACGTGTTCAGGTAGATGGATACCCACGGGCGGCGGTGCCTGGCGCGCCTCGCGCCGGCGCTCCAGCGCCAGGCGCACCGGATTCTGGTGAGGCGCCGCATCGCTGGCGAGGATTTCCTCGATCGCCGCTTGCAATTCAGCGGCGCCATAGCGGTCGAGCAGCCGCAGCAGGTGGGTGGTGATGTTGCCCAGATTGCCGCCCCGTTCCGCTGCGCGCTGCAGCAGCGCCTGGCTGGCCGGCGCCGCCCGAGCCAGATGGTCAAGTCCGCGATGGTGGCGGGCTTCGCGTTTGCGTTCGACCAAGGCATTGATGTGCGCGGCAATCTCTATCTGCGCGCCGCGATCGTAACTGCGCTCATGAGTGGCGAGCAGTTCCGTGCCATCGAGGATGCGTACCTGCCGGGGACTGGCCCGCACCGTGAGCGTGCGTCGCACATGCGTATGCGGGATCGTGTAGTCATTCAGATCGAAGCGCACATACGGTGTCTTGCCGACCTTGACAGCCAGTTGCAGTTCGCATGGATAGGGATTCTCCGGCAAGGCGAGCAGGCTGGGCTGCTCGCGGGAGAACGCCTCGCGTACGCTGATCGTCGGTTCTTCCCGGCAGGGACGATCGGCCGCAAGTCCCGCACACCAATGGGCGGCTTGGGCGTTGAGCTCATCGAGGTCGGTCACGGTGCGTCCGGCGAAGAAGCTCTCGCGTACATAGCGGATGGCGCGCTCGACGCGCCCCTTCTCGTTGCCACGGGCGACGGCAACCGGCCGGGGCTCGTAGCGGTGATGCGCCGCGAACGCGAGCAGTGTCGGATGGAAACGGATCGCATCGCCCTGGCGTTCCAGCACGGCACTCTTCAGGTTGTCGTAGAGCAGGACCCTGGGAAGGCCGGACCAGGCTTCGAAGGCACCGGCATGGCCGGCCAGGAAGCTGTCCATGCGTGCATCAAGGTAGAAGCGCAGATAGATCTGCCGCGACCATGACAGCACCATCACGAAGGCCATCAGCGGCCGGCGTGCGCGGCCGATCTGCAGATGGCCGAAGTGACCCCAATCGACTTGCCCTTGTTCGCCCGGCAAGGTACGCAGACGCAGATAGGCTTCCGGCTGTGGGCGCGGCCGGTGCAGCGCGATCATGTGCCGGAAGTGGTGCTGGCTCCCGCGGTAGCCGCGTTCGGTCACCATCGCATACAGGCGGCTGGCCGTGAGCGACGGGAACTTCTTCAACGTCTCATGGATGAATGGCAGGTAGGCGTCGATCTGCGACGGCCGCTGCACGCTGCCAATCCTGGGCAGGCCGGCCTGCGCCAGCACACGCTGGACGGTGTCGCGGTGCACATGCAACTGGCGCGCGATGGTGCCGGCGCGCCATTTCTCGACGTGGTAGTAACGCAGGATCTGGGCTTCAAGTTCTACTCCAATGGTCATGGGTCGTGTCCTGTGCGGTCAGTCGTACGAACATCACGGAAGACCCGACGACGCAGTGGTCCGAGGCGGACAAAGCCCGAATATGTGCAACGGCAGAAGTGGCAATGCTCAGGCACCGGTGTTGAGGCGCCAGCGGGCGCCGGTGCTCTGGCCGGCGTCGTCAAGGTCAGCGGCAGTAGAGCATCGGCGGCCTGCGCGGCGGAACCCTGATGCGTCACTTTCTTTTGGCGACAGCGGTAGCGGCGCATCCGCTCCGCGTGCGCCAAGCGGCCGCGGCGGCTGCGTTGATAGCGCTGAGCGGCCTCGCGCAGGCTGGCGCGACGCGCTGCTTGCGAGCAGCCGCCATTGCAGTAGATCTGACCGCGGTCGCAGCGGCGGCAAACAACGACCTGCGCCCGGCAATGGGCGCACACAAAGAGGCGGCCCGTGGCCGGCATCGGCGATCCCCCAGTCATGCCGAAACGGCCTCGACGGGATGGACGAGCCGTGCCATACTGGCTCGGCACGCGCGCCCTTGGCACGAGTGGGGCACGACATCGGGATGAACTTGGCGGTTTGGACCGGTGTCGTGCCTGTTTCTTTTCGGCGGTAAAGCCAACCTTTTTACCGCATCCCCACTGCGACGTCACCACCTTGCGGAATGCCCATCACCGGGCGCGTCTGCACTCGCCCTACGGGCTCGCTCCGACGCGCCCGGTGGCCACCTTCAATATCGAATCAGAAGACCTCGAGACAATCCTGCAATGCAGGAGTTGCTCCGCATCTTTAAGCCGCGCCGCCGTTTAGTGCCGGTTTTAGACAGCCATTCACAGGGGTGGCCATGGGGCTTCCAAATCCCAATCTCGCGAACCCCAAACGTTGATGATCCAGATGGAAGGCGATGTGGGCATTGCGTGCTTCGCTGGGATGGGCGAATGGCAGATACTGATATGCGTGGCCACCGGATTGAAATTCCAGGATTCCGCCAGCTAACTGCTCGGTGATGGCCATGATTCCCCCCGGCCGGTGGACCCGCGTGCGTTGTCTCAACAGTCGCCAGGGCGAGTCTCCCCAGGACATGATCGTTACGTCGTCAGGGTGGTAATGCGGGCGCGTACCGGCCAGTAACGCCTCGAAGCCGTTCAGACAGCCAGCGTAGCCCGCTTTCACAGGGCCAGTGACGCGTTCATCGGGCGCGCGGTAGTCCGGGTAGATGTTGACGAACAGGAGCGTGCCCAGTTTCCCGGACAATAGGGGCTCGGTCACGGCGGCGAAATAGCGCCTTGCGACGGACTCGTCGTTGTCTGGCAAGAGATGCAGGCCATCCTGCCGCATGGGCCAGTTCAGCCTGTGTGGCTTACCCTCACGCTTGGGCACGATCGGATACCAGTCGTGGCCCACGATGATCACCAGGCGGCGCACCGGGGCTTTGCCGTAAGTGCGATGCAGAGCGTGGTCCGTCCAGGGACTGATGCCGAAGCTAAAGCCAAGGTCGTGCTGCCTGCAGAGCGCTACCATGCGGGCGGCCAGCGCCGGCGCCGATATGGCGCGGCCGTTCTGCACCTCGGTATCGAGTTTCTCCACGGTTGTACTGAAGGACTCGTACTTTTCGAGCGTTGCCCGATGGAAATCCGACGTTAGGTATGACCATGGACGCGTCCGCGCGGTATCCCAGTAGCTCGCTAACTCCGGGGTAATGCGAGGAAAGATCTCACGGTAAGCCTCGATGATTCGCTGCGCACCTGTACGGTCGTAATGCATCGCTCTCGAAGAAGTATCGACTGGCATGGAGTTCTGGGAACTGTTCTTGGCTTTCTATGCAAGGTGAAGCAAGCGGTGCGCTGGTCCGCAAAGTCATGCCGACAATCACAGCCGCGATAAGCGCATCCTATGGCTTTACACGAAAATGCTCGATCGACTGGCCAGCGTTCACGGCGCGCTGCAGCCAGTCCGGCAGATCGCCGTGACCATCCCACGCGTGGCCATAAGCGTCTCGGAAGCAAATCGGACGGGCGGAGGCATTGGCGAGCGACGCTCCTTCAGAAAAGCAGCCTGCGTTCTGCAGGTCGGCCAGATGCAGGCCATATCTGGCCATTTGCGTCTTGATCCATAGGATCGTCTCGGCGCGCTCGCGCAACAGTTGGGTGTCGGAATCCTGGAGAAGGGCAGGAGGCATGCTGGCGAAAGAGCTAGGGTCGAAGCATCAGGAAAGAAAGGACGTTCGGAAGGCACCCGCCGGACAGGGCAGGGCATCGGGGCCAGACGCAAGAGTATTCTAACTGGTGCGCCACGCCCCAGGTCTACGCCTGACCTCGCCCGCAGCTAATGCCTGCGAAGCGACTGCCTAACGCATTCCCGCATTAGCGGCAATCAATCCGATAGAGACGGGTCAACCCACTTTTGTCGGAAATCACTGCCACATATCATGAATTGATAGTCCGTCCGCGCGAAAGATGGCGTGCGCGGCCCAAGCGAGGAGGTAGGCCATTGGACGGGAATTGAGGATGAGCAACGGCGTCAGACTACCGCCGTCCAGAGGGCCCAGACGTACGTGGGGGTTGGGTTGCCGGGGCGCGGCGGTAAAACCAAGCCCTTATCGAATGCTGCGGACGGCTTCGAGCATCGAGTGTCCTTGGCTGGTCAGGCGAGGATAAGCACTGCCACTATCATGCCCGTGTTCCATCGTGACCAGCTTGTGGGCTAGCAAGCCGTCCAATTGATCAGGTTCGAGATCATCGATATCGTGCGCATCGCCAAGCAAGAGTAGCGCAGCGATTTCGTGCGAACTTAGCATGGTGGCCTCCTTTGCCGGGGTCGGAAAATGGAACCTACGATAGCTGGTCCGTGGATCGAACTCCACGAAGGATGAGGGGAATGGAAATGGACTCGCCGGTGTCAGGGACACGCAGGACGCGCACACCGAGGGGCCACCTTAAACTGATTTTTTGCCGGAAGCAAGTTAAGACTGTGCTGCATCGCAGCGCGGCTTTCGCACCAGTGGTCGCCAGCCTGCCGAGCGATTCCGCTCGAAGCTATGGCCACGCCGCGGCTGTGAGGGACTTTTCGCAAACTTGATGGAAGAGCTGATGCTGTCCTGCACACAGACCTCACCGTCCAAGATGCCTCCCGAGGGTAGGGCAAATCCGAGAGTGGACTTCGTTCGACAATGTGGCTCGCACGACATCAAAGGATAGTCAGCGGCAGCCAGCTTTGACGGGCCCGCCAGCGAGCCAGCCAAGGGATGCCTCCGGCTTCCACCATAGTGGATCCTAATGACCCGAAAAAGTCAGCGCAGCATCTTCTCTCACTTATTATCGGTCATTGCTTCACGTTGATCCTCCTGGCCCAATTTTCCTTGAATTCAAGTGGCATTACATTGAGGCTTTCCTATTGGATTGAGCGCCCCTGATGATCGTGTCAAAAGAAAAGACTTGGTCCGGCCGTGGTCGCCAACCGGCATGGCTTGGCAAGAACCCCAAAAGGTTCCTGATCGCAGAAGAAGCCTAGGTAAGAACGGTATTCATCTCGGCCACTTCAGTGCGAATGTCTGTGATGAATATCCGGATAGTGAGGATGCTTGTGAACTATCGGGGCATGCCTGTGGGCATGCGTGTGCGGCTCCAACCCGTCCCACGGAAAATCATGCTCATGCTGGTGATGTTCGTCGTGGCGGTGGGCATGGGTGTGTTCCATCGCCTCGTGGATATGCTCATGCTCGTGCCGTTCCCGCAGATGCAGCCACACGCCTAACGCCATCAGCGCTGCAGCAAGCCAAAACAGGACACTGGGTATCTCCGGCCATAACGCGAAAGAGATCGCCACGCCAAACAGTGGTGCCACCGAGAAGTAAGCCCCCGTCCTGGCGGTACCAAGGTGGCGAAGCGCGATCACAAACAGCGCCAAGCTCACACCATAGCCAACGAATCCGATCAGCAGCGCCGATGCCAGCGGTAGTCCGGCCGACAGCTTGGCGCCGGCTGCCAGTGCGAATCCGGTATTGCATGCACCTGCCACCAAGCCCTTCAGGCACGCGATCAGGACGGCGTCATTCGATGACACCTTGCGGGTAAGGTTGTTGTCGATTGCCCAGCATCCGCAGGCTGCGACGATAAGCAGCGCACCCGGGGACAAGGCGGCGGCCTCTGGTTGCCAGGACAGCAGGACGCCTCCGGCAACGATGGCGATCATGCCGAGCACGATTTGCCGGTCGGCATTCTCTTTGAACACAATCCAGGCGATAAGCGCGGTGAAGACGCCTTCGACGTTCAACAGGAGCGAGGCAGAGGCGGCGTTCGTGACGACAAGGCCGGTCATCAGAAGCGCCGGACCAGCAACGCCGCCAGCCAGGATCGCTCCCAACAGCCATGGAATCTCGTGACGTGGGATTGGCGGTTGCGATGGCGGCTGGTTAGCAGGCTTCCGAGCAAGCCGTCTTAGAAGCAGGTATCCACCTAGACCCAAACCGCTCCCCAGATACAACAGGCCCGCTAGCAACAGTGGCGAGACAGAACCCGTCAGGGTTTTGGCCAGCGGCGTACTTGCTCCGAACAGTAGTGCAGCAGCGAGCGCGGGGGCGGCAGAACGAATGGACATGTCAGACAGTGCGATGGCAACAGTTATGTTTCAACAAACGCTGCAAGAAATTTCGCCTCCCGCCGGCAGGTGGCCCAGCAGGATCATTGAACATAACGGTTGTGCGATTTTTGCATTGCATAACCATGCAGGGCGGGCGGTTTAGGCAGCGCTTGGCCCGGCGACTCCGCAAACGTCCTCATGAAGGACTACTCGGGCCCGCGGACGATTTCTCCCCACGAATCTAAAGAGGTCGCGGTTGTTCGCTTCACCGGGGCGAGGACTTGCAGCGCGATGCTAACGAGTTGGACCGGCCTGATGAGTTCGCGGTCCACATCGTGAATTTTGGCTTCCGTGGTATAGATGGCTTGCTGGTCTCCTGCAGTTCGCCACGCTTCCTTCAAGACGGCGTTGTAATGCCCGGTACTTTGCGTACCGCTACCGTCATTGCTGATATCGACAGCAGCAAGCAGCGTAGCTGCTTCCTCATCGCCGTCTGGCAGCAGTTCAATGCGTACCCGCAACATAGTGGTTCCTTGCCTGATTGGTTCACCGGATGGGCACCTTAATGCGACGCGCCTTCCGTATCAAAGACGGAGGGCGACCGAAAAGGGGGGCACGAAGGCGTTGCTACTGGGCTTGCTCCATGTCGATAAGCTTGGCTCGAAGTGTTTCGACGAGCCAGCAGAGGAAACTTTCCCATCCTTCCCGGGTAATGGCTAAACCCTTGCCACCCTCGACCAGAACGCAAGTTGAGAGATCTCTGTCGGTAAGATCAGGCTGCAGAAGCAGCCAACGAGCAAGGATGCTCTCCAACTCGTACGGGACGTCATGCAGGTAGAGGTAGGAGCCGACTTCAGTCTCGACGTAAGGAAGCCCGGCCGGCAGCCAGGCCGACAAGAGCCGCATCTTCTGTTGCAGTGACATAGCAGTTCTGGCTAAGACAGCCCGTTCCGTTCCCATCTGTGATGGTAAAGCGGTTTTCAGTGGGCGAGTCAGAATGTTGGCCGAAGTGACCTTAGAGGGAGCCACGCACGGCTGCCAGAGCGCTGCCACCTGAACGTGAGCCAGAGCGCTGACACCCGAACGTGAGATGGCCGGGTCGAAACCGTCCAGGACCTCTCAGCCGAAGATTTCTTCCCGAGCGGGAAGTTTTGCGTGCTTGTAGAGACTGTGCCGCTTGGATCTTCCCGAACGGGAAGAAAATCCGCGCCCGAACCCAAGTCAGGCAGCTAAACCGCGACGTAAAGCCGTACGGAAAAGATAAAAAGTGCCTCATAGATCAATGCATGACACTTTTACGTCGAGTTACCGGACAACTTTACGTTAGAGGATTCTATTTGGCTCAAGTACGACATTACTATTTGGGCCTAACATATGCAATGCGCATAACAACCGTTATGTTCAATCCTGGCTGCCAGCTAACGGCCGACGATCTGACCGTCGCACAGCAAGATGACAGTGGTCGTTGTACCCGGGTATCCAGACGCAAACGCGTCCCCTGCCGTGAATCCCATGCGTCCAGGGCAGCGCTGTCGCGCGTCAGGCGAAAGCCAGGCGGCAATTTGACGGTTGCAGTCACTTCTCCGAAGGGATTCCCGGACGAAGCTATTCCTCGACTTCCCCATCACGAGGCTTGTTTTCCCGCTCCCGTCCCCAATGGATACCTGGCGGGGGTTTCGAAATGTAGTAGCCGCGGCCCAGACTTGCTGGTAGCCGCATGTGATGCTTCACAGTCTGATCGATTTTCTCCCCAGCTAGTTCAATGCCGTGCGCCTCCGCTTGCATCCGCACATAGCCCCTTAACATCTTTTCACGATACGTATAAAGCCCTTGATTACCAGAGGCCGTAACTAGGATTGATCCATAGTTTTTCTCTTTGAGCTTCCTAATCCGCGCAGCGAACTTCTCATAGGGCAGCGCGGCGCTATCGCGCCGCTGACGCATAATGTATTCGTAGGAGGAGAACATCTGCTTAGTAAAGCGTTCCAAATATTCAGAGTCTGCGGTTGCCCAAAGTACCTCCTCATAGTCACTGGTTCGTTTGTTGACTGCCTCTTGGTATGGCCTCTTGAGTTCGGCACTTATGCTGTCGATTGCAACACGCAGGCCTTGATGGTAATGGGACCACTTGATTTCCGTTACAGGAAAAGGATCGTCAAACGCGCACCAAAGTATCTTCTCAGTGATAAAATGTGCGTAGTACGGATAACCGTCGCACACCGCCGCTATGCGGATGTAGATTTCCTTATCGACGCTTAGACCGAATGCTTCGGCCGCATTTAGCACTATTCCCCATCGTGCATCCCAACTGAGCTTGGGAAGATTGATTGTCTCCAATTGACGAATCGCTGATTGATGGGCTCCTAGCAATTCGTCGAGAGAACTAGCGACCCCGGTAAAAATCAGCTTCATCGGCACTTTCTTGTCGCCCATTTGCTTCAATAGATCAGCAAATGCAGTTCGCTCTGAGGCATCGGATATCCGGTCAAACTCATCCAGTACTGCGATAGGTTTTTCGGAGTGTAGAAGAGCCGCCTCGCGGAGAACTTCTATTGCATCGGCTAGGCTGATGATCTCCTTGTGCAAGTCAACGGGCAAGGTTTCACTTGTCACCGCGGCTTTCAAGAAACGAAGGTCGGCAGTATAGGTAGATGATTTCTTATTGCGACTGAGGCGACTAGCATCCAATGCTTGGTAGGCGATGTTGGCGACAATACTTTTGAGCGTGGCATCCGGGCTACAGCCGATATCTACATGAGCCGCATCTGCGCTCTGGTATTGATTTGCGGCAGTTGCTGCAAGTGACGACTTCCCTACGCCGCGATCCCCATAAATGAAGATATTTCGGCCCGCCGCAAAGAGAGCCTTCTCTATCTGGTCAAGCTCGTCCCTTCTGCCAAATAGGTGCTCGACCGACTGTATCGGCTGTGACGCAAACAGAACATCATTAAGCTTTTCTCCAAAGCTATGTTTATCAAATCCACCAATAGTCATTCTTAGTGTTCGAGTGTTGGCAATTGATCCACAAACATGGCGGCCCTACATTGAGGCCGGCGAAACTTCTATTGACTAGGAGTTCACTGTTGTCTCCTACGTCCCCGACGTAGTGTGCTCGGTTCAGAGTTGGGGTCAGGCAGCTCTTGCACAAGGGCGGACAGGTTGGACAGCAGCTGTGAGATGCGCGCTTTTGTGGATATTTCAGCGGCAGCGGGCAGCGTGGGTTGATCGGCTTCAAAGGAAAGCTGATGCTGTTCGACGCGCGGCCGGCCCGCCTTTGCCTGATATGTGAAGCTCGAAGTAACAAAGGGGAGCAATTCCACCTCAATTTCGCCGACGTGTCCGAGTCGGCGCGACACTGCATCTATTCCAATCCGCTCCAATGCCTTAAGCTCTCTATACGCCAAATCCGCGGATGGCCGGTCAATATGACCTTCTGCTCGTGCCATGTCTCTCAAAAGACGTACGCCGAAGCCACCCTGGCCGGACAGTATTTCCTTTGGAGACTGCAAGGCAGCATACAGCGAGTACCAAGCGGATACTGATGGATCAGCAGCGTTTCTGAGTAATTCAAGGTGTTCGAGCGACCCAGGAGCGACCTGCGTCGCAATGAACGCACATGCGGCGGCTCTGCTTTCGTCGACCAGCAAAGTGGATTTGCGAAGGGCGTGCTGCAACAGGCTTGCGCGCTCCTCGCGGTTTGCTGCGCGGATTGCCTTGAGGGTCACTGGCGTTTCGATGAATGCAGCAAGTTGTCCCCACGCATTCTCTTGAGAAACTTCGTCGTCAGATAGCAAAGTAGCGGCCATTTTGCTCGCCGGTCCCTCTGGCGGCCTGCCAAGCGCGATCTGCGTGATTGCATTTAGCGGGGCCATTGAGGCCCCAATGGTTAGGTGAGCGGTGCTCAACGGAGTGTGCGAGCTAATGAGGCCGTATGCCTCCGTCCATCTGTCGGGCAGTATGTCAAATGACCTTGCCGGCGTCCTGGCGGCAAGTGCACGTCCCCATGCGAAGGAAAGTGTTCGCTTGCAGAGCGCTGGAGTCAATTGGCGAAGTCCGACACGACCTTCCGTGTGCAAGACGGCCTCAGTCATCGCAAGTGCGACAAGGACTGGCAGAATCCCGTCATCCAATCCATATGGGTCCGTACCGAAGTGACCCCTTGCTTCTTCAGTCGTCAGGATGCGAACGACTGATGATAGGGGGCTTGGGGCCTGAGGGCTGGCTAAGATAGCCCTCAGAAGCTCGCCAACCTCTTTCGTCGGAATGACCACGAGATTCGGCGGCAGGTACCGGGTCTCTGACTCACGCTCCCAATATGCATGGAGTACCAAAGCGTCCTCATCACAATAGACGCCCGAAGCGCGTTGCAATTTGCCTTCCAGCGAATCGAATGTGCCTAGGCACAGCTCAATAAATTGTCGTCTTGAAAGTTGTGCGTGCCACATAGTCAAAATTTGCCGAAAATGTTTTGCTTGGTGACAGGTTTCTTCGCGGGGGCTACAGCAAGCAAAGCAGCCTCTAAGTAGCCAGGGATCGACTGCTCCCAGTAAAGCGTCAGAGCCGTCTTCGCCCGAGTGATTCCAGTGTAAATCAAGCGTTTCTGAACTCCACCCATCCGGTATAAAAAGTCGAGGCCGGCGATATGGGCCGCTCTAAATTCCAAGCCTTTTGCCGCCGTAAGAGTCGACAGCCAAATCGGGCGACTTGGCTCGAATGCATCGGAGTTCGCCCGAGTGATGAAGTCGCTCAACCCCGCAGCTTGCAAGCCTTCCGCGATCGCATCCAACTCTTCGTTTCGCGGGCATAGTACGCCGATCAGGTCTTCCGGATAAGCGAAACGCTGGTCATTGATCTGCGCCGCAATGGCCGCTGTTTGAGCTTCAATGCCGAGCCCCGACTTGGTTGAGACCTTTGACGGATAGTCTTGCTCTTGATAGTTCGAGTGCTGCTGGAGCGGTATGTATCCCGGTGTCCCTTTCACTATGCCATCCGCGAGCCTACATATCTCAAGCCCGTTTCGAAAGTGAAATTTCAGCGGATAGACGGTTCCGATGCACTTCTCCAGTGTCGGGACGCAGTCGTCCACATTGTAGATGCGCTGCCGCGAGTCTGCCGTAGCTATCAAGACTTCTGTGAGCCTGTGCAGAAGCTCAACCTCTAAAGGCGTATAGTCTTGAGCTTCGTCCAATAAGAGCGCATCAAATTGCACTCCAATTTTTTTCGACTTGACAAGCTCCTGTATGCGGCTGGCTCGCTCTGCGCGCGCGTCCTCCAGTTTCATACCCGAGTCATTAAAATCCGCATTCTCGGAACGGAGGATGTTCTTGAACAGGGCTGTGTGAGTGACGATCTTGTCAGGCGGAAATTTGTACTGCGAGCCACCAATTTGAATAAACTGCTTTAGCAGGGAGCCGAATACGACAACGTGCAAGTTAGGGCGGTCGCCTAAGTAGAGCTGATTTGCACGCAGAAGAAGTAGGTTGGTCTTTCCGCTGCCAGGAGGTCCCTTAACGAGCAGGTTTTCGTCAGTAGGAATGTCCAGCAGGTCTGCCTGTTCCTTTACCAGGTCATCTACGTCCCGCCACCAAGTGCTGCTCATTCTTTATTCCTTGGTCAATCGGAGTACGTCACCAGAGGGCGGTGCGTCTCCCTGTTCATAGGTTTGGTATGCGCCTTCCAATGCTTCGAGAAATTGCTGTTCTAGTTCGGGTCCATCCAGCAATTGTTGGATCTCACCGACAAAAAATTGCTTAGCGGGCTGCAGCTGGTCAGCTCCCACCTCCTCTTCCGACAGCGTCGCAGAGGTCGCAGCCTTATATATCGGAGTCCCGTTATTGAAATCGATAAGACAGATGTCAAACATCACCGTTAGGCGATGCTTCAGCCCCATTTCGTCGTCTGGCTCGAAGTGTACACAGATCGTGGATCTCCTGTTATTCACATCTTTGTTCGACTTTGTTGCTCGAAGCGGGAAGCACTGAAGATAATTCATTAGTGCAGCTATGCGTGATTCCAGTCGATTGCAAAGATCGTCGAGGGCCAGTCTGGTCAATCGCCGTTGATCAGCGGGCTGCACCACAGTCTCTGTTGCTGCAGCGTGGAAATATTTCTGGCGTTGCCTTATTCGATCGCGAGCCGCCGAAACTTGAGTGCTGCTCTGAAAAGGGGTATCGGAGAAATCAGCCCATTTTACGAGCTCAAGGCGTGTCACCGGACTCTTTACCAAGCAGTGATTTGCCAGCGTGACACATCGTACGTCTGCCGAATGAATATTCGGAACAACTGTCCTAACGGCGTCGACTAGGCGCGAAAATGGCTCAGAGTACTCCTCGAAAACCGGTCGCCTCATGAGCATGTCATGGAGGACGGCGCCGAGCTGATAAAAAGTCAACGCCCGCCAGCCATCCAATGTGTCGGCCTCTTGGCGAAGTAAGAACTCGGGAGAGCTGTAGCGCAATGTGCCGATAAAGGATCGCTGGTCAACGTCGGTCAGATTGGATAGCCCAATCGGCCGCAGCACTCCCAAATCTAGAAGGATTGCCTTTGAGAAATCGGGGGTTATTGCGATGTTCTCTGGCTTTATGTCCCGGTGAGCCATTCCGCGGTCCTCCAAGAATCGCGCTGCGGAAGCTACTTGGGAAATCAGCTTGGGTATCGCCTCTTGCGGCAGGGCTGTAATAACTTGGTGCAGGTTTGGATAGGGCAGTCGCTCCATTGCGACGAACAAGTGCCCAGTGTCCGAGCACTCGCCGCCGTCAAGGATGCGTACTAAATTCGGATGCTCTGCATTGATGAGGCTTTTTTCGCGGAGGATGCGCTCAAGCTGAGTTGCCTTTCCGTATCGCTCAACGAGTTCAGGATGAAATATCTTAACAGCGGCTTTACAGCTATCTCTTGTCGCTGGAAGCACCACGGCTGACTTGCCGTTGCCGAAGCAGCCATCAATGTTCCAGCCACCGACTGCTCGCCCTTGTAGGCTGTCTGTCAATTGTTTGGCTTGTGTCGAGTCCACGAATATCTCTAGGGTTCGTTATGTTCGGCTAGGGGTAGCGCGTTGCTCGAGGCCGTGATCCTAGCTCATTGATCGTTCCTGTAAGAGAGTGTAACAGTCGATCACGGCGGCTACACGCTTCAGAGCCACGCGCAATGCGACTAAACTTGTCGACAGTACGGCGAAACAGAGTAGCTTCACCCGTGCGATCGCGCCTCGGGCAACGTTCAGCGTCAGACAGGAGGCCCCAACGAGCCCACATGCATTGAGAAAAACTCTGCATGGCTCCACGCCTGACCCGAGTCAGTGCATTGAGCCCGGAAAAACTTCATACCCTGTCCCGCATTGAACGCCGGCCGCAGCCAGGCGGGCATCTCCCCCTGCCCGTCCCAGCTCATCCCCTCGGCGTTGCCGGTAGCAAACCGGGAGGCGGATGGCGGGGGGGCGGCGAATCGAAGCCCCGCTGCCTCCAGATCCTCCATCGTCAGGCCGTAGTCGGTCCATCTGGGGCTAGATCCAGCGGATCGCGTCCGCCCGCTCATTTTTAGTTGCCATCGTTGGCGTTATCAGGGTTGAGGAGCACCGCAGGCGCGCTCGATTCCTCCTTCGCCTTCGGCGCCGGGCCTCCAGCCTTGCGCCGCCGCCCAACACCACCCCTCGCTCGCGGGCGCGCTCCAGCTCCGTCGAGAATTGGGTCCGCAGTTCCGCCAGTTGCCGGCCGGCGACCTCTGGCTCTGCCCTACCCGCTCCAGCCGCGCCTGCGGTATGTATCTATGATAAGCGCCCTTATCAAAGATTGAAGCCTCAACTGTCACGCTAGACAACGATATAAAACTGCTTCTCGCGGCAGCGACGCCGCGCCACGCTCAAGGGGTTTCGGCATGGGTTGGCTCGCCACCGGTGCGCGCGACAGACCTCGTCGCGCAGCGATCACCGATTGCCGCCGCACTGCTCCGGATATGGAAAACCACGGAGACGCTCGGGACAAAATTCTGCGCGTTGACGCCCCCTCCTGCAGCGCAGCGCGTGGCCGTCGCCAGGCGCGGAAACCGATCGTGGGGGTGGATCCGCCCGGCGGAACCAGAGACCATGGCCATGGTTCTCCCGATGCAACCGCAGGCCGGCGATGTCCCCGACGCCGCAGTCGCCCTATGTCCTGGCGACCGCGCCACCCCACACCGTTCCGGGACGCCTGCCGCGTGGTTCTTCGCGACGACGGGGCGAATTGACATGCCCCGTCTTGCCTGCGCAACCTCAAACTGAAGCCTCATGTCCGACCTGCCCCACAACTCCGCCGCCAACGCCGAATCGATCGGTTGGGCGGGGCTTCGCCCGAGGTGATCGCCAAAGTTCTGAACTCGGCGCTGGCAGCGCAGGATCTGTCCGGTTTTGCCGCGCTGCTTTCCGACGTTGCCCGCGACCGCGGACTGAAAGGTCAGCGCGCCGCGTCGCAGTCGATCTCGAACTGGCCGCGAAGCCGGGACCCCGAGGCTAGGCAGCCGCGGCGCGCAGCATGGACAGTTCGCCGGTGGACACTTCGTTGGCCGCCTTGCAGTTGGCGGTACTCTAATTCAGCGCGTCCCGGCAGATCCGCTTAATCGAGGCATCTCAATCAGCACCGCTGCCTATTCACCGGTTTTCGTCTCGGCTTGTTCCGTGGTTTTGGGCTTGGCCACACCCATTCCGTTGCTTGTGGGCCTCGGGGGAGGAAACACCACCATAATGCGCGGTTTCGATAGCGGAACCGAAACTTGGTCGCCGGCCAGAGGCAAACCAGCCGCTCTAGCTTCTTCAGCCGCCCTGACAACAGCGCGGGCAATGGCTTCCTGACACTTCTCGCTCATGATGTACTGGGAAAGCTTCGTGGCCATGCTGAATCCTCCTTAGCTGCCAGTCTACCGAACAGGCCAATACGGCAGCCGCTAACGTCGGTCGGCGCAAATGAAGGAAGCTGGATCGCGCCGGCTTCACTCCCCGCATGTTAGGTAATCGAGTCTTATGGGCGTGATCTCGTGCTTCGCTACGCCATGCCGATCCAGCGCCAGCAGGCGTCGGGCGACGAGTTTCCGCAGCCGGCATCCCTCTCAAGCATGTTGCATTAGGCCGATCGGCACTACGTTCTCAGGCCTTGTTGCGAACGCCCCTTGATCAAAACGCGCCGCAAGAAGCTGATCAAGAAGCGATGTTCGGACCCTCATCTCCCGGGCCAAATCTCCACGTGAAATCCCAAACGCTTCTCGCAATACTTGCATGCTGTCGGCGATCAAATCGGGGATCTCAAGCTGTATCTGAGAGTCTTCCACTTCAGCTCGAGCCTCGCCTCGACGAGTCAAACCAATGACGCCGCTGCGATATTGCTCTTCGGAGAAAATGCCGAGCTGTCGTCCTCTGTATAGGATCGCAGCCTTTGAAACCCCCCAGCGAAACTTGATGTCCGAGAGCGCCGACCAGTTGAGTCTTGATCCCCGCTGCGCCGCTCCGCACTCCGCTGCAAAGTACCGGCGAGGCATAAGGAATGCACTGGCGAACCGATTCGCTTGGGACTCAGTAAGCCGGTCACCGGTTTGCACTCCAATGTGCAGACATAGATGACCGATTTCGTGAGCGACGCCAAAGCGGGATCGGCATGCAGAACGGCTCTCCGCATTCATTGCGATCACTGGACGGCGCGTGGCAAACGATATGGCATCAATCTCCGGCGCAAGGTCGGTGATTGGCATCACCACGGCGCCAGCGTTCTCGGCAACGCGAGTCATATTCTGGATGGGACCCAGACCTAAACCCCAATGCTCACGGGCCCTTTCTGCTGCTAGCTCAATCAGCTCAGCGCTGCTCGAATCGCTTTCCTCAAAGTCATACCGGGGAAGGTCAAGGTGACTGTCCATGACGTTCACCATGCGCTTCAAAAACTCGCCACGGGCACGCGCCACTTGACGAAGCGCAACTTTCGTTGTCAGTTGCTTCCGGAAATGGCACTGCTCGTCAGCGATCGGCATCGGGTCAGGTTCCGAAAAAAATTCGGGCATGACAGCCAGCGCTTCGCAGAACTTTGTGACGAGGCTGAGTGACGGTAGGTCAACGCCCGACTCTAGACGGCTCAAAAACTGCTTTGAACAGCCGATGTTATCGCCCAGCTCCTGTTGGGATAGCCCATGGAAGAGCCGGGCGTTACGCAGATTCGAACCAATAAAAGTCATTCTTCACTATTTGCTGCAGTGTCCGAGTCTGAGTCAGCCCGCTTGGGGCCGACGGGCGCACGTCCAACATCCTTAGCGGGTGGCGTGTTCGCGGCAACAATGTGAAGCGCCTTGGTGGCATTCGAGATCCACTGGCAGCGAACCTGACCCCGGATATCCTCGCCCAGGAAAACTACGCGGGGATCTTCAGCTTCCTCGTATCCACCATCCAAGATAAAGCAAAACTTGCACGGTTCGTCGTCGCCATCCACAGCATCGAAAAAGGACTGCTGCACCGGAGTGACCGAAAGTACCGCCGGCTTCGTCGGATTTGAAGGGTCATCCGTCGTGAATCGGCAAGGAATACCCCCAATGCTAAAGACAAGGTCGTTGCCGGCGTGAAGCAGTTGGAGCCAATCGTACTCACCCGACAGCGCTACAGAGCGCAACCGGTTCTTTTGCCGTGCGAACCTTGTGCACCCCCGCGAATATCCGTCGTCGAACTCGCTCTGAAGATCAGTCGCAGTCGAAAAGTGTTCGGCGATCAGCATGTCCCCGATGATGCTGAGGCGATCGGCTGCCAGAGCGGCGTGAAAATGGTCAGGAAGCGGTAGGTTCATTGACGAAATATCCAAATTGTGCGGATTTCTAAAAACGTCAACCCATTTTTGTGCAATTTCCCTGTCTTGTCAACCTAACACGCCACTTTTCCATGCAAAAACGTGCCCTATAAAGCATATCAAAACTCGGCTACCCTTCCCCGCTGGGTGCGCCAACCCCTGGTGCCACCACAACGCCGGCCGCAGCGGCCGCATCACTACGCGCGCCTCCGGCGCCGGCGTGGTGGCCTCCAGCAGGGCCGCGCCATAGCCGGTCGCCACCACTCGGCGTCAGGCGCGACAGGCGCGTGGTGCGGTCAGGGGGCGCGTTGCCAGCCAGGCGGGCATGATGAGCTCCGGGCGGGGCAACTCACTGGCAGGAAAGCCCGTACCGGCTCCCGCTCCTGCGCCATGGTCATTCCTGCTCGGGAGCGCGCTCGAGTTCGGTCGAGAATTGGGTACCCAGTTCCGCCCGTTGCCGACCGGCAGCCTCCAGCTCCGCCCGCCCAGCTTCCAGCCGCGTTTGGGTCGCCGCGTGCGGCTGGCGCTCCGCAGCCAAGTCCGCCTGCTCGGCGTCGTGCGCGTCGCGTGCCCCCGGCCTCGGCGGCGCTGGCCGCATGGCGGGCTTCGGCGCGGAGCGTGGCCAACTCGCCGGTGGCGGCTTCGTTGGCCGCTTGCCAGATGGTCTGGACCGCTTCGGCCGCGATGTCCATCAACGCATCCGGCGAGTCCGGATGGTCGATGGTGACGCGTGTGCGCCCGCCCGCGTAGTTCCTGCTAGAACGCCTGACACCTCGACTGGCGTGCCCATGCTGCCCTTGCGCACCAGGCTGCGTGGCCCGCTATGATGAACTCACGAACCCCAGAGGGAAGGCGCAATGGCTTCAAAACTGATCCACTACATCATGAGTCAACGCTTTCAAGACGTAGTCGGACGCGGTATCGAGCAAGCCGTGGCCATGACGCGTGCGGCAGGTTTGACTCCGGCAGGCGATCCGAACATAAAGCCGAGCGCTGGTCCTACGACGACTGTTATCGTTAAAGCTGACCCTTCCGCAAAGCAAGCTCGTACGTAAGATCTGCGCGACACCGCGTCAAGGGCATTCATCAGACGTTCCTAACGCTGTATAAGGCGCTGCGTTCCTTGGACAATGGCTGTGCGCGTCAATGCGCCGCTGGGGCCCTCCTTATTCTTATGTATCCTTGCAACGCTATCGGAAATTGACATAAGGCGGGCTATGTCAACTGTTGGTATGTCCTGAAGGGTTGGGTGTGGGACGGCTGTTGACACAAAACTGATGACATTCAGGACGCAAAGTTGATCGGCTGTTGACACAAAACTGATGACATTCAGGACGCAAAGTTGATGACACATGGGCCGGTATCCCGCATGAATACTCAGTGGTGACACAAGAGTCGTGACAACTCAGCCAGTACCCGCAGCAATATGCTCGGCCAGCGGACGAATCTCTTGAGCAGTTCCGCACCATGGCTGGCATGTCAGCACATTTGTGTCATTTTCGGTGACAACATTTTTTTGCTGGCAAGCAAAAAACTACTTAATAATCAGACGCCTTTTAGCACGTCGGCGAAGAATAAAACCGTCACTAGCCGCTATGGCTGGACGACTTCAAGGCGCAACATCCCGTTTCGCTTCAAGTTCTCACCGGTGATCATGTCACTGACATGTTTCGTTCACCGATAATGCCCCGCCCATCCGATAAGGAGTGCCGGCAGACTCCACACTGGTTGCGCGCCCATGTACGAGCAGACGTCGCTCGAGTTCGCACGCACCACTGGCACTGGTTCTTCCTGATCCGCCCGACGCCGTTACCTGAGACCCTGATCCCCGCCGACCCGGATCTCTACTTGCGCGGAGCCATGACGGCACCCCCCATCCTATACGACAATTTAATAGACACCCACACTGTGCGTCTCACAATCGGGCTCGCGGTTGTCGACCATGTCAATCCGACGACGCCTGAAAGTACGGGCGCGATCACGGTAGATGCTGGCGGGGCGCACCAGGTGAGTAGATGGCCGAGAACTACCGCGCTTCGGCGGGGCTGAGTCGGCCGTCCACGCCTTGTCGAGGGTGACTTGGCCGGCCAGAAAGGAGGTTGCACCGGCACGCGCGAACGCCATGAGATGCCACCAGCATTCGCAACTGCGATCACGGCCTCAGCGCGCTATGCCCCGGGGTGTTAGCCTCAACTTCGCGCGTAAGCACGTACAAGCTGAAGCTCAACTGGCGTAGCACGCTACTGGTGCGCGAAAATACCTTAGTTAGCTCGGCGTACCCCAGTGACACCTGTGTGGACGGCTCAAGTACGTGGCCGCCGTCCACCCGGGTTAAATCAGGAGAAGGCTTGCATGGATGACCGACGTTTTAGAATTTGT
The DNA here is from genome assembly GCF_003402535.2 of Cupriavidus sp. P-10. Classification (NCBI taxonomy): domain Bacteria; kingdom Pseudomonadati; phylum Pseudomonadota; class Betaproteobacteria; order Burkholderiales; family Burkholderiaceae; genus Cupriavidus; species Cupriavidus sp. P-10. The sequence goes on from NZ_AP025174.1 coordinate 208,482, forward strand.
GACGAATGCCCACCGCCGCACCAAACATAGTGCTCTGGCCATTGGCCAGGACGTAACTACTGCCCAGCGACAAGCTGTTTGCATATATCGTGGCACCGGACTCGAGCATTAACCCCGCATTCTTCCCGAATGCACTCGTCAGATAGGCATCGGTGCGCTTTGAGATGGCGTAGTTAGCCAAGAAAAGGACCTGCCACGGATTCGGGCTATTCGTACCAAAGTAGCTCTTCATGTTGTCGTAGCTGTACTCCAGCGTCAGGCCGACCGAGGGGGTCAGTTGGTAATTGCCCCCGATCCAGTAGTAATCGTCCCTCTGAATCGTCGTGCCTGACGAATTCTTGTTTTGTCCCCAGCGATAGCCGCCCATGACCTTAGCCACGCCGAGGCTGTAGCTCGCCGCGACGAGCGCCTTTTTCACCGTCCCGCTGCTTGTTCCGATGGTCGGATTCCATTGGTCGTAGCCGGCCGTTGCGCCGAAAGCGCCTGACGCATACGTCACGGCCGCCCCATAGGCTGAGTCACGACGAGCAGACGCAGGATTTTCGCCGGTTCCCCCAATCGGCGTGGCCACGCCCACCGCCGCCGGCAGAGCCAAGCCTGCGCCGACGGAGTAGTGTGCACCCACCGTGACGGGGCCGAATCGTCCCGAGTACTTGATAATGTTGTCCTCACGGTAGTTTGCCCCTGCGACCAGAACGGTGGGTTCGTACTGCGTAGCGAAGGCAGCAGGAACGAAGCTAGCTAGCCCATCAAACATGGAAGTGTACTGGCGCCCAAAGGTCAATTGCCCCCACCTCGTGCTCTGTAGACCCACGAACGCTTGACGGCCAAAGAGACGACCGCCCTGTTGGAAAGTACCCGTGTCAGACCCAAAGCCACTTTCCAGCACAAATACGCTCTTGATATTGTTCCCGAGGTCTTCCGTTCCACGCAGACCCCATCGCGAACCGGAGAAGCCACCAGGATTCATGCGGACCACATCATGCGAAGGACCGGCGTTGAACTGATTGGTTGCAGAAGGCACGTTGCCGATATGATTCACGTACTCGATGTTGGCGTCGACAACGCCGTACAGGGTCACGTTCGACTGCGCGAAGGCATTCGCCGAAAGGACGGCTGACACTGCCACACCGCACGAGATAAATTTTTCTTTCATTAAAACTGCTCCTCCAAATTAATAGTTATTGATACACCGTAAAGACGCTGCAAATGTCTGAACCAATATAATGCCTACGGTTCCTCGCACATGTCAGACAAGGCTTGTCAATATTCACTGTCTGTAGGCGAAGTTGATTTAGAACGGCCGAAGGATTCCCACGCAAAAAACAAATTTACGCGATTAATAAATTGTCCCGACAATCGCGGTCAACTTGGAGCCGGACAGAGTTTGCCAAGAGTTCAGTCCTGCGCTGCAGTCATCTTCTCTGCAGTACCGCGATTGTTCGCGGGCACGTCCTGCTAGGAACTACGTACGCAGCCGATTTTGATGAGACACGCCGGCTACACCGACGCGCTTCTCTATTCGAATGAAACCCAGTATGAAAAATCGGTTACCAATCGAATGTGCGGCGATGCACTCTTATTGATACAATTAGCTTCACGGCTGACCGCGGTGCCTTGATTGTGAGGATTGATGACGAACTTCTCTGGTGCACCAGGTGGCTACAACTGCGCGGCGGTCGAGAGGATGCGCGGATCTCATCGAGGCTGTGGGTGTGCCTTGGCTCTCGCCCAACAGGCAAGCCGGATACATGCGTGCAGACAGCTCTTCACACTAAAAAGAGGCTGGCAAAAAAGCGTCGGGTCCATACATGCACCGAAATCAAGGCTACCCCTATCCGACAGCCTCTCGGCAGAGGTTCGCAAGCTACTACACGACGCTGTCGGCCGGCAGAAAACCGGTCCAGCTTCCGCTATGTCTCATTTCCGGCTTTATCCCGGCACGCCCCCAGGTGATTATTTATTCCCGCTATTCAAGGGATATTGTACTAGCAGCGTTCGAACACAGCGGCAATGCCCTGCCCGCCCCCGATGCACATGGTGACCAGTGCATACCGTCCCTGGACACGCTGCAGTTCGTGCACAGCTTTCGTCACGAGAATGGCTCCCGTTGCGCCGATGGGATGGCCAAGGGAAATGCCAGAGCCGTTCGGATTGACCTTCTCGGGATTGAAACCAAGCTCGCGTGCCACTGCGCATGCCTGAGCGGCGAAAGCTTCGTTGGCCTCGATGACGTCGATATCGTCCAAGGACAACTCGGCCCGCGCAAGAGCCAGCCGAACCGCAGGGACAGGGGCGATTCCCATGTAGGCCGGGGCAACGCCAGCGTGCGCGTACGAGACCAGCTTCGCGATCGGCCGATGCCCGTCTCGGCTCGCCGCTTCCGCGGTGGCCAAGACCACTGCCGCAGCACCGTCGTTCAGGCCCGATGCGTTGCCGGCGGTGACCGTACCGGTAGCCGAGAACGCAGGCTTCAGTTTGCCGAGGTCCTGAGGCGAGAGGTCGTCACGGACGTGCTCGTCAGTGTCGAACAGCACCACCTCCTTCTTCTGGCGAACAGGAACGGGGACAATCTGGGACTTGAAATACCCTGCGGCATTCGCCGCCGCGGCTCGGCGATGCGATTCCAGTGCTAGCACATCCTGTGCTTCACGCGAGATGGAGAACTTCGCCGCGACGTTTTCGGCCGTTTGGCCCATGTGGTACTTCTCGAATGGGTCCGTCAGTGCACCGACCATCATGTCGACGACCTTCGAATCTCCCATACGAGTGCCCCAACGAGCGTCGAGCAAAGAATAAGCCGCGCGCGACATACTTTCCGCGCCACCGGCCACCACGTATTCAGCGTCACCCAGTGCCAGGGATTGCGAGGCCGAGACAACCGCCTGCAGGCCAGAACCGCACAGGCGGTTGACCGTCAACGCCGAAGAATGCTCCGACAGGCCGCCCTCCATACCGGCTACTCGGGCCAGGTACATGTCCGCCGGCTCCGTGTGGATGACATTTCCGAACACAATCTGGTCGACCTTGTCGCCGCTCAGCTCCGCGCGCTTGAGCGCCGCCCGCACAACTAGCGCTCCCAGGCCGGTTGGGGACATCGAAGCCAACGATTTGCCAAAATCGCCGATTGCGGTGCGAACCGCGCTGAGAACCACTACTTCGTTGGACATGACAACTCCATTTTTCGGCGCTCGAGCGCCACCGTTCGAGAAAACAATTGTGTTTAACGCGTTTGTTGCTTCAGCGTAACAGCCGCTGACGAAATGACCATTGTCCACTGCTAGGCACCGCGCCGTTCATGAATGGCGAGCGTCGGAGGCCAACAGAATCATCGAACCATTAAGCTCATCGAGCTGACCGAGCCTTCTCATCGGAATACGCTTGACGAACTTGGCGCCGGCGTCCGACTGAAAGAACTTTTGGTTGAGCCACGTCTCAAAGAGCTTGGAGCGATGGCATCAACCCGGATCCCCATCCGGGCAAGCTCAAGGGCCAATGCCTTCGTCATTTGGACAGCGCCCGCTTTGCATACGGTGCAGCAATCACCTGCTGGCGACGCGAAGACCCAAATTGGACGCAATGTTTATGACGTTTCCCGGCTGCCCAGTACCACTTTACAAGTGGTGCAAAAGAGCGGGTCATCCTCCAGACTCCGGTCAGGTTGACCTCGAGTGTCTGGGCCCAACAGTCCCCTGATGTCTCCATTGCAGATGACTGATGAACGATGCCTGCGCTGTTGACGACCTGCACGAACCCAAGACCCTCCGTTCCACGAAGGCCCCAGCGCGAACCGGCCAGGTTGCCCCATGACCGGCGCACTAGGGTATTCCCACCGACCTGATGATTGGCGAAGTCGATGTCAGCCTCAACGAGGCCGTCGGGTCACTCGCTATCTGCCATACGCATGACAACGCGCCCCACCACCGTCCCGGCCTTTAGTTCCGCAAGAATGTGGCTCACTTCGTCACTTGGCCGAAGGTTCACTGGCAGAGGTGTAAGCTTTCCGCTCTTAGCCAAGTCCACGAGCTCCCGCAGCTCTTCCAATGTACCGACATACGATCCTACAAGGCCGACTGCCCGCTGAGCAAAAGGGGGCAATGGAAGTCGAAGCTCGCCACCGTATAGTCCGACGACAACGACGCGCCCTCCCTTTCGCAATCCGTTCATTGCAAACTGAGCTGTCTCCGGGGTTCCGACAAAATCGATTGCCCCAGCAAGAGCGCCATCCACAATTGAAGCTAGGTTCTCTCCAGCATCAGATTTGCGGGTGTTTACCGTGAATGCTGCGCCCTGCTCACGGGCTGCAGCGAGCTTCGCATCGTCAATGTCGCAAGCTACGATGTTCCTCACACCTTTCGCCCTCAGTATGGAGATGCATACTAGGCCGAGGCCGCCACAACCCACGACTGCCACGTAGTCCCGTGTCGACAATGCCGGAAGTTTGGCGGAGGCGCTGTATGCCGTTAGCCCAGAGCAGGCGAGCGTCGCAGCAAAGCCCTCGTCGATGCCAGACACATCGACCAAATACTTAGCATCCGGCACCAGGAGGTGACTAGCATAGGCACCGCTCCTAAAAGCACCAATAAACTGCGGAGCCGTCACGCAAAAATTCTCCTGACCCGACTCACAGACGGCGCAGCGCCCGCATCCGATCCATGGATATACCAAGTACGTGTGGCCGGCACTGACGTCATTTACCCCTTCCCCCACCTTCTGCACAATACCGAGCGGCTCGTGCCCCAATGTAAATGGGGGAACGCAGCCTCGGTCCTTCACGTAGGAGCGTTTGTCGGCTCCGAGATCAAAATAGCCATCCCAGATGTGAACGTCCGAATGGCAGACGCCAGAGTGAGTGATACGCATAAGAATTTCACCCGGCCCTGGCTCCGGGGTGCGACGAAGCACTTTCTGCAGCGGTTCGCCATGTTCAATAATATCGTAGCTAATCATTTTTTCCTCCACTGCCTCTATCTTCTTTAAAACAGGTGACTCTTTAGAAGTCGCCGCTTCCAACGAAACAGTTAGACGAGTTCAAAGAGAAAATGTTGATGTCGATTATCTCGATCAATGATGATCAAGTCCCGGCTTTCAATCACAGCTTCGTCACGCGTGCTCCGAACGGACGTCGCGCAGCGCATCGTCAGTCTGGGCTCCAAGAAGGTGCTTTGTTCCCTACAGGAGCCCCGTTGATGCTTGTCCGCGAATGCAGTTTGACCCGCGAGAGGACGACCGGACCTGGAAGGGAGCCGAGTTTCCTCATCCATGAGTCTTCTCCGCTTCTCGGACGGTGCTTTTCTGGCCTATCAGACGCCATCCCAAAGCTGGGGCAACTGACCTACCCCAGTCCGAATCGTGTACCGTTTTGTTTGCGTGCAGCCTTCGATCGCGTCAATACCAAAGGCTCCGCCGAGTCCGCTTGATTTAAAGCCGCCAAAGGGCAAACCGGAGTCCATCACCAATGTACTGTTGCCATGCACGACGCCCGCATCGATAGCGTCCATCATGCGTACGAGTCGCCCTGCGTCTGACGTCCACACGTATGCAGCCAAGCCGTACTCGGTCTCATTGGCGAGCGTGGTCGCATCTTCCTCAGTGTCAAAGCGTGAGACGGTTAGAACAGGACCGAACACTTCAGCGCGACCGACGTCCAGATCTCGATCACCAAGGTCAAGAAGCGTGGGTGCCACATATAGACCTCGGTCATCGCGGAGGTGCTGAGGCTTGCCGCCTCCTGTCACCAGCGTCGCACCCTGCCGGACACCCCTGTCAATAAGTCCCATGACATGATCGAACTGTCGGCGGCAGACGATAGGACCAACCTGTGTACTTTCGTCATTCGGGTCGCCAACCACAATGCGGCTGAATCGCTCCCGCAATTCAGACACAAAATGGCTCGCAATTTCACGATGGACAATGAGCCTGCTGCTCGCGGCGCAGATTTGCCCAGCGTTTGCCGCAATTCCCATCACCACCGCTCGGGCTGCCGAATCGAGGTCAGCGTCAGGAAAGACGACAATTGGAGACTTACCACCCAACTCGAGCGTCACCTTCTTAAAGGTGTCGGCTGCGGCATGAAGGATCCGACGACCTGTTCCCGGCGACCCCGTGAACGAAATTCCACGAATTCCCGGATGCGCCGAAAGGGCTCCACCGACCTCTCCAGTACCATGTACGACCTGCAAAACTCCTTCGGGAATGCCCGCCTCCAAAGACAGACTGACGAGCCGTGACGCGGAAAGGGGTGAAAGCTCGGAAGGCTTCACGATCACGCTGTTCCCGCAGGCCAAAGGAGGAGTGGCACGCGCCATGAAAGAGTGCGCGGGGGCATTCCACGGCAAAATGACCAGGTAAGCGCCAAGTGGCTCTCGCTTCGTATAAGACAATCGTCCGGTAATATCGGCAAGCTGTTGACCGTAGATCTTATCGGTCATGCCTGCCCAGTATCTTGCATGACGGGCACCGCGTCGCGCATCTACACGCGCATCACGGAGAACCTTTCCCGTGCAACTGGTGTCGAGCCGTGCAATCTCCTCATAATGTTTCTCGATCAATGCGCCCCATGCCCAAAGCCGCTCGCTACGCACTTCCGGTGTCATCGCAGCCCATACTTTCTGAGCGCGAATAGCTAATTGAACCGCATCGTTGATCTCTTGATCAGATGCTGCAGTAAGTGTATTTACCGTCTCTCCGCTTACCGGACTAATTACATCAAAAGTAGTACTCATATCTTATCCGATTTAAATCATAAAGCGATTGGTTGGCGTAGTTTTAAATTACACGTTGTGCGATGAGATGATCTATCTCTTCTTTACCATACCCAAGCAGGTCCCCAAGTATCTCTTGATTATGCTCACCCAGTGACGGACCTGATCGCCATACCCGCCCTGGCGTATGAGAGAACTTAGGCACGACATTCTGCATCCGCACGGTGCCAAAATCTGAGTCTTGAACACTAACTACCGCCTCTCTGGCTGCAAAGTGAGGATCTTCAAAAATGTCCTTAATGTCGTAAATCTGGCTGAATGACACATCGTGATCAGTAAGCGTGCGCGCGACCTCGCCGGCGGTGCGCGCTAGAAACCAATCCCGCACCTGTTTCTCAATTTCGTCACGGTTTTCCAGTCGGGCCACGTTGGTGCTAAACCGATCGTCTGTCAGCCACTCTTCCCGATCCAATGCGTGAGCCAGGCGCGAGAAGACGGTCGGAGCACTGACGGCCAGCCCAATCCACTTGTTGTCGCTTGTCCGGTAGACGTCGCTGGGCGCTGAGTACGCACTTAGGTTTCCTGAACGCTTTCGGATGTGTCCAAGCTGGTCATATTCGATAGCCATGAAGTCGATTATCCGAAACATTGCCTCTGTTGCTGACAGATCGATCTCTTGGCCCGGTCGGTCTGGATGGCGGTCTCTGTGATGAAGTGCGGCAGCGATCGCCATCGCGCCAAACACGCCCGTCAAGGAGTCAGAAACCGGGTAGCCTGGGTACATAGGCGGACCATCGGCTGAACCACAGATATTCGTGAAGCCGGAAAGGCCTTCGAAGATGCGTGCGAAGCCCGGCTTGCCACAGTACGGTCCAGTTTGTCCGAAGCCGGTGACCCGTAGAACAATCAAATGGGGATTGATTGAGAAAATTCGCTCACTGGACAGTCCCCACCTCTCGAGCGTTCCTGGACGAAAATTCTCGACCAGCACATCTTGAGAGGCGAGAAGTTCCTCAAGAAGCGACAGGCCTTCCGGAGTACGAAGGTCGAGTGTAATTCCCTTCTTATTACGGTTCACCACCTTGTGCCAAAGCGGGATGCCGTCTTTGTGCGGGGGGAGATAACGCAGATGATCGCCGCTGTGTGGCATCTCGACCTTAAGCACCTCTGCACCAAGGTCGGCTAGCAACGTCGCGGAAAGCGGCCCGGCGATTACCGTGGCGATATCAAGAACCTTGATTCCCTTCAGTGGTCCACAGGAAAGATCTGATGCGGACTGTACGAATCCTTCGCTATGCACAATCGTCTCCATGAATTTCTATGTCAGATGAACAGCAGTCGGCTCTGCGCACTTTAAAGCAAAGCGTTGAAATTTCTTACCTTATGTGCATTTTCCTACGGGAAGCTAGGCGAAGTTCCTCAAACAAGGGAAGCGCAGTCCCTTGTACGTCTCACCCCCGACATAGCGCCATCGCGGCCATATATGGCAGCACGATTTCCTCAACGATCAACCTTAGGTGCGTCTTCATTCTTCGCCCCACCTTTTCAGCCGCACTTTCATCGAGTTAAAGCCGTGAATGATATTTGAGTATGTGCGCTGCGGTTCTTCAAGCACCTCGACTTGCATGTCACGTTTCAGCATCTCCTCCCACAGGATCTGCAATTGGAGTTCAGCAAGCCGGTTGCCGACGCACCGATGAATGCCGAATCCAAACGAAAGATGCTGCCGCGGGTTGGGGCGGTCGATACAGAAGATATCCGGATTTGAAATAACCTCCTCGTCTCTGTTTCCTGAGAGATACCACATAACAACACGATCTCCCTCGCGGATTCTTTTCCCTCCGAAGGTCGTATCCTGCTTCGCTACCCTCTTCATGTGGGTAAGCGGTGTCTGATACCGAATCACTTCCGATACCATGCTAGGAATCAGCGTTGGATTTGCGCGCAGCTTTCTTCCCTCCGAAGCATACTTATCCAGGAAGTACACGGAGGCGCTCATGGTGTTACGAGTCGTGTCGTTTCCTCCAACGATTAGGAGTTGGAGGTTGCCCAGAAATTCACGCGGCGTATCAGGCAAGTTCTTTGTAGCATCAGCGTGTGCCATCATCGAAATAAGGTCCGGCGCCATCGGCTTTGACCCTCGCTCCTTCCAAAGCCTGGTAAAGACTTCCAACATTTTTGCAAGCTCGTCGTCGCGCTGTTGCTCGGTCGTGATTGGCCCTCCCGCATTGAGGTCCATGTGGGCAATATCCGACCAGTAAGTGAGGCGATATCGGTCCTCATAAGGGAAGTCAAAAAGAGTCGCCAGCATGCGAGTGGTCAGTTCGATTGAAACGGCTTCCACCCAATCGAAAGGCGTGTCGAACTTCAAATTGTCGAGCACGTCGGCTGTCCTAATACGGATACCATCTTTCAGACGTAATAGGTTCTCCGGCGCTACAATCGGGCTGACCGCCTTGCGCTGTTCGTCATGCTTCGGCGGATCCATTGCAATGAACGCCGGCCGATCAAGATGTTGCGGACGATCGTTTAAGGTGATGCCGGTGAACGTCTGGGACGAGAATACCTCGTGATTTGAGTCGATTTTTACAATATCCCGATACCGAGTTACCGACCAGAAGTCGCCCGAATACCCACCCTTTCGGAAAAAGACCGGCGCTTCATTGCGCAAACGAGCGAGATACTGACCAATCGAGTCATCTTCGAAGTGTCCTGGATGGCTAGGATCGATGTCCTCCAGACTTACCGACGATGGATCGAGTCGTTCCTCTTTAAGTTGATGCACCAAGCTGTTCATCGCTATCCTCTAATCTTAAAAAAAACGCTGTTTGATGCCCAAGCACAAAGACAGTCGTGTCTTCTTCGATCTGTCGTTCATTGCTTGGCTGTCCAGCTAGCCAGCGACCGACGTTTGTTGCGAACTTCTGGAAATGGCCAACGCCACCGAGAAGACATCCTAGTGCTGCCCAATCGGCAAAAGTACGGTGATACCGTCGATGTCCTCTCGCATGCTGATTTGGCAAGCGAGCCTTGAATTCGGCCTCGAGCCCGCAGCAAAATCCAGCATTTCGTTCTCTCGTTGATGACGCGGTTCAAGCTTTGCTAACCACATTTCATCAATGAATACGTGACATGTACCGCACGCGCACTCACCGCCGCAGTCGCCATCGATACCAGGAACTCCATTGTTGAGAGCTGCTTTCATCAAGCTCTCGCCGAGTTCTACATCAACCGTATGTTCGGTGCCGTTATGCTCGATAAATTTTGCCTTTGCCACTTTTATCTCCTTCGGAATTTGGTAGTTCTATTGCACGCATTCTCCGGTGACCACCACCGAAGCAAATGTTGAGTTTGTATCGGCGAGCCTTATCGGATCGACTCGCACCCTCTTGGCGATCAAGCTCTTTCCCAGAACAAAGCTCCCAGCGTTATTAACTGCTTCGACAGAAGTAACTATTTCATTTTTCAGGTGAAATATTGCGAAAGCACCAGAGGCGGCGTCACCTCGGACCACGCTATGGTCGGCATTTGATGCGGAGCCTGCCATTTGGAACTTCACGTCATATTGATCCGACCAGAACCACGGGACTTCAGGCGTAGCTGCTGGCATTCCGCAAATCGAAGCGGCTGCACGTCTCGCCTGGTCGTTTGCCGCAGCGATGCTCTCAAAACGGCTACCGAACCGGAGGCGTGTTGGGTCATAAACATCGTCGCTAGCCGTCGCGCAGTCGCCCACCCCATATATGTGAGGCACGCTGGTGCGACATTCAGCGTCCACTACGATTCCGTGGTTGCACTCGACGCCGGCTAGTTTTGCAATTGAGTCGTTTGGCGTCGCTCCGATGCCAACCACTATGCAGTCGCAGTCGAGCTCTTCGCCATTATCAAGAACGACCCCGGAAACGCGGCCGGCAACATTATTATATTTGGCGACGCCTAGCCCGCAGATCGTGCGAACGCCTTGGGCAGAGTGCTTTTCCTGCACGTACGCCGAAATTCGCGGGCTTGCAACTCTTGCCAGGACCCGTTCGGCTTTCTCGACCAAAGTCACGTCGAGTCCGAGCTGGCGCGCGGATGCTGCGACCTCTAAGCCGATGAATCCCCCGCCAATAACGACTAATCGCCGGGCGCGCTCGAGTTCGTGCTTCATGCGTTGCGCGTCGCTTAGATCCCGGAGCGTGAGAACGCCTTCTAGCTTGCTGTCCGATCTGCTCAGCACAACAGGCGATGCTCCAAGAGCGCAGACGAGATTCTCGTACCGCACCTCCGTTTGATCATGAAGAGTGACTAGTTTACCAATCGGATCTATTGATCTGACTTCCGCTCCCAGACGAAGCCGAATACGCTTTTTCTCATAGAATTCGAGAGGTCTAATTTCGAGTGCAGCCCAAGATGCTTTTGAACAAAGCCATTCCTTGGAAAGCGGCGGGCGTTGATAGGGAGCATACGGTTCAATGCCGATGATCTCGATATCTTTCCCGTAGCCGAGCTGTCGCAACGTAATCGCTGTCATTGCGCCCGCGTGGCCTCCGCCGACAATGACTACCCCGGATTTTTCATCGCTCATAGTTCGTCCCTCCCATAGCCAGTTGTCTCGAATCTTAACCAGCGCCAGGGAAGGCGATGCAGCAAAACTCATAAAGCAGCTATTCAGATCGAGCAAGTCGGGGCATCCGTCAACTCTGCACCGGTCCGAGATCTGAGGAAACGAGGGAATAGTCGGGGAGCGTCTGCACTGGTGAGGCGCGTTGTCCAGCGTCTGTAAGCGTACGGGCGGCCCGTCTTGCGCTGTGGTAAAGGCCTGGGCACTTAACGAAGACGTGGATAGGTGCACACGTCGATGAAGCGGAGGTCGGAGACTGCCGGCGGACACGGGAATCTAACTTCTGCGACGATCGGTGGTGTTCCGGCTGACCCCATTCACGGGTCTCGAGGCCCCTGGGGCGTGCCTGCCAATGTCGCTACACCGGTTGAAAACGCGGAGGTTCCGGCTGCGCGGCAAGACCATCAAACCGTTTTCGACAACAGCCTCGATGACTTTGAAACGATCGTCGAGGTTATAGGCGCCGGTGGCGCACACCGCACTGCAACATCGGGGGCTGCACGACGAGGAGACGCCGGTAGCCACGTGCTCATTCCCGCTCGAAGGGAATGAATAGTTGGAGCCGATATCAGTGTGAGCACGTTCACTTCGAGCGGCGTAGTTATAGCGGCGTACTGGTGCTCCGAAAAAGCTGGCTAGAAAGATGCTTATGGTGCCGCTCTCAAACAGTTGGCGGAGGTTATGTGAGCCGCGACGCATGTCCCGATACCCCACAGTTGGCACGGCCCGGCGGCCACGTGCGTTGTGGGTTGGAGCATTCTGGCGCGTTGCCGTGGTGCGCTCTTGATGCCGACCCAAGCTCGATTCGCTTGCCAAGTAGGACACCTCATCGGCCGGCATGGGCACGATGCGCGCCCGCGACGTGTCGACAAAGCGCGCTCGTTGGCAACGGCCAGAATGCGTTCGCGCTCGTCGATGCTCAGCGCCTGCGCTAGCGTGGGCCATAGGTCCCTGGGCAGCGGTCGCCGGCCATCAAGCCTCCTTGGGCATTCCTGCGTTGCGGCGTGCGCACGGTCATGCCAGCTACCTGGCAGGCCGGCACAGGCGAGTACCGCTTGGGTGAACGGTTTCGAGATGGCCCAGTATCGTTTGGCGATCTTCCAGGCCAATCATGCGCCCTCGTACTTAGGGAAGATCCCTTCGTGCCTCCTTTAAGAGTATCAGCAGGGCGGTGACTTTTGGCCAGCGCCGACTCCTTGCGGCGCAACTCGCGCTCAAGTTGTTTGATGCGGCGCCGATCGCCCTTCGTCTCACGATGGGGGGCGCGCGCATCGTCGAGCTCAGCCAGCGCCTGCGTGGCGGCAGTGCGCTACTGCTCCAACGCCTACGGATACACACCGCTCTCATAGTGCCCAGGTGTTCTTGCTGGCCTCGTCCATCGCAGCCGTCGCTAGCGCGGCCTCAAACCTGGCGCCCGCTATCCCCCAAGGTTCAAGTTCTACCTGGCGACATCTCCTCTGCCGCCTCCACAACCTTTTCGCGGTTAGCGAACGTCGGGTACAAGGAGGATGACCATGTAAAGGGCCATTAGAGACAGCCACAGGGACACCAACTGATGCGGCCGACCATATGATGTCACGACGCCTTCTCGTAGTTGACGGCTGCGGGCGAAACAGGTCGCAAACACCAGTAAGCAGAGGCTCGAGGCAATCAGTCCTGTCACTTGAAGCCCGGGTAGATTTTCGCCGAGCACGGTGCGTATGCATAAGGCAGCAACGGCTAGGCATGCCCAGCCTGTCCTGCTCCAAGCGAGTGCCGTTCGTTCAGGCTGAAGTCCAGGATCTTTCATCGAGCAACGAATAGTGTGAGGGTCACAGCTATAGCGAATATTGAGATGCTAAGCAGGGGCTGAAGAAAATCATTCGGAAGGCTTTGTGCAAGGCGCATAGCTAATTCATTTTTTCGCCATCTGAAATAGCAAGCCCCTGCAACTAAGCATGCTGTGGTCGCGCATAGCAGACATAAAATGCGCAGCACGCGCGAGTCGGCTGTGTGCAAGGCTACCTGGTCGAGTACAACGACCGTAGCCAAAAGTGCTATTGCAGTGCGAACCCACGCGAGGAAAGTTCGTTCGTTTGCCAATGAAAACCGGTAGTCTGGGTCCTCACCGCTCCACTTATCTTTGTTGATATTTCTATACATTATGCTTACCTGGATTGAGTACGATGCACTGAGTCCAACGTTAAAAAATCCGAGGGACATTGCATCATTCATGTGAAAGCTTGGCACGATTGGGACAGTCTCAATCCAGTGCTACAACGATGAACTCGCTATTCACATTGACAGAGTCGCATGTTGAGCAAGGGCTTGGCCTTCGCGCGAAACAAGTTGGAATGCCCTAAGCCGGTACCTACGGAGCGCCATTCATCGACGGCAACTCAGTCGAGCGCGACATTCTGGCACGCTATACCGGGAGAAAGTTGTGAACCACTTCACCAGAAGCAAAAGACGATGCCTAATCCGAGATCAGCGTCGAAAGATACAAATGCTCATCTGCACGATTAGTCCAATGCTCGCCACTCCCGCTGCGCAGACAAAATTCAGTGTGTAGTCTCCCGACGCGTCGCGCAGTACACCCCCAAGCCAACTGCCGAGCCCCGATGCGATGAACCCCCAGAAGTACACTTCGCCGATTCGCTGCCCTGCCGCCGACGGTGGAAACATCTCCCGCACCGCAACGGCGAAACCAGGAATGTACACGCCGAAACCCACGCCGATCACCATGACCGAAATCCCGATGCCAATATAAGTGGTTGATGTGAGTAACATGCAAAGCCCTGTGATCAGGGCGAATCCACTAAAAGCTAACATTCGATCCGTACCACACCACCTATTTAGTAGGACGAGCCCGAGTCTGAGGGGCAATGTGGACCCTAGCAGCATCGGCATTAGCAATGCCGCATGAACGGTGGTGAAGCCTCGCTCTTCGCCATATGCGGCCAGATGTCCCAATACCAGAAAGGTAGCAAGGTTGAATAGTGCAATTCCGAAACAATAGCCAACAAAGCGCCAAGGTGGAGAAGGATTAGCCCGTCCACGTGCCACTGTGAGTTCCCGCTCAGGCGAACGGGCTGGCGGTGCACGCCTAAAGACCAGCGAGGCTGTGGCTATCAGAGTGCCCGCGACGATCGAAAAACAAGCAAGCGTCGCACGCCAACCGTATGCCTGCGCGCCCAGCCTCAGTAAGAGCGGAGCGATCAACCCGCCAACCCCTTGGCTGCAAGCTGCAACGGACATTGCAAGCGGCCGATTTTTATCAAACCATAAGCTTACTGCCGCCACGAGCGGTCCAAAGAACGCTCCCTGCGCAAGTCCACCTACCAGAACGCCATATGCGAGTTGAAGCTGGCCGATAGTCGAGGCGCGGGACGCCAGAAACAGACCAGCGCCAGTCGCTACCGCACCGATCAACGAGATTCGGAAAAAGCCGATACGATCGAAGATCCTGCCAAGCATTAGCCCCCCGATACCCGAGCCGACCATCGCCAAGCCATGAACCAGTGCGAGGTCCCGCGCATCCGCGTGCCAGTCGCTCGCTATTGGCTTCAGCAACACCGGTATTGAGATGATTGCGGAAAAGCTCAGTGAGCCGATTAGTAACGTCAAGAAGAGTACATGCCAACTATACAAGCACTCTATAGAAGAGTCGGCAGTCGTTATCTGGCGGTACAGTTCAGTTCGTGTGCCTAGACCCGATTCAGTAAGCAAGTCGCGTACGAGGACCCTGGATTGTTCAACATCATTCATCTGGCTCCCTCACCAGTCGTCAGCCGCACCTCTTAATTGGCCAAGCGGGGCCTGCACGTAGATTCGCCCACTATTCCCTATGTCATGCTGCTCGGCTTGAGACGAGGGAGCGTGCATTGGAGCTGCGTCATCGCGCGTGGTAGCCGACGCGTGGCCGGCAGAATGTCATCCTGCTGCTGGACACGCGTGCGGCGACTCGAGAAATGAATCACAAGTTAATCAACTAATGCTTCTGTCTTTCTCTGGAGTTGAATCAACCGAGCCACGGCATTTACTTCCCGTTGCGGATTAATTAACAGCAACCCAATAATACCACCGAACGCTATTAGAATCCCTGAGATGAGGATAGCGGTATGATATCCATCAATTCCGGATCCATTTTGTTGAACGATGAACCCGAAGACGGAAGGGCAGATAACACCGCTAAGCGATAGCGTACCAACGTAAATTCCGAGAAGCGCTCCGCGCTGCCGGACCGGAGAAAACTCCGAGATAATTGCTGCGCCCGTCGTGAAAGTAACGAGCACCAGACCGAACCCGAGGCAAATCGTGGCCGTTTGGACACCTCCTGGCGCTATCATAGTACTCGCCACGATGAGGCCTCCTGCGATGACGACACTAGCAGAAGCCATCACTCCTCGCGCGATGCGTGTGCTGACCCCTCGTGCCATTAAAGCTTGTGCGGTCATTGCCTGCGTTGCGAGAAAAAAGATGGCGGTAAGGGACACGCCGAGCATGATACTTGCAGTATGGTCAGCGGAATATCCCTGCCCCTTGCGCAGATAGGCGGGCAGCCATGCAGAAACAATCGTGAGAGCCCAGTAGGCGACAAAACCAACGCTGGTCGCACCGATAAAAGTGGGATTGAGAAAGAGCTTCCTATACGGAACCTTTAGATCAGTTTCTGCAAACGACGGATTCTGGGTCGACGTGGAGCCACCGGAATACGGACCTTCCTTTCCCACAAAAGTCCAAACGAACATCCATATCAACCCGACGAGGCCAACGGTAAGGAATGCAGCGTGCCAGCTATAGTGGCTTACAACCCAAGTGAGTCCAGGCGCCGCAACTGCTATGCCTGCAAAAGCGCCGATGCTTTGCAACGCTATCGGTAGATTCCGTTCGCCATCTTGAAACCACTTGCCAACAGCATGGTAGGAAAGGCCAGACGCCGGGCCCTCACCTAAGCCGAGAAGAATTCGGGAAATTAGTATCACTGCGAAAGACGGCGCGAGCCATATGCTGAACTGGCAAATGGACCAGAGGGCCGCCATCCAGAACAAGATCCACTTCGCCGATCGGTGGTTGGCAAGGAAGCCGACGGTTGCTGCGGAGAACGAGAACAGAAAATAGATGGCTCCTGCCAGTGTACCGTACTCCGTCGGACTCAACTTGAGTTCGGCCATCAGTGGGACAGCGACCATGCCGAGGACTGCTTTGTCCATCCAATTCACGACCGCAAGGAGGACCAGCATAATCGTTACAGCCCACGCTCTGGTGATTGACCGCGCTGGTCCCGCTTCACATGGCGCTGAGCCAAGTGGGCTTGGAGTCGTTCTACTGCTCGCAATTTGGTGAACAAACTTCCCCTGAGGCTCGGGGGCAGTGTTGTGCATTTGAGAACTCATCGTGTCGCTCCAACTCCGTAGAGAAGCATCAAACAGCTTTGTCCAGTGCGCTGGCGCCACGCGCAGAACGGCGAAAGGAAACTGGCATACGCACGTGGCCAAGACACCGGGACAGCAGGCGGTTTTGCCGACGTGTCACAGGCATCTTCGTGCGTTCGCCTTGAATATAGGCATGCCATGCCCAAGAAGGCCTGATGCACTATGAGTTGGTCGAGCACATGGGCGCGAAGGATTCGGCCCGAACGGATGTGGCGAGCGGTCGATCGCTTGCATGCAGCGTGGCAGGGGAACGGTGATGTGCTTGATGCATTACGTAGTCTCCAAACATGGTCTAGACCCAGTTGTGCCACTGGGTATGCACTTGGTACTTGAGTTGACCGGCTACCCGCGGGTCAGGGGAAAACGCCGGTGACAAAACGATCGTAAACGTCACGCGCGTTGAGCGTCCCTCGGGATTTGTGATAGCAGCTATGCAAGCTATGCAAAACGGCTCGACGGACAAGTCTCTGGGCCGTATATTTCACCTTTCGACCAAAGCCGCCTGCGACATCTTGGTAATATTGTGTTTTGGGAGACTTCCCCAAAATTCTCAAAAACTTCATTGTCTATAGGTAAAAGCACCTAATTGAGGAATTTGGTGAATCGTCTGAATGACGGTATGCAAATATTTTCCGACGCAAACAATAATGCAGAGCGACACAGCCGAAAAATTCAAACTTCCCGCGATCCTTGATCCTCGATGGGAGCTGTTTGTTAAAGTTGGCGAGCTTCATAGCCTAACAAGGGCAGCCTTGGCGTTGGCAATCCCACAGTCAGCAGTGAGCCGACATATCAGTCAGCTCGAACTCGAATGCGGTAGCAAGTTGTTTCGGCGGACCGGGCGCGGAGTCATACTGACAGAATTCGGAGAGCATATTTTCCCAAGGATCAAAGAGTTGATCACGCAGGCGGCACATCTTGCTGATGAAATGCGGACAATTAGCAAAGAGCCTATGGGTGTCGTAAAGATCGGCATACTGCCAGCAATGGTTCCGTCATTAGCCGGAAGGCTATTTTCGGACGTCCTTGAAAAATACCCTCATGTACAACTACACCTGGTTGAAGGTTCAAGCGGGCAGCTAGAAGAATGGCTGGCCGAGGGGCGTGTCGACTGCTCGCTTCTGTTACGAGACGCGACAAGCTTGGCCCGAGGAGAGCTCCTGATTGCGCAGCAAGCGCTGCACCTGGTTTCCCGTCGCGACAGTATATTCAAGGGCCGATCAAATGTGACGTTCGACGACTTGGAAGGGATTCCGTTGGTCGTGTCAAGTCGGCCACATGCTTTACGTTCCTTGTTGGACGGCGTGGCACAATCTAAAGGTGTACGGATATTTGTGCAGGCCGAGGCTGATTCAATTCGCCTTCAGCATGCGATTATCAAGCAAGGACGCATATACGGAATGATGTTCGGAAAATTGGCCGTTGGAGAGTCGACCGAGCTTGAAGCCATACCTATTATTGAACCGACTTTATCGGAAGCAGTGGTATTAGCAAAAGCGCCGCAACGCCCGGACACACTGGCGACTCGGGAGGTCGCGAAGCGGCTTATTGCGTTGGCGTCTAGCTTACTATCGAATCGGTAGCCAACGCTGGACCGCCGAGAACCGCTGTGATTTCCGGCCGTCGACTGCGATGGGAACGTGGGACATCCGCGAAGCAGCCCGGAAATCGTACCTGATCATCGTGTCGTAAGTCGCGGGGGCGTGCCGTTGCTTGGATACCGCGGTAATCTATATGAACGCGCCCCGTTTGCGCAAGGTTTTCGCTTGTTCAGACACTGACAGGATGGGCTGCAGCTCTATATTCGGCCTTCTTGCAGCCGGTATCGCCGCTGCTGGCCCCTATGAAATATGCTGACCTGCGCCTCATTCGTACTGCGAGCTCAAGGCTCGTATGACCCCACAGGCTTAGCAGGTCCCGGTCCTACCTGACTTGTCCTCACACTCGATTACCCAACGCAACCTTCGACGTTTCACCCTGTAAGAACGCTAATCTCCAACGTTGTGCTCACTGCTCAAGCCGGCTTCACGCTGATGTAATCCTTCTGGTACCGCCGGTCATGGGCGCCCGAGTTCGACAGTTAAAAGCGCAAGTCCTTGATTTTATTGGAGCCGACTGCAAAACGCTCCACTACAAAAGGGTCAATTGCGCTGTTTTGACTGGCTTGCGAACCCTCAAGGCGGATAGAACCCGAGCCTGTTCCTGACTGATGGTCGAGAGTCCAGCGACGGATTTGGTCTGGTCGATGACGATGCGGTGGTGCTGAATGCGATTGAGCATGGCAAGCGCGCGCGTGGGCGACAGCTCGCTGCTGGCGGCCTGCAGGCGCATGCGCATCACCCGATACAGAATCAGTGCCATGAAGCAGATCGCCGCATGCGCGCGGATGCGCTCGGGCAGGCGGTGATAGACCGGGCCAATCTCGATCTCGGACTTGAGCACACGGAAGCCGCGTTCAATATCGGCCAATGCCTTGTAGCGATCGACGACCTCACGTGGCGGCAGATCGACGGCATTGGTGACCAGCAGCAGCTTGCCGTCCATCATGCGGGCATGCTGCAAGGCCCGCTCATCGATGTCATAGCAGAAGTGTTCGCTCTTCAGATCGACCTGGATGATGCGGGCCAAATGGGCCTCGCAGACGGCGTGATAAAACCGTGCGCGGGCGCCACCGTCAGAGAGCTTCTTGCCGCGGCTGCGACGACCGGTGTCCTGCGCATCAAGCTTGCCCACCCACTGCGCGGCAAGCTGCTCGAGTTCCGCAATCTGCGTATCACGTTGTGCGCCTTTCTCCTGCGCCACCACCGGATCGTGCGCCACGATCAGGCGTAAGCCGTTCCATGGCACTTCGCCCAGAACTTCTTCACTGGCCGGCAGGCAATGCTGCGCATGGAAGCTCGCCAAGGACTCGACCACGTCGCTATAGCGACGTCCCGGCACCGCCAGGATGAATTCCAGCGGCGCCCCATCAGGCAAGGTCATCGCCTGCAGTTCGGCCAGGTTGTCGATCGAGAGCAGTCCGCGATCGGCGACCACGATGACGCGTTTGACGGGGAACCGGCTCAGCACCTTCTCGATGGTTGGCTTGAGCGTGGTGACTTCGGCGGTATTGCCGTCAAACACCTCGTGATAGAGCGGTAATCCTTCGGCCGTCTGCACCACGCCCAGCATGAATTGCCGGGCTATGACGCCTTCTTTGGCCATGCCGTACTGGCGGACATCCTCGTGTTGCTGCGACAGCCCCTCGGCACGAATAGTCGTCATGTCGTAGAACACCACCGACAAGGTCTGATCGACCAGTGGGCGCAGCAGCCCCGCCAACACGGCGTCGACTTCGGCCTGATGCGTGACCAGCGCGTCCATGGCGCGCAACAGATGCTGATGGTCGACGGCATCGATGGACAGCCCTGGCAGGCCGATCGTCTCCAGCCAGCGCAGCACGCCCAGCTTCGATTCCGGATCGCACAGCCGGTTGAAGACCATGATGCGCACGAGCGCCTCGACATCGATGGCATGGCGGGTGCGCCGGAACACGCGGCGCATGCCATCGAAACCAAGTTCCTGCCACAACTCGGAGAGCGCCCACACGTCGCCGAACGCACGGGCCGACTCGAAGGTCACCTCCGGTTCGGCGGCAGCCTCAAGCGCGGGCCGGCCGGTGACGCGCAGCAAGCCGTTGATCACGCCCTCCATGCTGTCGCCGAGTTGGTCCAGGCGACCGAGGGTGGCAACGGTGCGCTGCTTGGGCTGACCGTTGTCATCGCGATAGGACTCGACCAACTGCACGTAACGGCGAGAACCGGAGGAGGTGACCTTGACGAACATGCCGTTACTTTACAGGCAATGAACGCCTTGTCAAATATAGTCGGAACGGTTGCAAACGTGCCACTACACGAATTTGGCAGCCGCTGCCCTGGAAGCCGCGCCAGTATTAGGGGTGACCTTCAGAAATGGGGAAAAACGGGCTCGAACTGTCGAAGTCGGGTGGGCGAGAACCGCCCATATCATGCGCGCCATCTTGTTTGCCAGCGCAACGACCACGACATTCGGAGGCCGCCGCTTTGTCATTTGTTCGAGCCGCTAACATACGAAAAAAGCCGTTGATGGCGAGCCCTAGCCTCAACCATAAACTCTGGATTCCCCGCTATTACCCATGCCGGCCTCGGGCAGATACATGGGGCCTATTCGACCCAGAAATACTTCTCGTCCTGCTGCGCATTGACCGCCCGCCGCGGCCAGACAGATCACGCTCTGTCCGTCCGCAACTTAGCCCCTCGGCGTTGCGGTAGCACGCTGCAGGAGGTGGCGGGGCGGGGATGGCTCGAAGCACCCCGCCGCTGCGTCTGCCCGTAATCGGCCATCTGGGCCAGGTGTCAGCAGATCCGATCCGCTCACTCACGGACGACCGTGTCGTCGGCTAGACTGGCGCAAGAAGCAACATGGAGCCACGATGGACCCAGATGACGTGATACGAGATTTCGAGCGACTTGCGCTGGATGACGCGACGGAATTGGAGGTCGACGACGCGATTGCCGGCTTGGCGGTGCTGTTGGCCGATCCAGCGATCGCGGGGAAAGAACGGGCCTTGTTGATCCAAGTGGGCGCGACACTCTACCGGTTGGGCCTGAACGAAAGAGTGGTGGCGGCGTTCAAGAAACGAGGCGACACAGCTTAGTGACCATGTCCCCCGCCCCGCCGCCGCCGTGATGTCCCCGGAGTTGAAGGACAGAGGTGGAATGCGGGAACACCGGAACCAGCATTCCAGGCCGTTCGGCCGCTGCGGGAGCTGGTCATTGGCCAGCTTGGACGGATTGTCCGCAGCGCAACGCGGCACATCACCTGCCACGTTTCCCTCGCAGTCTCAGTCGCCTTTGAAGCCCACGCTCTGAACGATGGGAGCCCAGTATTCCACCAACCGCCTCTGTTGCTGGGTAACCTCCGTCGGTGTCGAACCGGCCAGCGGCTCGTATCCAATGTTCTGAATCCGACTTCTGACATCCGGCATGGCCAAGACCTTGCGCATTGCTGCGTTCCAGCGTGACACCTTCGCTGGCGGGGTACCGGCTGGCGCATAGAGCGAATAGCCCGAACCCACAACCAGCGAGGAATACCCCTGCTCGCTGAAGGTTGGAACATCTGGAAGCTGGCTGCTTCGCTGTTTGCCCGACACAGCCAGCACACGGACCTTGTTGGCCCGATGCTGCTCTACAAACACGCCGAGCCCATCGACGGCCGAACCGATCTGATTGCCGACCAAGTTGGTCACCATCGCAGGGCCTCCCTGGAACGGCACGATGGAGATATCGGCTCCCGAACGCCTCGTGAATTCGAATGCAACAAAGTGCAGAGCGGAGCCAAGCCCGGACACGCCGACTGTCGCCACGTTCCGGTCGATTTTTGCAGCCTTGACGTATTCAGCCAAGTTCCGATATGGCGAGCTTGCGCTAACCGCCAGCCCATAGTTGAGGGCAGCCACTTCGGTGATGGGTGCGAAGTCCTTGTCGGGGTCATAGCGGAGATTTTTGTAGACAAGGGGCGCAATCACCATCGTGTCGTGTAAGGTCATCAGCACCGTATTCCCGTCTGGTGCCGCCTGCTTCAACACTTCCGCCGCCACGCGCGTGCTAGCACCGGGGCGGTTCTCCACGATCACAGTCTGTTTTAGCTCGTCCCTGAGCTTTTCCACGAGCACACGTGCCATGGCGTCAGCGGCCCCACCGGCCGGGAAGGGCACGATAAAGCGAGCCGGCGCCTCAGCGTGGGCAGGCTGCGTTGCGCAAAGGCCCACTGCCAGCCAGGCGCCTATCCCTGCCAGGCTGCGAATGACACACCGCCGTCCAATTCGATTTGCTTCGCTCAACATGTTTGCTCCCCCTATCGGTTGTCTGGATGCTGATTTGCGGCCACGTGCTGAACTGAGGGGCATCTGCCCGCCGCTCGGCGATCCGGGACGCGTTAGCCAATCTTCGGAGGCAAATGAGGACCTTGTCGAATCACGATTACAAATACGCTATCACGAATGCGAAATCGCCAGATCTCGCATTCGCGCGCAATATGGAAGCAAGAGCCGGCGCAGTGTCGACCCTGTCCGGAGCCCTGCTGCCCAATCCTATTGGCATTCACATATGCACGCCTATCCGTACCTTCCGACACCCTCAGCGCCGACCAGTCCAAGTCACCTTGGCAAGATCGCCATCGTCGGCGCAGGCATCATCGGTCTCTGTACCGGGCTGTGGCTGCGGCGCGCAGGCTGCGAGGTAACTATCTACGATACGCTCGCCCCCGGGGGCGGTGCGTCATACGGCAATGCCGGGCTAATCAGCGTCGACAGCTGCATCCCGATCGCCCTACCAGGCATGGTATGGCAACTGCCGCGCTGGCTACTCGATCCCAGCGGTCCCCTTGCAATCTATCCACCGCACCTGGTTCGAGCTGCGCCATGGCTGTTTGCATGGCTGCGCGCCAGCAACCCCAAACGCGTGATTCAGGCGTCACGCGCGCTACGTGCCCTGCACGCGCCGGCCTTGGAGGCCTATCGCGAGTTACTAGGGAAGGACGGCTGTGACGAACTGATCAGGACCGGCGGGCAATTGCATCTGTGGTCTGCCAGCAAGGGCCGATCTCGGGCCGACCGGCTTGTGGATGAATTGCGCCGGCAGCAGGACGTTAAGTACGAAAGCCTGAGCGAGGCACGGCTCCGGGAGATGATGCCGAGCCTGGCTGGCCACGTGCGTGGCGGCGTATGCTTCCCCAAGCACGCGCACACGGTGGATCCACAGCGCCTGACTGGAGCGCTGGCCGCCCGGTTCGAGAGCGAGGGGGGGCGCATCCTGCAACGGCGTATTGTGAAGCTGCAAACGGATGGCACCGGATTCCGGCTCTGGAGTAACCTTGGTGACGTTCGCGCAGAACGCGTGGTCGTGGCCGCCGGCGCCTTCTCCGGAGAGCTGTTGCGACCGCTCGGTATCCGCCTGCCTCTCGAAGCGGAGCGCGGCTACCATGTGCAACTCCCCGATCCCGGCGTCACGGTTCCCTGTCCCTTAATTTACAAGGACAAGGCCGTTGCTGTGACGCCGATGGACGGCGGCCTGCGTTTTGCAGGCACCGTAGAAATCGCAGGCCTGAGGCATCCGCCCGACGAAAGGCGGGCGGAGGCGATCCTTGCTACTGCCCGGAGTCTATTCCCAGGCATTGCTACCAGCGGCGCCAGCACATGGTTTGGGCTTCGTCCCTCTACGCCAGACAGCGTGCCAATCATCGCCGAGGCGCCCAATCACCCGGGACTTTACATTGCGAGCGGTCACGGTCATACCGGATTGACAGGGGCGCCAATGACCGGCCGGCTAATCACACACCTCATTACCGGCGGCCCCGCCCCATTAGACCCTGCCCCCTACGGACTGGCGCGCTTCCGCTAGAAGTCCTTGACCGCCATCTCTGCCATGATGTCGCGCGCCAGCGTGACAAGCGGCTGGGGATCGAAATCCGCTGTTCTGGATTTTGGCCAGTATGCCCGGTATGTCAACCGCCGCGACGCCGCGAACCGTTTCACGCTCAGACGAGCGGGATCATAGATTTGTGCCGGGAGACAATCAAACAGGGTAAATCCAATCCCCCCCGCCACCATGCCGCAGGCCGCGATGGCGGCTGGGCATTCCGCCACCGGAACCGGGGTAGCCCCGCAATCTCCAAACGCGGCCCCCACCAGTTCTTCAATACCCTCGATACTCGATAGGGAAATCATCGGCTCGCCGAGCAATTGCTCCGGGGTAACTTCATCCTGTCGTGCGAGCGGGTGGCCGGGCGGCAGGTAGCAAAGTATCGGTAATTCGGCGATCACCGCGCTCTCCACGCCAGGCACCGGCGGCACCTCAAGTGCGAAGCCAATGTCGGCCTTTCGGGAACTAATCAAGGCGGCGACGTGATGCGCGTCCCTAGAATGGACTGACAGGAATACATCCGCGGAGCGGTGCATATAAGCGGCTGCCAGCCTCGGGAATACGGCGGCAGCAAAGGCTGGGGTGCAGGCAACCGACAGATGCCTTAGCTGGTTGCGTTGAATGCGTTCGCAGCAGGCATTAATTGAGTCCAGCCCGATAAAGGAACGCTCGATTTCCTCAAACAACTGATCTGCGCTGGGTGTCGGTAACAAACGTCCGCCGCGCCTCTCAAATAGCACAAAGCCAAGGCGCTCTTCGGCGTCCCGCAAGATGTTGCTGATCGCCGGCTGTGTGAGATGCAGGCGCGCTGCCGCCCCTGTCACCGACCCCGTCAGCACGATCGCGTGGACCGTCTCGATATGGCGAAATCCTAGTTTCCGTTTCATGGAGCCGCAGGCCATCAAAGAGAGATGGGAATTCTGCCCGTTTATACTCGTTAGAACCCAAAGGAAGGGCCCAAGCATTGGTAATTTGGTACCCGCCGCGGCTGGAACGCAGGATCGCTGGCCGGCCTCCCCGCGAGGCTATGGCGGATTGCCAAATATGAGCGTAGCCCCCTGTACTCGCCGATCGCGAATTAGCCGACCCGGTAAAACTCCACCGACTGCCCCGCATTGACCGCCCGCCGCAGCCAGTCCGGCATGTCGCCCTGCTCGTCCCAGCTCTGCCCCGCGGCGTTGCGGTAGCAGACCACGGGCGGTGGGGCGGGTGCGGGTGGCGGCGGTGGCGGAGGGGGCGGCGGATCGAAGCACCCCGCCGCTTCCAACTCCTCCATGGTCAGCCCGTAGTCGGCCATCTCCGCCTGGATCCAGCGGATCGCCGCCGCCCGCTCATTGATTTCTGTCATTGGTGCTGTCGTTGCTGTCGTCACTGCTGTCGCTGCCGTCTTCCGGGTTCAAGGCTGCGGCTGATGCGCCCTGCCTGTCGTCTTGCTGTTCGTCCCGTTTTTCGCCTGGTGCCGCCGACCCGGTCGACGCCGGGTTCCCGGCCTTGCGCCGCCGCCCGCCCCCCTCTCGTTCGGGCGGCCCCATCCGCAATTCTGCCAGCAGCTGGCGCGCCAGCGCCGCCTCGGCCTCGGCCCGTTCGGCCCGGCGCTGCGCACCGCCCCAATTCGCCGCGCAACGTTTCGGCCGTGCGCTCGCTCTGCTGGCGCGCGGTGCGCTCCGCGTCCAGTTCGCGTAAGGCCCGCCGCTCACTGGCCTCGGCCCGTTCCTGCGCGAGGGTCACCGCCTCGCGGGCACGCTCCAGCTCGGTCGAGAATTGGGTACGCAGCTCCGCCAGCTGCCGACCCGCGGCCTCCATAGAAATCGCCGCCGGCGAGGCTCTCCGTCAACAGGCGCAGCGTGGCTGAGCCGGGCAGCGATGTCTTGTCGCTGACCTGGAGCTTGCTCTGATCAGTCAGACGCAGCAGAATCGACAGATCCACCATGGCATCGCGCTCGGTGTACCGCACCGTCAGCCGGTTTTGGCCCCGTCAGTCAACTCCCCTGAAACACTGCCCCGCCCCCGAGCAGTTTTCGCACGTCATCGTCTGAGAAACCCAGCTCCGACAGTATTGTCTGTGTTTCCCAACCTTTTGGCTGTGCTGGCGCGCGTAGGGATGGATACTCATTGTCGAACCGGATCGTCGAGCGAAGTGCAGCCGTCCTGCCTTCGGTGGGATGATCTTCAAAATCGATCAACCCCACAGCGCTCAGGTGCGGATCGTCGGGCAGCGTCTCGAGCGTATGGCACGGCTTGGCGGCGATATCGGCCTGACACAAGATATCCAGCCACTCCGCCGTGGTTCTTTGTGTCAGTGGGGCGCCGCGGATGGCAAACCATTCTTTCACGTTCTGCGCGCGCGCCGCGACGGATGCAAAACGCGGATCGTCGAGCAGATTATGGCGGTCCACAGCCTTCAGGAATGCGCGCACCTGCGAGTCGGTGTTGACCGTGAAAGAAATCCAGCCGTCCGCTGTCTGGACGGGCTTGTTGTGCGGGCTGAGCAGCCGCATGTCGCCCGGCGGCCCCACCGGCGGATCGAAGCTGCGCTGCGCCAGGTGTTCCTGCAGCACGAATGCCGACATGGTTTCGAACATCGGCACCTCAATGCTGCAGCCGTTGCCCGATGCCTGCCACTGCAGCACGGCCGCCAGCACGGAACCGGCCGTGATCTCGCCGACCACATGATCGCAAATCAGCATTGGCACGTATGACGGCGTCCCATCGCGCGCCAGGGAGAGCCCCGTCATTCCAGTGGCAGCCTGGACCACGCTGTCGTAGGTCGGCTGGCCTGCATAGGGTCCGTCCGTGCCGTAGCCGGTGATCAGGCAATAGATCTTTTCCGGATACTTCGCGCGAATTGTCGCCTCGTCCAAGCCAAGTCGCTGGAGCGCAGAAGGACGCATGTTCGCAACGATAACGTGTGCGGAGGCAACCAGTTTCTCCATCGCCTCACGGGCGCCTGGCTTCTTCAGGTCCATGCAGACGTTGCGCTTGCCCCGGTTGAAATGCAGGTAGGTGCCGGAATGCTGCCCCGTCGGCGACAAGCCACCCAGCCCACGCATCAGATCGCCCTCCGGGCTTTCCACCTTGATAATATCGGCACCATACTGCGCCAGCCGCCATGTGCAGACGGGTCCTACTACCACACTGGTAAGGTCCAGTATACGAATTCCCTTGAGTGGCTCGAAGCTCATTGGACGTCGACCTCCATTTGCGCAGCAACTGCTCCCTGATCATCAATGGCTCGCACTTGCCATTTGCCGTCGTTGCCATCGGCGGCCAGCGTGATCGGGCGACCGCAGTAAAGGGGCGCGAGATGTTTCGTTCTGAATTGCACTGGCACCCGCTTCAGCTCATTGGCCACGAACTCGGTCATCAGAAGCGTAATGAGCCCCCCGTTCACGACGAGGTCCGGGAACCCCTCCACCTCGCGTGCATACGACTTGTCGATATGGATCTTGTGGGAATTGAAACCGAGCGCGGAATACTGGAACAGCAGCGTTTCGTCCGGGACGACCACCTTCAGCCGTTGGCCGCTCGGTGTCTGCACAGGCTTGAGGGAATTTGTGGCAGTGCCACGTCCCGCGGCGAGCAGCAGGTAGGTCTGGGTTTCAACAATGGCGATTTCGCCCTCGACGCTAAGTTGATGGCCGATTTCAACGATCGCCATCGGTCCCGCGGAGGTGCCCTTTTCGACTAGACCCTCTATGGCGCTGCTCCGCCGAACGGTCGCGCCAATCGGAATGTCGTTGACATAGCGAACCGACCGTCCACCCAGCATCAGGCGCGGCAAGCCTAGATCCGGCACGGGAACGCCCAGACCGGGGAACCCATCGCCTCGCAGCACATTGCGCGGCGTGTCAGCACCGAGGAGGATGAACTGCCATCCGCGTGGCAGCGCGCTGCCCTCCTTCACCGTGTCCGGATCGCGATCCAGCATGGCCGCTACCCGCCGTGCAGCAGCCAATGAGCACGCCTCGGTCCGGACGACGGCGACATTTTCAGAGTACTTTTCCATTCCCTGCCCTTCTTGATTCATGTCGTTCGCACAGGAGCGCGAAGGCCACGACAGCCATGCTCGCGATCTCGCATCACGTCACTGGTCCGATTTCGCCCCGGAGCGGCGAACGATGTCTTCCCATTTCTTGCGCTCGGCCGCATGTACTGGGCGAACTCCTTGGGCGTGGAGCCAATCGGCTCGGCGCCCATGTCCGCATACTGCTTGCGGACATCAGGTTGCTTGAGCGCAGCCGCCGCCTGCGCCGCCAGCTTTTCCACGATCGGAGCCGGCGTTCCTCGCGGTGCCCACATTCCATACCAGGTGCTGATATTGAAACGAGGCCCATCGGGGGCCGACCTTGCGACCGCTTCGGCGCCAATCATGCCACTGGCACCCGGCTTGTTACCGACGACGAAGGTCTGACCCAGACCTTCGCCCATCTTCACCGCCACCACACGGGCCAGCAGGTCAGTCGGGCCACCAGACGGGAACGGCAGAACCACGCGAACGGGGTGCTGTGGGTATTGCTGTGCCTGGCCCGCCACCGGCTGCACGATCAGCGCGCCCAGCATCAGCGCTCGCAGGGCGCCAAACAGCGTGCGCGCACCATTCTTGGCCAAAAATCGGTTGTCCGTCACTTCTCAGTCTCCTTGAATCTTCTTCCCCGCTTGTCCGGCGAACGGCCGTTGACGATCTGGGCCGGATGCCTGGAATGCGGATGAGCTATGCTATTTCCGTCTTCCCGCCAGGACAATCCGCCAAACCGTGCCAACAGTGTTGATTCATGATTGACAATAACTTCGACCTCAACCTGATCCGACTCTTCGTGACCATGGTCGAGTCGCCCACGCTGACCGCCGCTGCAGAGCGCAGCGGCATGACACGTTCCAATGCTTCGCGGCGCCTGAAGATTCTTGAAGAGCGTATGGGCGCGCAGTTGATGCGGAGAACAACCCGCAATGTTGAGTTGACCGAGGCGGGACACCTCCTCTATTCCCATGCCTTGCGCATGCTCGACGAATTGCAGTCTGCGGGTATGTCGATCGATAGCCTGGGGAAGGTGGTGCGTGGCGATGTGCGCGTTCGTCTGCCAACCGGGCTCGGCCATCTATACTTGACGCCGCTTTTGCTGGAATTCGCCCGAAGCCATCCGCAAATTTCGCTGCGCGTAGCGATCAACGACAACATTGGCGACCTGATTTCCGCCGAAATCGACGTGGCGTTGAAGATCACCTCGCAACCGCCAGAGGATCACGTCGCCCGCCGTATCTGCGAAGTGGGCTGGTGCCTGTGCGCCTCATCGGCCTTCCTGGATGCCCACGGTCCGATCCGCAGCGTGGAGGATCTCGAACGCTGCGATTTCATCACGCCACAATCCTTGGGGAGACGCTTCAACCTCAAGGTCTGGTTGGCCGGCACACCGCAGACATTGCGGGTCAGTCCGCGCATTCAATCCGGTGACTATCCGTTTCTGTTCGAATCGATGATGGCGGAC
The DNA here is from genome assembly GCF_003402535.2 of Cupriavidus sp. P-10. Classification (NCBI taxonomy): domain Bacteria; kingdom Pseudomonadati; phylum Pseudomonadota; class Betaproteobacteria; order Burkholderiales; family Burkholderiaceae; genus Cupriavidus; species Cupriavidus sp. P-10. The sequence goes on from NZ_AP025174.1 coordinate 238,125, forward strand.
CTCGGCGTTGCGCTGCTGCCGCGTTACGCCGTGTGGCGGCAGATCCAATCCGGAGTGGCACGCGAAGTGCTGGACGAGTGCGAGGCAGAGGGTGTGGGAGACAGCATCTACATGTTGACTGCGCCGAACCGCTACCCCACCCTCGCCACGCGAACGCTGATGGACTTCATCCGCAGTCATCTTGAGCGCCAGGCCGAGAACTGGCAGCGCCGGAATCCGGCCGCCGTCTCGACGCTCAATCGTCCCAGTTGACGCCTTCGAAGCGAAAACTTATCAGCGCTCGTAACCGGAAGGAATATATGGATTCATTCGCCGGTCTGGCCCATAGGATCCATAGAATCTGGCTCTATTGAATCCAGATCAGGTCCCCTAACGGCCGGCGGCGGCACGCGTTTTTCTCCACCGCCCTATCCCTGAATTGCCCTGCCATGAACGATTCCCAGACGACCATTTTCGCTGCGCGCAGCATTGTGACGATGAACCCATTGCAGCCGCGCGCAACACATGTGGCGGTTCGTGACGGGCGAATACTTGATGTCGGGGACGAGTCGCTTCGTGCGACCTGGTGCCACGCTACTCTCGATGACCGATGGCAACACAGCGTAGCTGCGACAATGCTTATCGGCGTTTCCTTCACATTACAAACTTCTCCGCATTAGCGGATCTGCATGTCGCGCAGCATGCGCTCGCGTAGCGGTGTCATGGCGGAACTCCAGAGAACAGTGGATGGAACGCCCCGTCGGGCGCCTCCATGCTGCTCCTGTCCGCCTGCTCATCCCCGTGGTTGCCCACCGCTAGACAAGCGGCCGACCCAACGTCAGGCACTGACCTGCGCGTACCGCCCACTACCGCGTCAGCGGTTTAGTGTACGCCCGTGATGGCGTGCCATCTGCAGGGTGAAAGTCCCTGTCGGAGTTGGCCACAGCTCCGTAGCCGAAGGTAACTGCGTCGTCGTGAGACGGGGTGGGGAGTAACCGGAAGCGAACTGTCGGTCCGTAGGTTAACGAACCTGTTTCGGCGGGGTATGGCGGCGAGCCTGCACTAAAGTGGCGAAGCCTGGAAGTAACACAGCACGCTGTCGTGGCGGACAAAGCGGTGCGGTGGCGTACCACGTGATTGAGGACGGAACGATGGGATGGTGGCACGAAGCAAGCGGGGAGACCTGCCGGCGAGGTGAACGCTGGCAGGAGTCAGAGTCCCGATAGTACTGCACACGGAAGCGTAGAGCCGTGGAGACCTGCGTCAGAGCAAAAGGCGCACTAGGGAAGCGGGGCAGGAAAGTTGATAGCAAAAGACCGGAAGGAAGCAGAGATGAAGATCGAAGCATCGCCAGTGTCGGAAACGACTAGACGAGATGCAAACGCGCTGGGAAGCTGCGTGCAGCGGAAATTCGCGTCAGCTTCAATCTGGACGGACGCTATGTTGGCTGCTCTACAAAACGGAGTTAAGGGAGGTAAATGGCACAGTCTGATTGACAAGGTGTTTCGCCTGGACACGCTCGCGCTGGGATGGACTCAGGTCGAGAAGAACGCCGGGGCAGCGGGAGTGGACCGCATGAGCGTGAAGCGATTCGCGCAAGCGCGGGACCGCTACCTTGCTGAACTGGCGCATGCATTGCAGGATGGTAGCTATCGCCCGCAGCCGGTGCGGCGCGTCTACATACCGAAAGGTAAAGGACGCCGCCCGCTCGGTATACCCGCTGTGAAGGATCGCGTCGTTCAAGCGGCCCTGAAGCTGGTCATCGAGCCGATCTTTGAGCATGAGTTTGAGCCGAGAAGCTACGGCTTCCGCCCGGGCTTGGGCTGCAAGGATGCACTGCGCGAAGTGGACCGACATGTGAAAGCGGGCTACTGCTGGGTGGTCGATGCCGATCTGCAAAGCTATTTTGACTCGATCCCACACCTGCCCCTTCTCGCGAGAGTGGCCGGGCGCATCGCGGACGGCCGGGTTCTGGAACTTATCCAATCCTTTCTCAAGCAAGACATCATGGAAGACATGACGCGCTGGACGCCCACTTCTGGGAGTCCGCAGGGGGCGGTCATCAGCCCTCTGTTGGCAAATCTGTACCTGCACGAGCTTGACGTGGAAATGCGTCAGGCAGGGCTGGTCATGGTGCGCTACGCGGATGACGCCGTGGTGTTATGCCGCACACGTGAGGAAGCGGAAGCTGCGCTAACTCGCATGCGGGCTTGGGTGGATGCGAACGGCCTGACACTGCATCCCGACAAAACCCACGTTGGGGATTGCCGGCTGGAGGGTCATGGGTTCGAGTTTCTCGGTTACCGGTTCGAGGCGGGCCAACGGTGGGTGCGCAAGAAGAGTCTTATGGGGTTGCGGGATAAAATCCGGGCCCTGACCAAGCGTAACAGGGGCGATTCGATCGAGAGCATCATTGCGTCGATCAACCCGACCCTGCGTGGCTGGTTCGGCTATTTCCAGCACGCCCACCGCTACACCTTCTCGTCGGTCGACGGCTTTGTTCGTCGCCGTCTGCGAGCGATCTTGCGCCGACAGCTTCATCGTCCGGGGCAGGGTCATTGCCTTCGCGATCACACCCGATGGCCAAATGCCTTTTTCGCTAATCTTGGGCTGTTCACGATGTCCGAGGCCCTTCGATTGGCGCGCCAATCCCGATGTGGAAACAACTGACTGGAGAGCCCGTCGCGGGTAAACCGCACACCGGGTTCGGAGGGAGGGGACGGCGCACGCCGTTTCCTACCCCTATACAATTGCGAATCTTGGTCGTAGGCCAACTACGGTGACCGATATCGGCACGGGGAGCCCATTGCATCAGGTTTCGTCGAGTCGGCCGTCAACCAGGTGGTCAGCAAGCGCTTCGTCAAACGACAGCAGATGGCCTGGCGGCCTCGGCACGCGCACAACCTGCTTCAAATCCGGACGGCCGTGCTCAATGGCCAGTTCCGATCGCACGTTGAGCGATGGTATCCCTCCGTCGCCGGAGGAGAACGCCACCGCCTTGCCGCTTAGTCAGCCCCCGCTTTGGCGCGGTCTCCGATCGATATGTATGGACCTGGTCATTGGGGGCAGGTCATCTGAAACACGAGATAGACATGCCCCCAGGACTGGCACCATCAATTTTTCTAATATACGTGTCACGAAAAAACGGGCCGCCTGCGGAAGACAGCTCGCTCACTGACGCATGACCTGTATAAACGTCATGGTCGATGGTTGCGGAAAAGTAGCAGATTTCACTCGTACTTGATACCTGACGCAGCCACAATCTTGCCATATCGAACGGATTCAGCCCTCAGATAAGTGTCCGCATCAGCTGGCGAGCTCAAGACCGGTTCCATGACCAGATCAGCCATCAGTTTCTTGTACTCGGTATCAGCCGCAGCGACCTTGATCGCTTGATGTAGCTTCTCAACTCGTTCCCGAGGTGTACCCGCCTTGACCGCGATAGCGAGGTACGTCACCACAGGCGGAATCGAAGCGCCGCTTTCGGGTGCTGCAGGCACATCCTTCATAGCGGGACTACGGCTGTTTTGCAGCAAGCCCAGCGTCTTCACCTTGCCACCTCGCAAATGCTGAAGAGTCGATCCCACGACGTCGACAGTGGCCACAACCTGCCCACCCATCAAATCAGTAACGGCTTGCGGTGAGCCCCGATATGGAACGATTGTGAAATCGAGTTTCGCCGCCTTTTTCCAGGCCTCCAGGCTCAAATGCGCGACACCGCCAAGGCCATTGATGCCAATCGTAACCGTACCTGGATGCGCGGCGATCGTGCGCTCCAGATCACCAATCGATTTCTCCGGCCGGTCGCTGCGCACCATGATCCAGTTCGATGCCCTCGCCAGTACAGTGACCGTCGCCAGGTCCTTCGCAGGGTTATATGGAACGGAAGACATCATCAGTGGAGCAAGATTGAACGTCGTCGCGCTGGACAGAATCATCGTATGTCCATCCGCTTCGTTGCGCATCAGGCTCTGGACAGCTGGAACAGTGGCGCCACCGCTGATGTTTTCGACGATCACGGGCTTTTTGAACTGACTTTCCAGGCGCGTAGCCAAACCGCGTGCCAAGACATCCGTCGAGCCGCCAGCCGGAAAAGGAACGATCAATCGAAGTGATTTCGTAGGCCACTCGGCACCGTAAACAGCACCACCTGATATCGCGCACGCCGCAAAAATGCACATGCTCGCAAACAGCTTTTTCATTGTGTCTCCTTCGTTTGATGAAATTTCAGCCGGCGAGAATCAGATCCGTTTTTGTTATGCTTCGCATGCATGCGCTCCAACAACATGTTGTCCTACCTGGGGAACAACGGGGCTTCGGTCATGCAGGATAAAAATCTTGCCCCGCCGGCATGGACGTGAATTACTCCACTTTGACACCTGCTTGGCTCACGAGCTTGCCATAGCGCGCCAATTCGGATTTAAGAAACGACGAAGCTTCCGCTGGCGAGTTCACAATCGGGTCGTACAGCACGTTTGTGGTCATCAGGGTCTGGAATTCCGCATCGGCAGCCGATTCCTTCATGATCTTGTTGAGCCTCTGCACACGCTCCGGTGACGTTCCAGCCTTGACGACAATTGCCAGGTACGTCGAAATCTCCGGTGCGGTTTTATTGCTTTCGCGCGCCGTTGGCAGATCCTTCAGCGCGGCACTGCGGCGCTCCTGAAAGACGGCAAGCGGCCGGACCTTACCCGCGCGTGCGTACTGGACTGAGGAGCCAGGCACATCAACCGTCGCAGTCACTTGCCCGCCCAGGAGATCAGTTACCGCCGCCGGGCCGCCACGATATGGAACCACGGTGAAGTCGAGATGCTCCGCCTTTTTCCAGGCTTCGAGGCCAAGATGAGCAGCGCCACCGATGGCGTTGACGCCGATGGTCACTTTTCCGGGATTGGCAGCGATTGTCTTGGCAAGATCGCCGAACGTCTTTTCCGGGCGATCCGACCTGACGATCATCCAGTTTGCCGTCGCACCCAGAATAGTGACGGGCGTGAAGTCCTTCAGCGGCGCGTACGAAATCGAGGGCAGCAAGTGAGGATTGACACTGAATGTCACATCACTGGAAATGAAAAGGGTATGCCCATCCGCATCTGAGCGCAGGACATTCTGCACTGCCGGAACAGTTGCACCGCCAGTAACGTTTTCCACCACAACTGACTTGCCCAGTCGTTTTTCCATGCGGACAGCCAGGGCCCGCGCAATCACATCGGTCGAGCCACCGGGGGGAAATGGCACAACCAGACGCAGATTCTTGGACGGCCAATCTGCAGACTGTGCGAACACAGGAGCGGCTGACGCGATAGCCACTGGAACGAACACACAACCGAGCAATTTCACGACTGTTTTCTCTAACATTTGAGTCTCCTAAATCACAATGCCTACTTTCTTATCCGTGGTTGATGTGGCATTCCAAGACGCACCCGGCACAACAACTATCGGACACCGCTCGCATATCAGGCAATCAGCGCAGTGGAATTCCTGACACCACACATGCATCGAGTGCGGCAAGGATTTTTTTCTGGTCGAGCGCTCGACCGATGAACACCAAGGCATTACCGTCGGTCTGCCGGTCTGGATCGACAATCAGCTCGCTACGTTTCCCAACAAGCTGAAATACAGCGCAACGCGGGTCTCCGTGAGAGAAGCAGACGAATCCCTTGCCTCGCACGACCGTCAGCGGCAATGTCCGCACGAAGTCATGAAACGCATTCGGATCCAATTCGCCAGGAGCGCTCCAACTCAGCGACACAAAGCCATGTGCGTTCTGGGGAGACCTGTTGGTTGTACCCACCGGTTTGCTGTCATCAATACGAATAACGCGACGGGCATCCACAGATCCCATGATCAATTCGAGCGGAACATTGCAGTGCTGTGTCGGGATCAGGCGAGCACGTGGAGCAATCACGCGAATGTCCGCGGAAAGTGCATCCAGTGCGGCCTGTTCAGCGAGATCACATTTGTTGAGCAACACCATGTCGGCAACGACCATCTGTGCCAGGGCAAGCTCACCATCGGAGAAGGAGAGTGCGGGATACGCCTCTGCATCCACGATCGCAATCACGGACTCCACGAAAACGTGCGGTGCGAGCAATTCATCATGCAAAGCCGCCGTAATCCCTAGAGGCTGAGCAATGCCGCTTGCCTCGATCACAATGTGATCAGGACGGTCGTTTGCGCTCGCCATGGACAGGACGCTGCCGAGAAGATCATTGTTCATCTGGCAACAAACACAGCCATTGGAAAGTTCAATCACTTCGGAATCGACACGCCGCACAAGGGCCGCGTCGATATTGAGTTCGCCGAAGTCATTGACAAGTACGCCTATCCGCAGTCCGCCCGGTTGTGCCAGGCTGCGTTGCAGCAGGGTGGTCTTTCCCGCGCCAAGAAAACCGGTCAGCACCGTGACAGGAATGGGGTTGTGTGTCTGTGTTGCCATGCTGTTACCTACCGCCATTACAGATCAATATGATCGATCTCGCCAGGAGACCGAACGAGCCAATCAGGTTCGCCGCAGAAGCCATCGGCTTCAAATCGTATGCGGAGAATCGAGCATTGCAGATAAAACGTACCCCTGCCGCACGCGGAAATCCGAGGCGGGCGTCATGTTGATCAAGCGAGCCCGTTTGACTCGCGGATAATTTATGAGGGTCTCTTGACTTCGCGTCCACCGACCCAGGTCGCAAGCACCGGGATGCTTGCGAGCGTCTCGGGTGAAACGGTCAGTGGGTTGATCGCCAGAATGGTGAAATCGGCATACTTTCCAACCTCGATGCTGCCAATGCGGTCATCCATGAACAGCTGATACGCTGCGTCGATCGTGACCGCCCGCAATGCTTGCTCGGCGCTGATGCACTGCGCTTGACCCAGTACACGGCCGGCGTGGGTGCGGCGTGTGGTTGCAATCTGCATGCACAGCAGAGGATTCGGGTCGGTCATGGGTGCATCGCTGTGGAGGCTAAAACGCATACCAGCGGCAGCGGCAGAGCCAATCGGCATGTACCGGGCTGCCACATCTTCCCCGAAGAGATAATCGGCCAGCGGCTCACCCCAGTAGTACAGGTGTCCTGGGAAAAAGCTGCACACGACACCCAGCCTCTTGGCGCGTTCGATCTGGTCATCGCGCATCAGGGCGCAGTGCTCGAGCCGGAAGCGATGGTCCTGACGGGGCAGCGTATCGAGGATCGACTCATAGAGATCCAGAATCAGATCAATCGTCCTGTCGCCCTGCACGTGCGTTGCGACTTGCCGTCCCGCTGCCGCGTAGGCTGGAACGAACTTCTGCAACGCCTCCAATGTGAAATTCATGTGCCCCGTGTTGTTGGCAGGCAGCCCCATTCGTTTAAGGGTAATTTCATTGTTCAGATAGGGATGCGTCACCGCAATATTGCCAACGAAAGGAGACCCGTCGCCCCATAACTTCACACCGACCATGTTCAGCCAGGCATGCTGCTTCTCGAAGCGAAGATGGCTCTTGCCATCGACATTGGCCTGCTCGTACCCGACCACGCGCATGGGGACGTCGTCCATCTGGAGGTAACGCTCATAGGTCGGCTCGAAGCCCGGGATCATGCCAATCTCGGTGCATGTGGTGATGCCTGCCTTGATATGCTTGGCCAGCCATTCGTCGAAAGCCTGCCAGGTTCCCTCATCGCCGCGCTCGGCATACATCGGCTCAAGGAAAATCGCGACGGCCCGTTCTTCGACTTTGCCTGTCAATTCCCCATTGTCATCCAGGCAGATGATGCCGGCGGGAGGTGCCGGCGTCTTCTTGTCCCATCCTCGCCGGCCAAAAGCGAGGCTGTTTGCGAATAGCGCATGCGCGTTGGATGTCTGGATACTGAGCGGATTGGCTGGCGCAATTTCATCCAGCTCCGCCAGAGTGGGTTCGCGCATATCCGGGTGACGCTGCGGATCCAGCCCAAAGAAATGCAGCCACTCGCCGGGAGCCGCTTTTGCGACGCGCCGGCGCACCATTGCCATGAGCGCCGCATACGTTGGCGTGGTTTCCGGTCGCGCATCGATCACGGGCGTTCCGCGATACATCGCAGTCTTCAGCGGATGTCCGTGCGGCTCGATGAATCCTGGTAGCAAAGTTGCGCCTGCGAGATCGACTTCGCGGGTCGCGGCACCACAGTGCTGGCGTATGGCATCGAGAGCACCGACCATGACGATACGGCCGGCCACCACCCCAACAGCCTCCACAGCCGACGTGTCTTCGGCCATGGTGACGATGTTGCCACCATGAAATATCAGATCCAGTTGAGCGCTCACAGACTCCTCCTGTCATTCAACCTGTTTTGGACTGCACAGCTCCCGTCACTAATATGACGGAGGCGTAATGACCCACAACACAACGGCGTCCTCATCGCCAGGATTCATGCATTGGTGCGGGCCCGTTCGATAGAACGCAAAGCTGTCTCCGGCTTCCAACAAAACCGTTTTTCCTTCGAAGTGCAGCTGGAGTTTTCCTGACAGCACGACACCAGCCTCTTCGCCACGACGAATCCGATCCTGATCGCCGGTGCGGCTGCCAGCCTTGAAGGTTGTCATGATGAGTTCCAACTGCCCGGAGAGATGCGGGGATAGCAACTCCTCCACCACTCCAGCACCGGTAAAAGCGAGCCGCTTGCGATTGCCCTTGCGCACGACAAAGTCCCGCTCCCCTTCCGGAACAGGCTGCGCTCCCTGAAAGAACCAGCCGATATTCACGCCCAGCGTGTCGGCGATTTCCTGCAGGGCAGAAATCGAGATCGGAGCGATATCCCGCTCGATCTCGCTGAGATATCCGACCGACTTTCCGATACGATCGGCTAGCACCTGTAACGTGACTCGCTTCAGCTTTCGCAACGTGCGAATCTGCTTTCCCACTGTCGAACCAGCGGCAAGCGCGGTACTTCTTTCGGGATCGCCTACTACATCACGGTCGCTCAGATCAGGATGACTGGGTGGCCTCACAACATGTACTCCTTATGAACATGCGACAGATCGGCAGTGTGTCACAAGCTGCATCGGAGCGGGCTCAGCCTGCATCGCCCAAGCGCTTTGTGACTGCTGATCGCTAGCAGAACTCATCGCGGAACCGATACCAGTGATAGAGACCGCGCTGCCCCAGGCGCCTGAACGGCGCAAGGACACTCCCAGGCAACGGCGAGTTGAATATTGGCAACGCAGGCAGGTTTTTGCCAGCGAGCAAACACGCGAGATGCCGACCCGCCTGGGTCGAATACATCACGCCGCTGCCGCCATACCCCAGCGCATAGCAAATGTTTCCGTGACCAGCACTCCGATAAATCCGCGGCATCATGTCATGACTGACATCGACCCACCCCCACCACGAGTAGTCCACACTTACGCCGGTGAGCGCCGGGAATTTTCGGAAGAAGCCTGCCAGTAGCGAATCATAGTGTTTCGGATTGTCGGCATCCGCACCGGTAATCGCGCCGCGCGTGCCGATCTGGATACGTTGGTCTGGTAGCTTTCTGTAGTAGTACCGAAGCGTGCGTGTGTCCGTCATGACCCGCGATGTCTTGAAACCAGCTGCTTCAATCTCGTCGGATGTGAGCGGGCGCGTAACAATCGAATTCGAGAGCACTGGAAACGACCGGTTCCGCAAGGCGGCATGCAACCCTGGCGAGGTATAGCCTCCTGTTGCAAAACCGATGGCGCGCGCCCGGATACGACCTTCCGGCGTGCGCAGATGATGGATACCCTCACCCGCCTCGATGGCGGTGACCGGGCTACCGGAATACACGCGCACACCGAGCGCGCGTGCCGTGCGCAGATAGCCAAACGCCAGCTTCAGCGGATGGATACCAACGCCATGCGGCTCCAGCATCGCGCCAACGGCATCGGCGTCGGCAACATGGTCGCGGTGAACCTGGCCCCGGCTCAGCATTTCGACCGGATAGGCGAAGACCTTCTTCAGAACGTCGGCTTCCTTGAGCAGCTCCTGAAATGTCCGCTGCCGGTGAGCAATGTAGAGATGCCCTTGTTCTTGCGGATCACACTGGATGTCGTGCTTCGCCACCAGATTGTGGAAAGCGGCATAGGCCTCATCCATCTCGGCATGCATCGCCAGGGCGATGTCCTTGCCCCATCGCTGCAGCCACTGACTGCGAGAAAGGCGGCCAGCGGTGTGAAGCACCTGCCCGCCATTTCTGCTCGTGCATCCCCAGCACACCTGATTGGCCTCGACAACGGTCGCCCGGATACCATGCTCGCTGGCAAGGTAGATCGCGGTGGCCAAGCCCGTCAACCCGGCGCCGACAATGATCACGTCGGCATCTATTTCGCCGCGCAGGACACCGTCATCCTCAGGCACGGCCCCTGCCGTGCTGACCCAGTAGGACGGCGCATAGGCCCTGCCAACACCCGGCCCATCACTCGTCAGGGGATCGTAGCGAGGATCGTACGCTGCGGCGCTCATTGTGCCGGATGGCAGACGCGCGGTCATTGGCTCGCCCTCGTTATTTGCGCACGGTTGGTGATTGTGATCGTCGTCATGATGTCAAACGCTGCTTGCGGAAGGCGTTCTTGACAGCGATCTTGCCGTTCACAAAAGTGAGGATGTCGCACCCATTCACTTCCGTGCGCGAGCCGTCGCGTGCGGTGCCGCTGAACGTCCATTCCGTGACGACGCTGTTGTCCGCAGCCAGTTCGCGGATAGGGGACCAATGGGCGTCGGGATACGCGCTGAATACAGCGGCGATCGCACGCCTGACGGCCGCCGCGCCGATGTGCCGGGCACCATCCCGATCAGTCCCCGCAGGGGACATGAATGTGCAGTCTTCAGTCATGCAAGCCATGACCGCATCAAGATCGTGGCGATTGAAAGCACTGGTAAACGCCCCGGCGACGGCCAGGTGTTTCTTGTCAGTCGGCGTCATCAAAGAACCTTGTTAAGTAATGAGTACAGTCCTCGGCGCCATCGGAGCGCAGAAGCGGGACCTGCACCCTGATCACCCCAAACATGCCCGGACCGGCGGCCGCACGGCCCAAGAATGGTCGCGTGTGCCGTTGAGTGAAAATATACATCAAAATTTCACAAAGGGAATAATTTATTGTAAATTTTCACTTCGGTGCAGCTGGCCTTTGCTCTGATACCGAGCCGGGCGGTTGCACCGTTCTTCGCTGGCGCCCTGCTATTAGAACCACAGAGAAAAAACTGGAGACACTACTAATGAAGCACATCAAATCATGTATACGCGCCCTGATCGGTGCGATGGCGATGACTTGTGCAATCGCCTCAGGCACATCCGCCGCCGCCGAATTCCCGCAGAAGGGCAGCACGATTACGCTGCTTGTGCCCTATGGCCCTGGCGGGCAGATCGATGTCATGGGCCGGGCCATGGCGGCATACTGGGATGCCAAATGGGGCACGCGCACCATCGTGCTCAACAAGGTCGGGGCGAACAACCAGATTGCGCTGTCCGAGCTGCTCAGGCGTCCTGCTGATGGCCATACCATCGCGTTCGCCCAGGGTTTCGAGGCACAACTGACCTATCTCAATCCAGAGGCCAATGCCCCCTATTCGCGCAGCAACTTCGTCCCTGTCGCACTATCCCAGCGCACGCCGGCGGGCTGGGTTGTCCGGGCCGACAGCCCATATCAGACCATGACCGACCTGGTGAAGGCTGCCCAGGCCAAGCCGGGCACCGTGACGCTCGGAACGCCGACCAGCCGCGGGCCCGCGCAGTTGTACATCGAAGAATTCGATAAAAAGCAAAAGGCAAAGCTCAACAGTGTCCCGTTCAACGATGGGCCGTCCATGATGAACGCACTGCTTGGGGGACATATCGACATCGCCGTCACCAATCCGACGATTGCGCTTCCCCATCTCAAATCCGGGCGCATTCGGGCAATCATGGTCAGCGGCAACACTCCTTCCAAATTCTTTCCGAGCGTGCCGACGGCGGGATCACTGGGTCTCGACATTTCGAGCTTCGGTGCGAGTACCGGGCTAACGCTTGCTCGCGGCACCCCCGCACCCGTTGTCCAGGCGTGGTCAACCATGCTCAAGGAGCTTTCGGAAGACGCCGACATGCGCGCAAAGATGGATGCCATGGGCATTCAACCGGAGTACGCCGGCCCCTCGGATTACGCGGCGTTGTGGGATGCGATGCAGGTTGAGGTGACCAAGTTGCTGATGCGCACGCAGGGCAAGGTCCGACCGATCCAGTAACCCCATTACTCCCCAGGAAGCATGCCGGAGCATATATTGACCATAAGCGCAGATACGCTTTCCGGCGTCCGGCGATCTGCGCTCATCGAAGGAACGACTATCGTGCATGCATCGACATCTTCACAGCCGCGCCAAATGCTGCGCATCATTCTTGCCAGGCACATCCACACCATGGATGAATCTCTGCCGCATGCGACAGCGGTTGGCATCATTGACGATCGCATCGTCGCCGTTGGAGACCTGGCATCCATGGAGCCGTGGCGCGCAGGGCGGGATGTTGTCGTCGATGAAAGTTTGCGCGACAAGGTATTGCTGCCGGGCTTCATCGACAACCATGTGCACCCGTTTCTCGGCGCACTGCTCACGCCAATGGAAATCATCGCGCCAGAAGCCTGGCGCATGGAAGGTGGTGAGATCGCGCCAGCGGCAAATACGCCCGAACAGTATCTCGAGCGGCTCAACGCCCGGCTCGCAGCGCGTACCGACCATAGCGAAATTTTTATTTCCTTCGGTTACCAGCCTGCCCGGCACGGCCGCTGGAATCGCCCTGAGCTGGATGCATTGTGCCCGGACAGGCCTGTCATTCTCTGGCAACGGTCGTTTCACGAGACGTACATGAACACCGCTGCCATCAATCATCTCGGCCTCGACGAAGAACCGGTGGCATCGCACCCCCAGGTCGACCTCGCCAATGGTCATTTCTTCGAAACCGGCAACAAGCTGGTCGTCGCCAGGCTCCTGCCCATGATGCTGCGCCCCGAGTGGTATCACCGCGGGCTCAATACCACGGCGACACTGATGCAACAGGGCGGTATCACGACCGCCGGCGACATGCTGTTTGGCTGCATCGACCCGGAGTATGAGCTTGCCGCGCTGGACGCGTGCATCGAACAGAAGAATCGTCCGCTCCGCATCGTCAATATTGCAGATGCACGCGGCTTTTCAAATCGAGCCGTGGGCCGCAAGACCATGGGGCCACCAGATGAATGCCCACCGTTCGAAGCGGGCCTTGCGATGATCGAGGCCATCCGGTCCCGGGAAAGCCGTCGCGTGCGCTTCTCGAAGGCCGTCAAGCTGTTTGCGGATGGCGCAATGTTCTCGCAGCTGATGCAGATGAATCCGCCCGGCTACATCGATGGGCACCACGGTGAATGGCTGATGAGCCCCGCTGTTCTCGCTGAAGGCGTGCGCATCTTCTGGGATGCAGGCTATCAGATGCACGTGCATGTCAACGGAGATGGCGGCATGGATGCTGTCATCTCGGCGCTTTCCGCCGCGCAGGAGCGCAAGCCGCGCTTTGATCATCGATTCACCGTGCACCACGTTGGTTTTCATACCAATGCACAATCGCGTCAATTGGCGGCATTGGGCGCACATGCCTCGGTCAACTCGTACTACATTCACGCACTGGCCGATGACTACGGCCTGCTTGGACTTGGCCGCGAACGGGCTGACCAGATCGTACGGGCCGGCTCGATGGTACGTAATGGCCTGCGCGTTTCGTTCCACTCGGATTTCATGATGGCACCCATGGAACCGCTTCTGCTCGCGTGGTGCGCCGCGACGCGTACCACGCGGTCCGGACGCCAGGTGGCACCAGAAGAAATGTTGAACCTCGACCAGGCCCTGCGTGGCATCACGATCGATGCCGCATTTGCACTCCGGATGGACCATGAAATCGGCTCCATCTCCGCCGGCAAGAAAGCCGACTTCGCCATCCTTGAAGATGACCCGTTCGAGTTTGGCGTGGAGCGGCTGAAGGACGTCCGTATCGCAGGCACGATATTCGAAGGAGAGTTCCATCTCCTCGGCCAACCCGTCGCCAGCGTTCTGGCCGGAGATGCCACCATGCTGATGGCTACGCGACAACATCCCAGGTCCCCATCCAGCGAATATCGGATGATCCCATCTGCATTGTGCTGCGGTCCAGATGGAGATCCTTGCGTATTCTTGCGCTACCTAGCCAGCGCCGGATTGATGAGATCGCATGGCTAGCTAGGATCGAGGCTGGAGGGAAGCTGCCAGGATAGCGCCGGATCCCACTGTAAAGTTAGTGACAAGGTCGCAGGAGAAACCTTGTCATGAAGAAATCGTGGTTCAACGAAGAGCAGATTATTGGGGTGTTGAAGGAGACCGCGCCAAACCGGGGACTGACTAAGCGGCAAGGCGGTGGCCTTCTTCTCCTGCGATGGACGGATACCATCGTTCAATGTAAGACCAGAGCTGTTTATTGAGCACCGCGGTCCGGATTTGAAGCAGGTTGTGCGCGTGCCGAGGCCGCCAAGCCATCTGCTGCCGTTTGACGAACCGCTTGCTAACCACCTGGTTGACGGCTGACTCGACAAAACCTGAGGCAATGGGCTCGCCATGCCGATAGCGGTCACCGTAGTTCACGATGAAGTGCCGGTTTTTGTCCTTCTAGGAGACCGCATGACTTACGTGAAAACCATTCGGGCCGTCTTGGCCTCGGGGCGCTTCATCGCCATCGACCTGCATCGGCACGAAAGCGCCCCGCATGCCGTTGAGGTGCTGATGTGCCTCCGGCCGGTCGAGCGCGGTATCGACGTGACCCTCCAACCTCTGCAAACGCCGGCCGCGATGACCGCCGACCAAGCGTTCGCGTTCGCCTGGGCGAAGGCGCAGGGGGTCGCGCAGCACCACGATGACCCTATCGTGGGCGTGCAAATGACGGTTAATGTGCTGTCCGACAGCGTGATCGCGGCCGTTACCGGCGGATTGCCCATCACGCCCATCTAAGCCGGTCGCCGGGGCGGAAGTCCCGGCGTACAGGTTTTCCCGAAATTGTCGCCATAGTGATAAGAAGTGCTATTTCCTGCAGACCGAGGGTGACGGCCACTACCAGGGCACCACCTTCCGGGCGCCGGCCTCAACGGCCAGCGCGAACTGACCCGCACTTACTTCAGCGTCTTCAATCGGTTGTTCGCCGCACGCGCGCCTTCGGTACCGGGATACTTGGCCACCACTTGTTCCAGCGTTTTGCGTGCAGCCGCCTTCTGGTCGGATTCGAGCTGATTATTGGCCACCGCGATCATGGCGTCCGGCACCTTGGGATGCGTCGGGTTGGCATGGATCATTTTCTGCAGCACCCAGGTGGACCCCTTGTAGTCGCGCTGCGCGTAGAGCGAGTTGCCGAGCCAGTACTGCGCCAGCGGCAGGTAGGGGCTCTGCGGATATTTCTTGATAAACGACGAAAACGAATTCCCGGCGCTCTCGAAATCGCCCGCCTGAAAATGCTTGAGCGCGGCGTCGTATTCGGGCTTCTCGCCGGGCTGCGACTGGTGGTCTTCGACCGAAGCGTGCTGCGGCTCGAACTTCTTCAGGCGCGCATCCAGGTCGGCGTAGTAGTCCTTCTGCTGCTTCTGCAGCGTCGCCACCGTGTTCTGCAGCACTTCGTTCTGGCCGCGTAGTCGCGCGACTTCCTGGCGTAGTCCTTCGAGCTGGTTCTGCAGGTCGAGTGTGGTGCGGCTGTTCTGCTCAATGCGCTGGGTCGCCGTCGCCTGGAAGCTGTTGAACTGGTCGCGCAGGTTGATGACCGTTTTGCGCGCCTGCTCATCGTCGAACACGCCGGCGTGTGCCTGCGTGGGTGGCAGCATGCCGCCGCTCGCCATGGCGGCGAGCCACAATAGGGTGGAAACGCGTACTTTCATAAATGGGTCGTCGTGGGTTGTGTCGGTTAGCCCTGGTCACATCGTCGTTGGACAGCGGGCCGAATGCATCGGCGGCCCTATCCAATCCGGAAAAACTCAACGCTCTGCCCCGCATTGACCGCGCGCTTGAGCCACGAGGGCATCTCGCCCTGCCCGTCCCAGGTGAGCCCTTCCGCGTTGCGGTAGCAAACCACCGGCGCCTGTGGTGCGGGCGGTGGCGGCGCGAAGCACGCCGCCGCGTCGAGCTCTTCGAGGGTGAGCCCATAGTCGTCCATCTGCGTCTGGATCCAGCGGATCGCGTCCGCCCGCTCAGTTTTTGCTGTCATCGCTGCCGTCACTGCTGTCGTTGCCTTCATCCTGATTGTTAGGCAGCGCCGCCGCCCCCGGCTCGTTGCCCGGCTCTTCCCCTTGGGCTTCCTACGCAGTGGCCGCCGAACTTCCGGCCTGCCGAGGTTGCTAGTCAGAATAGGGGCGGACCGGCCGCGCCCGCCAACCTGCCGTTCAGTACAAGAGATCGATGAGGAAACGCTCGGGCTTCTTGCCAATCCACGCGGGTGCCCGACCGCGCCCCGACCAGGTCTGGCCCGTCTTGGGGTTGCGGTACCTCGGAGGCGGCGCGGCCTTCGTCTTGGTCGGAACAGCGCGGGCAGCGGGCTCAACACTGGGCTTGCCCGCAATCTCCTCAATGCTGAGGTCGTACTCCTGCATCCACTGCCGAATCTCCTCCACGACCTTTGGCACTTCGGCTCGCAACTGCTCAAGTTGCGCATTGACAGATGCCAGTTGAGCGAGCAGTGAGGATTGGGACGGGCTTTGGGTTGCGGTAGGCGCTTTTTGCTCCTGTCGCGGCTTCCGGGTTCGCGTCTTCTGAGTCGGCGCTTCCGGGGCAGCCTCCACTCCAGGCAGTGTTATCTGCTTCGGTCCGCGCTTCCGGGTTGGGGTCTCTTGGGTCGTGACTTCCGGAGCGGCAACTTCAGCCAGGATTTTCGGCTTCCGACCGCGCTTTGGGGTCCGCCTCTCTTCCGGCGCAGCTTCCGGAGCGGCAGTTTCGGTGAGCGCTTTCGGCTTCCGACCGCGCTTCGGAGCCCGCGTCTCTTCCGGCGCTGCTTCCGCAGCGGCAGTATCGGTGAGCGCTTTCGGCTTCCGACCGCGCCTCGGGGCCCGCGTCTCTTCAGGCGCTGCTTCCGGAGCTGGGGCGTAATGCGGTGCTACCGGGGCGGCCGTTTCGGTCAGTTCGTCCTGGGCGGCAGCTTCCGTCGGTTCGTCCGTGGCCAGGACTTCAACCGGAGCTTCGGCCACGGCTTCAGTGGTCGCTTCCGAGGTCATGGCTTCAATGGGCGCTTCCGGCGCGTCAGATTCAGTCAACGCTTCCGAGGCGGCGGCTTCCATCGATGCTTCCGGTGCCACGTCTTCCGTTGAAGCGTCCGGGGCTGTGTAAGGCCGCCGGCGCCGATATGACACCGTCGCCGTCGGGCCGCTATCCCGGCTTGTGGACCAGAAGTCCAAGCGTCGGGTCTGAGTGTCAACGCTGACACTACCGACGCCTGCATCACTGGCTTCACCCATGACGGGATCCGCGTCGCGCATCGCCTCAGCGATGGGAAGCTCCATCTGACCAAGTCCGTCCGTCGCATGGCTCGCGACAACGGCTTCCACCACTTGCTTCGGGGTCAATTCGTTCTCCTTCATTGAAGACACTGCAGGTGCAGACACTTCCTTATTCCATGGACGGTGAGACCTTGTCTCTTGCGTGTCGTTCGCTTCAGCGGATCGCGTTCCCCGCTCAGTCTTTGCTGTCATCGCTGCCGTCGTTGCCTTCGTCCTGATTGTTGGGTAGCCCCACCCCCGGCTCGTCGCCCTGTTCTCCGGCCAGCTCATCCTGCTGAGCTTCCCCCTGACCGTCGCCCTGCTCTTCCGGCGCGGTCGCCGCCGAACTGCCGCCCTTGCGCCGCCTTCCACCACCGCCGTCCCGTTCGCGCGGCGCGACGCGCAGGGTGGCCAGCAACTGGCGCGCGAGCGCCGCTTCGGCTTCGGCCCGCTCGGCCCGGCGCTGCGCCGCGGCGAGTTCCGCCTGGACAGCCTCCAGGTCACCCGCTGTCTTGCGCTGCGCCTGCTCGGTGGCCGCGAGTCGCTCGGCCAGCGCCACGGCCTGCGCTTCCAGCTTCGCACGGCCCTCCGCCTGCGCCACCGCGGCATCGCGCGCCTCACTGCGTGCCGCCACCAGTTCGCCACGCAGGTCTTCGGCCGTGCGTTCGCTCCTCTGGCGCGCTGTGCGCTCGGCGTCCAGTTCGCGCAGGCTGCGCCGCTCGCTGGCTTCGGCGCGTTCCTGCGCGAGGGTCACCTGCTCGCGGGCGCGTTCCAGCTCGGTCGAGAATTGGGTACGCAGTTCCACCAGCTGCCTGCCCGCGACGTCCAGTTCGGCCCGCGCCGCTTCCAGCCGCGCCTGGGTCGCGGCGTGCGCCTGTCGCTCCGTGGCCAGGTCTGCCTGCACCGTGTCGTGCGCCTGCCGCGCTTCCGCCAGGGGGTAATCGTACTTTCCGTGCAAAATCTGGCGGTAAGAAACGAATTACTTTTACAAATCAAAGCGTTAGGAAATCATCAAGTTCACCTGCTTGCTGCCTTTCGATGCAAAATCTGGCGCCTGCCTTGCCGGCAAACGCAGCCCGAGAGCCCTTGGACAATGCAGAAAGGCGCGCTGCAAGTTTGTGCACCATAGAGCATATGTTCCTGCTAACCACTTGCTAGTCGCCAGCGCGGACGAAGTATTTCGTGAACATCCGCTCGGCCTCGCCGAGGCCCTCGTCGGTTAGCCACACCGACTTCGCCCGGTTCACCGGATCCCCGATGAGCCCTTTGTCGTGCAAGCGATTCAGCGCGTCCCAGTCAAAACTTTTCCAGGCGCGATTCTCGCCGCATAAATTGAGGTAGAGCAGCGCGAGGACGACCTCGTCGACTGCGTCGGTATTGATGTCCATCTTGCCTCCTCCTCGAAGGTGGCCTTCACGATCCTGCCGCACGCTGCCAGGGCGCCGCTTCGAGCAGCATGTCCTGGTACTGCTCAAGGGGAAATCGCAACATTCCCCGAAAGTTCACATGCGCCGAATGCGCCGGCCCCATTCGACGCAGCCAATCGTCGTCGACTCGCTGTCCCTTGCCGCGCCACGCGTCGACTGTTGCTTGCATGCGCTGCGTGTTCCAGGCAATCACCAGGTTCGTCAGAAGGGTCAAGGAGCCAGAAATCGCGATCATTTCGTCACGACGACGGCCGCGCTCCGGCGTGACCTTTCCCGTATAGATCGTACGTTGGAGCTCGTGTACCGACTCACCGCGACTGAGTAGTGCATGCAGTTCTCGGCGAAACTCGACGTTGCTGAAATAGTCGCACAGGAACAGGGTGCGCAGCAGCTTGCCAAGTTGTTCCGCCGCCCGATAAATCGGATCTCCTTGGGCTGCGCTGCCGAATCGCTGCAACGCGACGACAGCGCTGACACGCCCTGACTTGATTGATGCAACAAGCCGCAGCAGCCCGTCCCAGCCGTCGCGAATAGCCTTCAGGGAGATACCATGATCCACGATGGGAGCAAGATCTTCGGCTATCTCCATACCCCGCGGCAGATAGAGCTTGCGCTCCAACAAATTGCGCAGCCGTGGGCATAGATCGAAGCCGAGCAGCTTCGATACGGCCATCCCCACATTCGTATATCCATGCGTATCAACGGCGAGCGCGAGGAGGCCGCCATCTTCGCGCGTGTCGCTGTGGCGCACTGCCCCTTCAATTGCGACCCCCGCCTGGCGCTCGTTAAGGACGATCGGCTGGTTGTACACGATGCCATGCTGGTCCAGGACATGCGTGTAGATACCGACTGCATGCGTGCGCCTACGCGGATCGACACGAGCGTAAAACAGATGAGGTGAAGTATCCAGGCTCATCGAGTCGCTCGAGGCTCGCTGCCCGCGTCCCCACAACTCTGTGATGGGGTGCGTACGTTGAAACTCAACCACGCGCGAGTTGGCTCGCGACAGCCGTCCCGACATCTCAAGCACACGCATTGTGTTCGAAATCGCCGCAGCATCGACTTGCTGAATCATAGCGGCAACGCCTTTCGCGTCGATCTCGGTGCCGTGCGCCATCAGTGCACCGTAGAGCGAGACAAGTTCGTTGGCATCGCGTGCCCTCCGTGCCAGTAGTACTTCGCTAAAGCCCGTGTGGACATCCACTTCCATCATCAGATCCGCAAACTGAGCTGTGCCGATCGCCTTGAACAACAGGTCGCGTGTGCGCCTCGGTACCCCGTCCGTCGGTAGTGCCTCAAGTGCCGAGAGGTGCAGAGCGCCATCCTTGCCGATTGTCACGCGGCCGGCTTCGCGAGCTTCCTCCAGCGCCGCGAGGCCGGCCTTCAGGTTTTCAGTCAATCGCTCGAGAAAGGGATCCGCTGTAGCTGGTAGACTCAATAACGATAGGTGTCGGCCTCGCTCGGACTCCCAATCTGACGGCGGAATCAGCATCTGGTCACGTTCACGAAAGGACAGACTGTGGTTGATCCACACCGATCCGCGGCGCAGATCTTTGCGCAAGCTCGTGATCGCGGCGGCTTCCAAAGCGCGTAGTGCACGTTTACGATCGTCGCAGTCGACTATGGCGCGCCAGTTGGCGCTAATCAGCACTCCGTGGTCAATGGGCAACTCCGTCGCGCCGCTATCGCGCAGCCTGGCGATAAGCTCGAGTTGCTGCAGGCTTGGTTCTGCGTCTCGGCCTGATAATTCCAGTTCACATAGGGGTGCAAGGAGACTACGGATGCGCCGGTTATCATCAGTCAGCGTTTCGCGCACGCTGGCTGCATGGCTGGCGGGAGGCTTGTCCGGTAGTTCCCCAAGCAGTGCTTCAATCTCTGCAAGTCGGGCTTCCGCCGGGCGCGTATTGTCACGAACGAGCGCTTTGATCGCAACCAGTTGTTGTCGGTATTCAACTGCCGAGCGAGCTTGTTTCGTTGTGGTCTTGTTGTAAGCGTGCCGAACCAGATCGGAAACGCGACGTCCGATTTGATAGAGCAGCGAATCGGTCAACTCGAGCAGCGTCACGCGTAGGAAAAACACCACCTCAAGCGTGCGCGTCGACGCATTGAGCTCGTGGGTCTTCACCGGACGGCGCGCCTGAATCCGCTGTGCCCAGGCACGCTGCTTATCGATCGGCACGGTGTCCAGCGTCCACGTGTGTACCCCGATGTCCTTGAGATACCGAACCTTCTCCAGGGTTTCCGTGAGCGTCGTCGGACTGTGCCGGGCCGGCGGCGTCTTGAGCCACTCGAGAACAGTCATGCCTGCGGGCTCGTGTTGGCTCGATAGTTCTGCATCAGCGCGCACCAGTTGCGTCTCAGGAATGGTCGCCCCGATCAGGGCGAGCGTGTGGCGCTCGATCTCCGCCCAGATCGATCGTCCAAGATCCCGCAGGGTTCGCTCGGCGGGAATCAGAATCTTGCGCTCGTACAGCCAGTAGTGCGCGTGTTGGATCAGTTCGTCGAGCGTGAGCGATTCTTTGGCATCCTGGCGCATCCATGCTTCGAGCTCCGCCCACTGGTCCGGGCTGATCGACTTCAAGCCCAGATACCCGCAGGCCCAGATCAGGTGGTCATAGAGCGTCTTGTACCGGCGATATAGAGTCCGGAGCGATGCGATCGTCGGCGTCGGTAGGCCGAGCCGCTGGCCGATATAGTGAAGCAACTGGCGCGGCAGCGTACTGACCTGGCCGAGGCTATGCCCACTTGCGCGCAGAAATACCAGTTGGATGGCCGCGCCAGCGCGCCGATCGGTCCGAAAGCGCTCATTGAGCACTGCGACGTCACTGTCGGTCAATGCAAAGTACCGCTCGACATCGAATTCCGACAGCCGCATCGGCAGCCGGTCACTTCCCACATAGCGAAATCCCAAGCCCGGCATCTCTTGCCCCTATCGAGATGGCGCGATCCGAATCGCGGGCGGATATGTTACGCCCTCTCCGCATTCGCAGCGGCCAACGAGTGTGGGCTTGTCGGAAAGCCTTGTCGACAAAGGCTTTCAGGGAAACCGCCAGATTTTGCACGAAAAGTACGATTACCCCTGACAAGGCAATCCGTCGCGGCTCCTTTACCTCGGTCAGGGAACTGGTTCAAAAGATTGATCACTTCGTCGCTCACTACAACCAAAACTGCAAACCATTCACTTGGACCGCTACCGCTGATTCAATCCTCGCCAAGCTCAACAGACTTTGCGAACGAATCAGCGGAACGGGACACTAGCACCCGATCGCAGACCCTGAACGCCCGGGGAATTTCCACATCTGCGCTTCTCAGCAAGTCATCTTGGCTTACGGAGCGACGAAGTGCGACTGTTCATTGGCCAACGGCCATTACGCCCCATTGCGGCTCATCCCAAGCACATGCGCGGAGCGACGAAGCCGACCGGGCTGACATCTGCGCATTGCCTTGTAGAAATGCCCAGACACTGCGAATCCACGCAGTGTCGTTTGGTTGAGCGCGAATCAGCGAGCGTTAACGTCGACAAGAACGCGGCCGCGTAGGTGACCATCCAGCATCCGTTCAGAGGCGTCCTTCACCTCGTCGAGAGAGACGGTTTTCGCGGTGATGCTCTCCAGCATCTGGATAGGGAGATCGTGGACCAATCGCGCCCAGGTTTTGACGCGCTCCTGCGAGGGTAGCATTACAGAGTCAACCCCCAAAAGGCGCACATTGCGCAAGATAAACGGCATGACCGTGGTCGGCAAATCGGCGCCACCGGCGAGTCCGCACGCCGCAACTACGCCCCCGTAGTTCATTTCCGCAAGCACGCGGGCCAAAACTTTGGACCCCACCGTGTCGATGGCTGCGCCCCAGAGTTGCCCTTCTAGGGGGCGGGGAAGCTCTGACCATTGTGGGCCGTCCAAAAGCTCATCCGCTCCCAAAGCGGAGACAAAATCATGCTTTGCCGGATCTCCGGTCAATGCTGCTACGACGTAGCCGAGTTTCTTCAGGATGGCGATGGCGATACTTCCGACGCCGCCTGCGGCTCCTGTCACCAAGATTTTTCCAGACTCCGGCCTAATCCCAGCGCCCTCCAGCGCATTGACACATAGCATCGCGGTGAAGCCAGCGGTGCCGATCATCATTGCTTGACGCGTTTCCAGCCCATCGGGGAGCGGTACCAGCCAATCGCCTCTTACTCGTTGGAACTGCGAATATCCTCCCCAGTACTTTTCACCGACGCTCCAGCCCGTTAGCACTACCTTCGTCCCCGGAGTGAACTTCGAGTTTGATGATTCGACTACAGTGCCTGCGAAATCGATGCCAGGTACCATTGGCCAACCTTTAACGATCTTCCCGCGCCCCGTAACTGCCAACGCGTCCTTGAAATTCAGCGTGGAGTAGTCGATCCGTACGAGGGTGTCCTCACTGGGAAGCGCATCGATACCGATTGTTTCAACGGTGGCTTTAGTTTTCTTTTCTTCTTCACGAAGAATTACGGCGCGAAATTGGTCAATAGACATGTAGATTTCCAGATCGGATATATGAGGCCCACAGTGGACCGTTCCCTATCGGCGTCAAAAACTGGTCTGGGGTCGGGGCTGACGGCAGCCTCGGCGGAAAGGAGGTGCCAGCGCCTGCCCGCGCCCACGCCAAGTCGATGTTTACGCTGCGCCGGTAAAGACCGGCGCGCGTTTCTCGAAGAATGCCCTCACTCCCTCTACCGCATCCGGCATTACTTCCAGTTCCCGGGCGATTTTTTGCTCGAAGTCTTCCGCCGCAGCGACTCCTTGCCCTTCCCCAATGAGCACACCACGCTTCACCGCGCTAACAACGGCCGGCGCATTCGCCGCGATCTCGATAGCCAGATCAATCGCAACATTAAGAGCTTCGCCCGGTTCTACCAATGCACCGACAAAACCGGCTTGATAGGCATCAGCCGCAGAGAGCGGTTTTCCGGTCAGCATAAGTCGAAGCGCAGCAGAACGAGACATGAGAAGCGGCAACCGCCCAATCTGCCCGCCCTCTGGCAACATACCGAGACGCGCGCCCGGCGAGCCGAACATCGCGTTTTTGCTTGCGATACGGAAATCGCAGGACATTGCCAAGATGAGTGCTGCTGCATAGCAATGTCCATTCACGGCCGCGATGACCGGCTTTTTCATGCTCATTGGCCGGAGCATCGGGGTTTCACCCAAGCCGGAAGCCGCATGGGTGCCTGACGAGATCTCAGCGAGATCGTGACCGCTGCAAAAGGCTACCTGGCCCCCCCCAGTTACCACCACGGCGCGAACCCTTGCATCAGTCTCACACGCCTCGAACTGCGCAAGAAGGTCGGCGGCCATGCTTCCTTCCATCGCGTTTCGCTTCGGCTCATTGGAGATCGTCAGAATGCGGATATGGTCTCGGGTCTCTGACTTAATTTGAGGCATAAGTATTCCTGATAAAAATATGGTTACTTCTGTTCGCAAATCGTGTATCAGCGCCAGACCTTGTCTTGCGCGTCGTAAGCGCCGATCCGAAGATCAGGCTTCTCCTGACGCAGGACTTTTTTCTGGACCCGTTGAGAATCCGTCAGAGGGAGCGATGACCGGTATTCGATATATCGTGGGAGCTTGTAACCAGCCAGCAATGGTGCGCAATACGCTAGAATTGCCTCAGGCGTAACGACATCTGCACTGCACTCTGGGTAAAGCTGGATGTACGCCTTCACCTCCTCTTCACGATATGAGTCGGGTACAGCAATAACAGCAACGTCTTGAATCTCGGGCATGCTACGGATCACGCTTTCAACTTCTCGCGCGGAGATGTTTTCTCCGCTACGGCGAACCATATCCTTCATACGACCGAGAATATATAGATAGCCGTCCTGATCGATCCGCGCGATGTCGCCGGTGTGGAACCAACCGTTTCGGAAAGCCTCTTCGGTGGCTTCCGGATTCTTATAGTAGCCCTTGAGCAAGCCACGCCCGCGTACAACGAGCTCCCCTACGTCTCCCGGCTGGCATTCGTTACCCAACGCATCCAAGATTCTAAGTTCCCGGAATGGGGCTGCAATGCCACAACTTCCGGATCCACTCATTCGGGACAGTTCGCTAGCAGGGACATACGCCGCACCCCCAATCTCCGTCATACCATAGTACTCTTGGCCCCTGACATTGAAGCGAAGCTCAAAATCCCGATGATGATCCGGAGCAAAGGCAAAAATCGTGGCAAGCTTCAAGACATTTTGTCGATCCGACTCGATGGGCGGCTGCTTATATACCATCTCGAATAGCGCACAGTAGTCACATTTGAACTTCGCAACGTCCTGCATGAAGCGCTTCGCGCCCGCCTTTCGAGGGACGATGACGGCTCCACCACACACCATCGCATTCAAGAGAATGCGCTGTCCCACCATATAGAAAAGGCTAGACCCTAAATAGAAACGCCGTAGCTCAGTGCCAAAAAATGCCGCCGAGCTAAATGCGAGTACCAGCCAGTAATCGTGGGTCAGCATGCACGCCTTTGAAAAGCCCGTTGTTCCCGAGGTGTACTGAAGATTGAGTACGCTTTCCCGATCCGTTGGGATCGGGGGGAGCGCAGCCTTTGTACCCTTGCGCATGAGCTCTGACCAGGTGCAGGCGCCGACCGGAGCTGACGCGCCGATGACAAACAGCCGCTCAACCGGAATGGGCATCTTTGTGAGCTCTGTCAAACGAGCAACAAATTCATCTTCGATGATCAGGAACGAGGCGTCCGAAGTGTCCAGGACGTACTGAATCTCCCGGGACAGATAGGCTGCATTCACTGGGACCATTACGGCCTGTAGCCGTGCGAGCGCCAGCCACGTGAGCGCGAATTGCTCGCAGTTCCACGCCATGACCGCTACATGAGTACCCGGCCCAATTCCGACTTCCGAGAATGCCGCAGCAGTTCGATCGACGGCGTCAAGCACCTCTCGCCAGTTCTTTTTTACATCACTATCGATGAAATGCCATGCGAGAGACTCTCCCTGCCGAACTGCCGTCTGACGCAGAAGTTCATACACCGACACGGGAAGCTGCGCGCCCTCAATGCGCTTGCGAAGAGCGCCAGAATCCTCTGTACTGAAATCTTCAAACATTTGTTTCTCTAATTCAAAAAAATTATTGGACTTCTTTCCCGATCTCGCGGGGCCGTGCGAGAAACTCTGAAACTGCGAGGGCGAGTATCGTCAGAACAATAAGCAGAGTGGCTACTGCGGCGACGACAGGCGTCAGGTCGTCCCGGACATTCGACCAGATCCGCATTGGCAAGGTCTCATTTCGTCCCATGATGAATAGCGCCACCACCAACTCATCGAAGGACACGAAGAAGGCAAAGATTGCCGACGAAGTCAACGCAGGCCAAAGGGACGGTAGCGTGACAAACCAAAAAGCTTGCCACGGGCGAGCGCCCAATACCCTGGCTGCTTGCGTCAATGTTTCACCGCGTTGCCGCAGTGCGCCAGAGACGTTTGTGACAACAAACGGCAATGCCAGAACCGAGTGGGCAAAGATGATTCCAAGTACAGATCCGTACAGATGAAGCTTACTGTATAGAAGCAGGATCCCCAACGCCAAGATGATTACCGGGACGACCTGGGGACCGAGAAACGCGCCGCGTAAGAACTGGTCCACTCTTAGATTACGTCGTAACGCGATGGCAGCCAGCGCACCCAAGATCGTGGCCAAGGCAGCCGAAGCAAACGCAACAATCAGACTTCGCGTAGTCGCCGAGATCCAGGCCTCACTCTCAAAGAACTCCCCATACCAGCGAAGAGTGAAACCGCTCGGTGGAAACTTGAGATACGTAGTTTCGCTAAATGACATTGGCGCCACCAGGAATACTGGCATTAGCAGAAAGAGCAGGACTGCTACTACATATGCAACCAGCGCTGCCTTACCAGCATAAAACCGCGATCGTTGTGTCATCGAGATCCCCCTTCTGTTGTCAGCAACGTGTAGCGTCGCAGCAGCAGCGTTGCCATACCTACGATAAGCAAGCCGACAACAAGCAATGTCACGCCCAACGCGGAGGCGAGATTCCACTCGAGTGTCTCACTAACTTGCTGGGCAATGACATTAGAGATCATCATGTCTTTGGGCCCACCTACTAACGCCGGCGTGATAAAAAAACCTAGAGAGAGAACAAACGTCAGAATCCCAGCGGAAACAGCCCCTCCCGCACTCAATGGCAGGAACACTGAAGCAAACGCACGCCAAGGTCCAGCGCCGAGAATTCTCGCCGCGCTCATCAAGGATCGATTGATGGCCGACATCGACGAAAACATCGTCAGAATAGCTATCGGCAGCAGGACCTGGATCATCGCGGCATAGACCGCCCCCCTGGTGTAAAGCAGATGCATCGGACCAGTACTGAGTCCCACCGCCTGCGAGAATGAGTTGATCAAGCCATCGCGTCCGAGCAAGACAATCCAGCTATACGTTCTAATGAGAACGCTGAGCCATAAGGGAGTCATTATTAGGAGCAGCAGTATGCGCTGCTGCGCTGGCGGACGTCCGACCAGGTAGTACGCAACGGGATATCCCAAGATGACACATGCCGCGCCGACCGTAGCCGACAACGAGATGGTATTGATGAGGATCGTCCTGTATGGGCCGGCCTGAAGTGCTGCGCGGAAAAAGGCCGTTGTCCATCCCGAGTCCGCCTTAATGCTCCAGAGCGCGACCTCACCCACCGGCACCACGAAAAGCAGCACAAAGACGATTGCGGCAGGCAGAATCGACCAATAAGGCCAGTTAGGCCGAAGCTTCTGATCCCTGGAAGGAACCTCGGCAGATACGTGTGTAGATGAGAGATTCATTGCAACTCGATTCTGTTACTGGAGACGCCATGCCTTCCATCGGGCCAGAATTACATTCTGGTGATCAGCCCAGAAGTCGGGGTTGAACGTGAATTGCAATGCTACGTTCACGGGCGCAGTAGGAAGTGCCTTGGCTTCATCGGCACTGAGTAGCTTGAACATCTCTGGATTGAATCCTGCGTAAGGGAGTTCGCGGGCAATTTCGGCCAGACGATTGGGGTCATTCCAGCAGAATTTCATGAAATCCATCGCGGCAGTCGGACTCTTCGCGCCTTTCTGGATGGAGTAATAGCTCACATTGAGAGAACCTCCATTCCAGATCATTGCTACCGGAACCTTGTCTTTCTGGATCTGCGTGATACGTCCATTGAATGCGCTCGCATAGAACACGTCGCCAGATGCAAGAAGCTGAACCGGTTGCTGACCCGTGGTCCACCAGACGGTAATGGCCGGCTTAATCTCATCCATTTTTTTGAAGGCACGGTCAACCCCCCCTGGTGCCTTCAGAACGTCGTAAACTTTATCGACAGGGACCCCGTCTGCTATCAGGGCAAACTCCAGATTCTCGATTGGTGAATCGCGAAGCGTGCGTGGCCCTGGAAACTTCTTCACATCCCAGAAGTCTCTCCATCCCGATGGAATTTTGCCAACCGGTGCCTTATCGGTTCTGTAGCCAATCGTTGTGGAGTAGGCAATGGCCCCGACCGCATAGGGGTGTCGTGCTAGCGCGTTCAACTTATTCTCGGGATCGACGCGTTTCCAGTCGATGGGCTGGAGCCAACCGTTACGCTGGGCGACGGGCAGGGAGGCGCCTTCAGTGGGAGAAATATCCCATAGGACATTGCCTGTAGTTTGCTGAACGCGAATCTGTGCCAGCGAGTCACCAGTAGCTGCCTGCGTTACGGTAATACCGGTCTTTTTACTGTAAGGGTCAATGCAAACTTTTTTTAATGTCGCCGCCCAAGTTCCCCCATAATTGGCCAGAACAATCGATTCTGCATTGACCGTACTAGAAGTGATTATTGGAATTGCAACGGCGACGGAAAGCATTACAACACGTGAGATTTTCATTTTTAACTCCCGGCTATACGAAGTGGTCGCAGTCAATGGCCTGGCACCATGACAGCGTCCTGAGGACTGAACGCGAGGCGGATTTTTTCTCCACGGCTAGCCACGTTTGCATGACTCGCTCTTGGTTCTCGAAAATTGACACTGAATCCGCTTGCATGTTGTGCGCTGTATTCGATCACGTCGCCGAGAAATACGGCCTCGCTTACCGTGACCTCGATGACCAAGTCCTGTTCGCTAGGCTGCCTCCGCTCCAATTTCTCAGGGCGTATGCTCAGGAAACGCGCGCTTGCAGGATCAGCCTTATTGTCCGCTCGCCATTGAGCCCCCACGTCAGGCAGGTAAGCCGTCTGCTCGTTCAGTTCAAGTTTGAGGAGATTGGTCTGGCCAATGAACTGAGCAACGAAGCGTGTCTGCGGACGGTCGTACATCTCGGTGGGAGTTCCCACCTGTTCGATCCTGCCATCCTTCAAAACTACAATGCGATCCGACATCGCAAGGGCTTCCCGCTGATCATGCGTGACATACACTACGGTGCACCCTAGCAGATGCTGAATTTCCTTAATCTCGAATTGCAGGGCCTCGCGTAACTTGAGATCTAACGCGCCAAGCGGTTCGTCCATTAGTAATACAGGCGGCGCAAATACAATTGCCCTGGCAAACGCGACCCGCTGCTGCTGCCCGCCGGACAATTCCTTTGGCATTCGAGCCGCGTACTTCTCGAGGCGGACGGTATGGAGCGCTCGGTCTACTTTGGCAGCGATTTCGCTCCTTTTTACGCCACGCATGCGTAGCGGGAAGGCGATGTTCTGCGCAACCGACATGTGTGGAAACAGCGAGTAGTTCTGGAAGACCATTCCGAGATTCCGCCGTTCGGGGGGCGTGTATGTCACGGATTCGCCACCGATCGTGATCTCACCGGATGTTGCGGGCGCAAAGCCGGCCAGCGCATTCAGTACCGTACTCTTCCCTGAGCCACTGGAGCCCAGGATCGTTACAAACTCCCCCTCGCTGATCGACAGTGAAAAATCATGCAGCGCGGTCGTATCAGCATACGCTTTGCGCACATTGCGAAAATCGATTCTTGCTCCGTTCTTCATGCTGACTCTTAAAGGTTGGACTGTGAGCAGCCACCACAGTTGGGCACTAAACTGGTGGCACCAAACTTGACGCACCGGCTAAATTTGTACATCATGTCATATTTGGAGTCTATGTACATAACTGTAGGCTGTCAACACAGGTTTAACCCTAGCTAAGCTGCGGACCACGGATGAGTACAAGATCAGAAGCAATAGAGCTTTCCTACGCGGGATCACCGTTAGTGATCGAAGATGGCAGCCGCTTTGATGTGCTGCTAGAAGCACGGAGCAAGGATCGCGACTTTGGAAAGAGAGACCGGACCAGGTTTGCTGTGATGGCCTCGGTTGCCCGGCAACTCTCGGACAACCCAAGCAGAAATCCAGCAATGGAGACGGTTCTGGATGAAACAGGCCTGTCTCGGGGAACGTTCTACAACAACTTCACAGACATGGACGATGCGGTAGGGACAGTTCTAAGCGCATTTTTCCAAGCGCTATGGACCCGTCGCTCTCGACCGGCCGGGGCATTCAAACAAGGGGAAGACACCGATGCTGTCTACGAAGCAAACCTCTGGTACTGCCGCGCATATGAAACGAACGCCGGATTGTTTGCTGCTTTCACCAGGGTTGCCTCCTATACGCCAACAATACTGCGTATGCGCGAAGAAATGAATGCGGCATGGGTCGACCGGGTCATATCGGCGTCATCGAAAAAAAGGCTTCGTCCGCTGACCGATCGGGAGCACTTGGCCTTTCAGGGCGCATTGCGTTTGATGATCGCTATGTCAATCGAAGCCCTAAGGGAGAGATATGTTCATCTGGACTCCCTCCTTTCGCGTTCGTTTCCTGATTCGGAAAGTATGGCTCGCGGGCTAACCGACATTTGGAACGAAACCATCAAACGGCATACGGCGGGGTAAGCTTTCACATCAGGCTATTGCCGCCAATGCAGATGGGCCCCAATCTCCTTGCGCAGTCGCTCAGGCTTCTGCGGCAATACCACGCCGAATTCGGCCAGCAATCCGCGCATGCGGTTGTAAGTCGCGGTACGCTCTTCTACGAATCCCTGTCCGGTTCGATGCAAGCTCAGGGTTGCTTGCTGGCGCTCGTCCTTGACTGGCACAAAGCGCATGCTCGGTCGGGTCACCGCCTCGCAGATGGCCGCCGCGTCGGCTGCATCATTCTTGCCGCGCTTGCCGGACATCCGGTAAGGCGCCACCAGTCTAGGCGACATCAGCTTGACCGTGTGTCCGTGCTGGCGAAACAACCGCGCCCAGTAATGCGCGCCAGAGCAAGCCTCCATGCCTATCAGGCAAGGCGGCAACTGCGCAATCAGTGGCACCAACTGATGGCGTGAGACCTTCGGCTTGACCAGCACTGCCTTGCCGGCCTCGTCGACGCCATGAATGGCAAACACGTTCTTGGCAAGATCAATTCCAACGGTAACGATAGCCATGGACTTCCCCTTCGTTGGTTGTGATGCAGCTTCGACACGCCATCATGGCACGTCGGTGCCAACCGGCGGCTTCCGCCGCAACCTCGGGACGGGGAAGTCCCTTCCATTCGATTACCCCGAGGAAGAGTGGAATTGGCCAAGGCACACGCGACCACGTTTGAATGGCGCCGTACGAGCATCTTCCGAATCCAGTCTCCGAGCGCATCGGTGCGTCGGTGAAGGCGCGTCATCACGGCTCGGGCGCATTGAATCAGCAGACACCGCATCGTCTTGTCGCCCCGCTTGCTGATGCCAAGCAGAATCGGTCGTCCACCGGTGCTGTACTGCCTTGGTACCAGTCCGATCGATGCGGAGAAATCTCGACCGGAGCGGAAATGCTTGGCATCACCAAGCTCTGCGGCCAGCAAGCTGGCGGTGATGGCTCCGATGCCCGGGATGGCTAGCAGACGCTGAGCGTTGTCGTCTTCCTTGAGCTGCTGCGAGAGTTCAGACTCCACTTGCTTGACCTGGTCGTCAAGGTACTTGAAATGGGCGTGCAAGCGGTCTAGCACCTGCACGAGCCTGGGAGGCAGCGTGTGCTCGGCCAACGTGGCGGGCAGCCGCTCAATGACACGCATGCCCACGCGTAAGCTGATGCCAAACTCAAGCAGAATGCCGTGAATGCGATTGACGGTTGCCGTGCGTTCTCGCACCAATCCTTCCCTGACGCGATGCAGCGCGGCCAGCGTTTGCTGGGCTTCTGTCTTGGGCGTAACGAAATGCATGGCAGGTCGGGCAGCCGCCTCGCAAATGGCCTCCGCGTCCACGAAATCGTTCTTGTTGCCCTTCACAAACGGCTTGACGTACTGTGGCGCGATTAGCTTGGCTTCGTGACCGAGTGCCTGCAGCTCTCGCGCAAGGCAATGGGAACCTGCGCAGGCCTCCATGACCAGCGTGCAGGGCGGAAAGTTGCTCATCAAAAGGAGCAACTGCTTGCGCGTCACCTTCTTGCGCCAGAGTTCATGCCCACCGCGATCCTGGGCATGCAAGTGAAAGACATGTTTGCCGAGATCAATGCCGATCAACGCGACTTCACTCATGGCAGTCTCCCTCCGAGAAGTAACGCCTCCAGCCTAGGCGATGCATCGGGCGATCGGGCTGACCATTTCATTATGTCGTACCCCCTAGCTAAGGCTGGCATGCTGGCGGCGTCCCGTCTGCCGCATCCGCCGCAACAGACCCGGCGGGCGCCGGCCTCAACGGCCAGCGCGAACAGACCCGCACTTACTTCAGCTTCTTCAACCGGTTGTTCGCCGCACGCGCGCCTTCGGTACCTGGATACTTGGCCACCACCTGTTCCAGCGTTTTGCGCGCGGCATCCTTCTGGCCGGAGTCGCGCTGACTATTGGCCACCGCGATCATGGCGTCCGGCACCTTGGGATGCGTCGGGTTGGCATGGATCATTTTCTGCAGCACCCAGGTGGACCCCTTGTAGTCGCGCTGCGCGTAGAGCGAGTTGCCGAGCCAGTACTGCGCCAGCGGCAGGTAGGGGCTCTGCGGATATTTCTTGATAAACGACGAGAACGAATTCCCAGCGCTCTTGAAATCGCCCGTCTGGAAATGCTTGAGCGCGGCATCGTATTCGGGCTTCTCACCCGGCTGCGACGTGCCTTGGTGGTCTTCGACCGAAGCGTGCTGCAGCTCGAACTTCTTCAGGCGCGCATCCAGGTTGGCGTAATAGGCGGCGAGCCACAACAGGGTAAAAACGCGTACTGTCATAAATGGGTCGTCGTGGGTTGTGTCGGTTGGTCCTGGTCACATCGCCGTTGGACAGCGGGCCGAATGCATCGGCGGCCCTATCCCACCCGGAAAAACTCGACGCTCTGCCCCGCATTGACGGCGCGCTTGAGCCACGAGGGCATCTCGCCCTGCCCGTCCCAGGTCAGCCCTTCCGCATTGCGCTAGCAGACCACCGGCGCCGGTGGTGCGGGCGGTGGCGGGGGCGGTGGGGGCGGCGGTGGCGCGAAGCACCCCGCCGCGTCGAGCTCTTCGAGGGTGAGCCCGTAGTGGTCCATCTGCGCCTGGATCCAGCGGATCGCGTCCGCCCGCTCAGTCTTTGCTGTCATCGCTGCCGTCACTGCTGTCGTTGCCTTCGTCCTGATTGTTAGGCAGCGCCGCCGCCCCCGGCTCGTTGCCTGGCTCTTCCCCTTGGGCTTCCTGCGCAGTGGCCGCCGAACTTCCGGTCCGCCGAGGTTTGCTAGTCAGAATAGGGGCGGATCGGCCGCGCCCGCCAACCGGTCGTTCAGTACAAGAGATCGATTAGGAAACGCTCGGGCTTCTTGCCAATCCACGCGGGTGCCCGACCGCGCCCCGACCAGGTCTGGCCCGTCTTGGGATTGCGGTACCTCGGAGGCGGCGCGGCCTTCGTCTTGGTCGGAACAGCGCGGGCAGCGGGCTCAACACTGGGCTGGCCCGCAATGTCCTCAATGCTGAGGTCGTACTCCTGCATCCACTGCTGAATTTCCTCCACGACCTTTGGCACTTCCGTGGCTCGCAACTGCTCAAGTTGCGCATTGACAGATGCCAGTTGAGCGAGCAGTGAGGATTGGGACGGGCTTTGAGTTGCGGTAGGCGCTTTTTGCTCCTGTCGCGGCTTCCGGGTTCGCGTCTTCTGAGTCGGCGCTTCCGGGGCAGCCTCCACTCCAGGCAGTGCTATCTGCTTCGGCCCGCGCTTCCGGGTTGGGGTCTCTTGAGTCGTGACTTCCGGAGCGGCAACTTCAGCTAGGATTTTCGGCTTCCGATCGCGCTTCGGGGTCCGCCTCTCTTCCGGCGCTGCTTCCGGCGCTGCTTCCGGAGCGGCGGTTTCGGTGAGCGCTTTCGGCTTGCGACCGCGCTTCGGGGCCCGCGTCTCTTCCGGCGCAGCTTCCGCAGCGGCAGTTTCGGTGAGCGCTTTCGGCTTCCGACCGCGCTTTGGGGCCTGCATCGCTTCCGGCGCCGCTTCCGGAGCTGGGGCGTAAAGCGGTGCTACCGGGGCGGCCGTTTCGGCCAGTTCGTCCTGGGCGGCAGCTTCCGTCGGTTCGTCCGTGGCCAGGACTTCAACCGGAGCTTCGGCCACGGCTTCAGTGGTCGCTTCCGAGGGCATGGCTTCAATGGGCGCTTCCGGCGCGTCAGATTCAGTCAACGCTTCCGAGGCGGCGGCTTCCATCGATGCTTCCGGTGCCACGTCTTCCGTTGAAGCGTTTTCCGGGGCTGCGTAACGCCGCCGGCGCCGATATGACACGGTCGCCGTCGGGCCGCTCTCCCGGCTTGTGGACCAGAAGTCCATGCGTCGGGCCTGAGTGTCATTGCTGCCACTACCGACGCCTGCACCACTGGCTTCACCAATGACGGGATCCGCGTCGCGCATCGCCTCAGCGATGGGAAGCTCCATCTGACCAAGTCCGTCCGTCGCATTGCTCGCGACAACGGGTTCAACCACTTGCTCTGGGGCCAATTCGTTCTCCTTCATTGAAGTCACTGCACGTGCAGACGCTTCCTAATCCCATGGACGGTGAGACCTTGTCTCTTGCGTGTCGTTCGAACTTACCCATCGGCGTTTATGTGATGCAGGGTTGGGGGATTGCCCGTCGTCGTCCATCTGCGCCTGGATCCGGCGGATCGCGTTCGCCCGCTCAGTCTTTGCTGTCATCGCTGCCGTCACTGCTGTCGTTGCCTTCGTCCCGTTTATTGGGTAGCGCCGCCCCCGGCTCGTCGCCCTGTTCTTCGCCCTGCTCATCCTGCTGAGCTTCCCCCTGACCGTCGCCCTGCTCTTCCGGCGCGGTCGCCGCCGAACTGCCGCCCTTGCGCCGCCTTCCACCACCGCCACCGCCGTCGCGTTCGCGCGGCGCGACGCGCAGGGTGGCCAGCAACTGGCGCGCGAGCGCCGCTTCCGCTTCGGCCCGCTCGGCCCGGCGCTGCGCCGCGGCGAGTTCCGCCTGCACGGTGTCCAGGTCGCCCGCCGCCTTGCGCTGCGCCTGCTCGGTGGCCGCGAGCCGCTCGGCCAGCGCCACGCCCTGCGCTTCCAGCTTCGCGCGGCCCTCCGCCTGCGCCACCGCCGCATCGCGCGCCTCGCTGCGTGCCGCCGCCAGTTCGGCGCGCAGGTCTTCGGCCGTGCGCTCGCTCTTCTGGCGCGCGGTGCGCTCCTGGTCCAGTTCGCGCAGGCTGCGCCGCTCGCTGGCTTCCGCCCGTTCCTGCGCGAGCGTCACGGCCTCGCGCGCCCGCTCCAGCTCCGTCGAGAATTGGGTGCGCAACTCCGCCAGCTGCCTACCCGCGGCCTCCAGTTCCGCCCGCCCCGCATCCAGCCGGGCCTGGGTCGCCGCGTGCGCCTGCCGCTCCGCGACCAGCTCCGCCTGCACGGCGTCGTGCGCGTCGCGCGCCTCGGCCAACTGCGCTGAGAGGGCGGCCACCTCCTCCCGCGCCGCCGCGGTCTCGGCCCGCGCGGCGTCGCGCTCGGCCTCGGCGACGCTGGTCGCATGGCGAGCCTCGGCGCGCAGCGTGGCCAGCTCGCCGGTGGCGGCCTCGTTGGCCGCCTGCCAGATGGTCTGCACCGCCCCCGCCGCGATGTCCTTCAACGCCTCCGGCAAGTCGGGATGGTCGATGGTCACGCGCGCGCGCCCGCGCAGCTCCTGCCAGAACGCCTGCAACACCTCGGCAGGCGTGCCCATGCTGCCCTTGCGCACCAGGCTGTAGAGCTTGTTGGCCGTGGGCGTGACGCCGTAGCGAAAGAACAGCAGGCCGCAGACCTCGCGGTAGAGCGCGCGAGTCTCGGGAAAGCGGCTGCGCAGCTCGGTGAGATCCGCTTGCAGCGCGGCGTCGGTCAGATCCAGGTCGGCAGCGGGCATGGGAGAAGAAGACGGAAAAGTGATGATAAATATTACACCGTAATACGTAGTAAAACCGATTTCAGGTGGCATACTTTAGACATAACTGCGCTTATGTCTACAATGTCGAAGCTAGGTGTGATTTTTAAGGCTCTACGAGAGCCTGGCCGACGCTTGTCCTAACCAGGGCTGACGGCGCCCGGTACCCCCCGGGGCGCCGGCTCGGATCTCCGCTGGCGATGACAAGGCCGCAGTGACGGCCTGGTTGGCTCGCATCAAACCATTACGAACGCCGCGGTCTTTTTTAGTATCCCAAATAGACTACAATTTTGTTTGCTATTTTGATTTCATGACGTATATTGGAGTCGATGCGAGACCAACGAGACGCGCGCTGTGCAGACCGTACGAGTTGGCGGATTGCTGCCGGTGAGCCGGGAAGACGCGGCGTGGGGAAAATGTCTTGTTGCCGTGGACCGGGTCAGTGGATCCCCACAACACCCGCCGTAAGAACAGCAAAACAGAAGGAGACCTTTGATGCTGTCATTGATCAATCGCGCTTTTCGGGCGGCCGCTTTGGCCCTTGTCGGGATGGCCATCACCAGTGGACCGTTGCAAGCGCAAGGCAAGTATCCGAATCGGCCGATCAAGATGTTTGTCGGCTTCTCCGCTGGTAGCGCTACCGACATCGTGGCGCGCGTGGTGGCCCAATACCTGTCGGAACGGCTCGGGCAATCGATCGTTGTCGAGAACAAGACAGGCGTGGGTGGCAGCCTCGCGGCAGAAGCCGTTGCCCGCTCCGCACCAGACGGCTACACCCTGCTGACCGTGTCGAGCGCGATCGCTGTCAACCCTGCGGTGTATCCAAACCTCTCGTTCGACGTTGAAAAAGATCTCACGCCGATTGCATTGGTCGGCCGACTGCCTACCGTATTGCTGGTCCGGAATGACTTCCCGGCCAAAACGCTGAGCGAGCTTTTGTCATACGCACGTAGCCATCCCAAAAAGATCAACTACGGCTCCTCCGGCGTGGGCGGCTCATCACATCTGGCCACCGAATATCTCGCGACACTCACCAACACATCGTTCACGCATGTACCGTACCGCGGCAATTCGCAGGCTGTCGCTGCGTTGTTCGGGGGCGAGATCGACATGGTGACCGACACCATCCTGCTCGCTGCACCCAACATCCAGGCTCGTCGTGTCCGCGCGCTGGCCATCTCCAGCCAATCGCGCTCGCCGTTGGCACCCGAAGTGCCTACCTTTGCCGAGGCTGGCCTAAAGGGCTACGACGGCAGCTTGTTCTTTGGACTGATGGGGCCGAAGGGAATGCCTTCGGAGATCGTTCAGCGGATTAACCGCGAAGTGAATGACTTGCTGAAAAACTCGCCTGAACTGAAAGAGCGCCTGCAATCGGCGGGGGGCCTGGAACTCGTTGGCGGAAGTCCGGACCAGTTCCGCGTCACCCTGCACAAGGAAGTGCTCCAGTGGCGCAGCGTCGTGAAGAACGCCAATGTGACCGTCAACCAATGACACGAGCGGAGATTTCCCGAATGACTCCCAACCAACGTATCCAACCGCTGTCCGGGTACACCGTTATCGAACTTGGCTCGACCGTTGCTGGCCCCTTCTGCGGCAGGCTGCTGGCCGACTTTGGCGCAACCGTCATCAAGGTCGAGGTGGCCGAGGGCGACGCGTTGCGCTCAATGGGCAGCCATAAAGACGGCGTATCGCTGTACGCCCTTTCCATGTTCCGCAACAAGGAGTTGATTTCGGTCGACCTGCGCACTGAAGAGGGGCAATCGCTGTTACGACAGCTGATCAACAAGGCCGACTTCGTGGTCGAAAATTTCCGCCCTGGCACGATGGAACGTTGGGGCCTCGCTTACGAGTCCCTAAGTGCAAGCAACCCTGGTTTGATCATGGTTCGTATCAGTGGCTACGGTCAGGATGGCCCATACAGTCTCCAGCCAGGCTACGGCGTGATCGGTGAAGCCATTAGCGGCCTGCGCTCGATTACTGGCGATCCAGATCGCCCGCCGGCACGAGTTGCCACCTCGCTGTCGGACTACCTCACGGGGCTGTATGGAGCATTTGGCGCGCTGCTGGCGCTGGAAGCCCGCCACCGCACAGGACGCGGCCAAGTGGTGGATACCGCGCTGGCCGAATGCGCATTTAGCTTCATGGAACCGCACGTCATGGCCTACGACCAACTTGGCGTTATCGCCCAGCGGGCGGGTTCACAATTGCCAGGGTCCAGCCCCAACAACCTATATCAAGCCGGCGATGGCTGCTACATCCATGTTGCAGCGCTTGCGGACCCAATCTTCCGACGCCTTTGCGTGGCGATGGGTCAGCCAGAACTGGCCAACGAGCCTCGCTACGCCTCTAACATGATGCGCAGCCAACACAGCGATGAGGTGGATGCTGTCGTGCAATGCTGGATCGGTGCGCGAACCTATCACGAGATTCACCAGGTGCTGGGCGACCACGATATCCCACATGCCAAGATCTACAACATCGATGATGTCTTTGCCGATCCCCACTTCGCCGCACGCGGCAGCATTCAACGCCGGCCGCACGAAAGGGTGGGCATGGTCGCTGTTCCGAACGTAACGCCGCGGCTCACCGAAACCCCTGGCGAAGTGCGGGAACTTGGTCGCGACACCGGCGCCGACACCGCCACAGTCCTTGCCCGCATGCTGGGGCTTACCTCCGAGGCGGTGTCCACTCTGCAGCGGCGCGGCGTCATTTATGACCCGGCCCTGGCCCACTGAGCCAGACTACACCTCAACTCTTCCCACAACGTTACGACATTTAAATTGCAAGGATGGAGGTTATGAGCATCAAAGTGAAATCGGAGGTGGTTGGTTCTGTCTGGAAGTGCGAGTGCGAGATTGGACAGACCGTAACCGAAGGCGACGTGCTCTTCATCATCGAATCGATGAAGATGGAGATTCCGGTAGAAGCGATGTACGCCGGTACGGTATCTCAGGTACTGGTCAAAGAAGGCGAGCCAATCGCCGAAGGCCAAGTGATGGCAGTAGTCGATCCGGCGTAAGGAGATGGCCATGGAAATGAACCATAGCATTCCCTCCGAGGACCTTCTGGAACTCGAACGGCGCCGCCAACTCGCGTTGGGACTCGGCGGGCCTGAAGCCATCGAACGGCATCATGCGGCCGGCAAGCTGACGATCCGCGAGCGCATCGAGGCACTCTCTGACAAAAACTCGTTCCATGAAGTCGGCCGACTCACCGGCCAAGGCCACTACGACGCGGCCGGTGTGCTGACGAAGGTTACACCAGCGCCGTATGTGATGGGGCTAGCTAACGTGGACGGTCGTCCTGTCGCAATCGGCGGAGAGGACTATACCGTACGCGGCGGCACAAGCTGGAGCGGCGACCGGAAAAAAGGCGGTCAAGGTGGCTTCGTCGAAGATCTTGCCCTGAATTACAAGATTCCGCTGATCAACCTGATTGACGGCGTGGGCGGCAGCGTCACCTCTGCGCAACGGCGAGGCCATACAGTCTTTCCTGGCGTGCATGGCTTTGAAACGTCCGCAGCGCTGCTTGGCCAAGTACCGGTTGTCAGTGCCGTGCTGGGTACGGCAGCAGGAGGGCCAGCCGGAAGGGCTATCATGTCACACTGGTCGGTGATGGTGAATGGCACCAGCCATGTTTTCGCCGCAGGGCCCCCGGTGGTGAAACGTTCGCTTGGCCAGGAAATTTCTAAAGAAGACCTCGGAGGCGCCCCGATTGCAGTGGCTTTGGCTGGATCGGTAGACAATGCCGTTGAAACCGAGGCGGACTGCTTCGCGATGATCCGGCGCTATCTGTCGTACATGCCGCAGAACGTGTGGGAACTGCCGCCAGTGACGCCGTGCGATGATCCGACCGATCGTCGCGACGAGGAACTGGCGACCATCGTGCCATCCGCTAGGCGTAAGGCTTATGACATGCGCAAGATTGTGCGCATGGTATTTGACCGTGGCTCGATGTTCGAAATCCAACCCACATACGGCAAGGCGGTAATCACATGCCTAGCGCGTTTGAATGGCAAGGTTGTGGGCGTGGTAGCGAGCAACCCCATGGCTTACGGTGGGGCCATTGATGCCAAGGCTGCGCGCAAGCAAACGCACTTCATCGAATTGTGTGACACCTTCCATATCCCTTTGGTGTTCCTGGTGGATGTGCCCGGCTTTATGGTCGGTCGCGACGCAGAGGCTCAGGGTACCCTTCGCGAAGGCATGCGCAGCGTGTTCGTCAGTCTGCAGGCTACTGTGCCGATAGTGACGGTAGTCATTCGAAAGTGCTACGGCATGGCAGGCATGGCAGCCACCGATAAAAACGGCTTGGGCCTCAAGCTCGCGTGGCCGACGGCGGAATGGGGCTCGCTGCCGATCGAGGGAGGCGTGGCTGCAGCGTTTCGGCGCGAGATCGCTGCGTCCGAAGATCCTGCGGCAAAGGAACGCGAGCTCGAACATCACCTGCGTCAGCTCGCATCACCCTTCCGTACCGCGGAGGCCTTCGGCGTGGAGGACATCATTGACCCCCGCGAGACTCGCCAGACGCTTTGCCGCTTCATCGACGCTGCTCAGATCTCGCTGAAAACCACGCTGGGCCCGAAACTTAGGGCCGGCGTGCGCCCGTAACAGTATCGACGTGCCTTTTTTCACTAGTCCACTGAATCATTGAGATTGGAGGTGAAGGGCATGTCATGCGGGATACAGCGCTAGGCGCAAAGCGCAGCAATAGCACGGCTATTGCGAGCATTTGCAACGACGCGATGTGCCCGCATTACATGGCAGGCACCGACCGATTTTCTTGTTTTCACGAACTGGCGGGACCGCCCGACGTAGTTGGGAATGGTGCGCTCAAGGAGGTGTTCCTGGCCGAACATGCCACCAGTACGTTCGGAGAGCGATCGGGCTGTGGCACCGAGCATTTCGAGCTTGGGCGCATCGCCAAAGTGAATGCGGTCGAAGCCAGCACCGGCTTCGACTGAGCGTGGGCGTGGGCGTGGGGCGGCATTCGACGCGCACTTGGGCTCACCAGATATTGAGATCTAGGAGATCAACAACATGCAAACGGTACTCATCGCAAACCGCGGCGCGGTGGCTGCTCGCGTACAGCGAACCTTACACAGGATGGGCCTGCGGTCGATCGTGGTTTATTCCGAAGCCGACCGTGACCTGCCTTATGTGGCGGAAGCCGACCAGGCGTATTGCATCGGACCATCACCGGCGGCACAGAGCTATCTGAACGAACCTGCCCTCTTTGACGCAATACGCCGCTCGGGTGCCGATGCGGTGCACCCCGGCTATGGCTTCTTGTCAGAAGACTCAGGATTCGCCAGCCGCGTGGAAGCAGCGGGCCTAACGTTTATTGGCCCCAGCCCGCGCTGGATCGACGCGATGGGACATAAGACCCGCGCGCGCAATTTGATGGCGCAACACGGTATGCCGATGTGCCGCTCCTCTGGCATTATCGGCGACGACGCCGCCGCGATCCGGGCGGCTGGCGTTGAAGTAGGCTATCCGATATTGGTTAAGCCTGCCGGAGGCGGCGGTGGCATTGGCATGATTGCCGCCCACGACGCCGATGAACTCGTGGAAGCCGTCGGCCGCGCAAGAGCGCTTGCACAACGAAGTTTCGGAAATGGCGACGTGTATCTGGAGCAGCTGTTTGAGCGGCCGCGGCATATCGAGTTCCAGATCCTCGGCGATCGGCACGGCAACGTGCAGCATCTGATGGAGCGGGATTGCTCGGTGCAACGACGCCACCAGAAGGTAATCGAAGAAGCCTGCGCGCCTGGACTGCCACCCGGCGAGGCCGACGAAGTCGCAGACCGTGTGGCAAGATTGCTGGGTAAGCTCGGCTACGACGTGATCGGGACCGTGGAGATGCTGCGCGGCTCAGACGGCAGCTACAGTTTTCTGGAAATGAATACCCGCCTGCAGGTTGAGCACGCGGTCACCGAAGCCATTACCGGGGTGGATCTGGTCGAAGCACAAATCCGTCTTGCGGCAGGTGAGGCCCTGCGCGATGTCCTTCCCACGCCGGTGACGGCTTCGGGTCACGCCATCGAGCTGCGAATTTATGCGGAAGACCCCGTCCGCTTCTTCCCCTCGCCGGGCATCCTACAGACTTTCCGCCTGCCATCGGGTACCGGCATCCGAATCGAGACAGGCTATGCGGAGGGAAACACCGTAAGCCAGTACTACGACCCTATGATCGCGAAGCTAGTGATTCACGCGTCAGACAGGCATGCGGCCATCGAGCTTGCAGAGCAGGCACTGTCCGAAACGAGAATTGAGGG
This sequence comes from Cupriavidus sp. P-10, assembly GCF_003402535.2. Taxonomy (NCBI): domain Bacteria; kingdom Pseudomonadati; phylum Pseudomonadota; class Betaproteobacteria; order Burkholderiales; family Burkholderiaceae; genus Cupriavidus; species Cupriavidus sp. P-10. The sequence continues at coordinate 280,530 of NZ_AP025174.1, forward strand.
CGTAAAGACCAACATTCCGCTCTTGCAGCGCATGCTTGATTTTCCTGCCTGGCGCGCGGGTGATTTGCACACGAGCCTCGTGCAGGACCTTTTCGCCAGCGGCGAGGCGAAGAAATAGCGAGACAAGTGACGTCCCTTGCGAAAAGAATGCGTCCTTCAGGCCGCACCGAATTGTGCTGGCTTGAATCCAGCTCCTTGCTAGTGGGATGGGCGTGTCGCTTTCGTGAGCGGAAATAAGGGAGCTAGCGAAATGCGTTCGCCTTGCACAATTATTAGTGAAGACGTAGTAACAACGATGGGAACGGGCGATGAACAATGCCGAAACCTCCCAAGTCCTTGGCTCGGAAGTCCGGGCCCGGCAGCGCGGTGACGGTGCGAACAAAGCGCTTGAGATACTGCGGATACTGCGCGCAAGAATCGCGAAGCAAGATCTTCTGCCTGGCGCCAAGGTGAGGGAGCAGGATCTAGCCGAAGAATTTGACGTGCCGCGCCCGCTGGTGCGAGAGGTTTTTGCGGCTCTCGCGCAGCGTGGTCTCATTGAGCGAATACCAAACCGCGGCGCGGTGGTGACACGGATCGATCTTCAACAATTATTGCACATCTACGACGTGCGTGAGGTGCTCGACGGGCTTTGCGTCAGATTGGCGACTCAAAACGTACCGCCGGAATCGTGGCAAGATCTGGTTGATTTTTTTAACGGTCCGATGGTTCAGTATGTCGAGGAATCGAACCTGGACGCCTTTATTGACGGTTATGATTTCTTTCGCCGGAGAGTTATTGAGGCAGCGGCCAACCCTCCGCTCGCCGAAATGCTAGATAGTATCTGGGACAAGACGCAATTCCTGATCCGACGCATCATCATACTTCCCGGCCGGCCAAAACAAGGCCTTGCCGAGCATTCCGCCGTGCTGAACGCAATGCGGGCAGGCGATGCCGCGGCAGCAGAAGCGTTGCGGCGGAAGAATTTTCAGAGCGCCAAGAAAACCTTGTCTCGTTATCAAAAGTATTTGGTTTAGCGGTGGCGCGCGCCCTGCAATGCCTGTGGCTGCCACCCGCCAATCACTACGCGCCTTTCAACTCGGGCTGATGGCGACTTGCAAGCGCCGATATTGGTGCTCAAACGACATACTTGCGAAAGCGGCTTAAATACTCTGCCGCCTCTCTGAGGCTCTGGCGTCGGATCGATTCAGCCTTGTCCGCATCGCGATCACGCAGGGCGGCAAGCACGGCTCGATGATGCTCCAGCCCCAGACGCGCCCGGCCCGGCAGAACGATCGCACGCTGGATAACAGCTTGCGAGCGCTCAACGATCGTGTCAAGCATGCCTTGGATAATCGGGTTATTTGCATTCTTGAAGACGCGTTGGCGGAACTGCTCATAGCCCGCCATGTAGAAATCAAAATCCCCTTTCTCGAGCGCCTCTTCCATTGGAGCCCCGAACAGGGCTATCAGATCGTCCCACTCCCCCTGTGGAGCGTTTTGCGCGGCCAAGCGCACGCCCATGCCTTCAAGTGCTTCCCGGGCGCAGTAAATTTGCAGGATCTGCTCAAAGCTAATGCGGGTGACGATGGCCCCTCGATTGGGAATTCGCTCCACCAACCCACGCTCTTCCAGTGCCGCCAGAGCTTCCCGGATGCGCGGACGCGTCGAATCAAACTCGTGAGCCAGTTCAGCTTCCACAAGCTTCGTCCCCGGCAGTAGATCATGGCGAGCAATCCGGGCCCGTAGTTCGTCCGCAATCGCTGTTGCCGACGTTGCCTTCGACTTCCCGGCTTGATTGCCGGCGACGCCTTTCTGTTGGCTGGCTTTCGCTGTAGCTGTCATGGTGTTCCGTTCCGTGCGCGCGAATGATCAGTGTTCTTGAAAACATAATAGTAAACCCTTTTGTAAGCGCTTTTGGAGGCCAGAGGGTTCTGCCGTCGAGTTCAGCTTTGGCCCCCTCACTTTTCCGGTCCGCAAGCGCCCTTCCTTCACACGTCCACTGTTCAGTGCAGGCTCCCTAGTCTCGACAACTTTTCCGTACCGGCGCGACACATTGAGCACAAACCATTACGGTAGTCAAAATAGACTACAAAATAGTTTACTTTTTTGTCTTCTGTGCCCATACTGACCTTGCGCAAGATGGAAAGCGACGACTTTGACGGGCAGGGGGCGTGGCATCGCTGGTGAACTCGCCCGACCAGCGCATAGAACCGGAAGAAACCACTCGCGGTCTTGGCCGCAGAGCACGATCGATAAAGGTAGGACACTATGGAATACCTCACGCTTTGCAGTGCCGACTCGGTGCCGGTGGAGGGCACCCGGCTCGCTGCCACAAGTCTCGCCCGGCGCAGTGTGCGTTCCGTGTGGCATCCGTGTACTGCACTCAGACCCGGTGACACCGTCGAGCCGTTGGCGATAGCGCGTGGCGAAGGCGTATGGCTGATCGACACGGAGGGGCGGCGCTACTTTGACGCCACCAGCTCCTGGTGGGTCAACTTGTTCGGTCACGCCAACCCACATATCAATGCCGCCCTGGTGCACCAGCTGGAAACGCTTGAGCACGTGATGCTCGCCGGATGCACCCACGCACCCGCAGTGGAACTGGGCGAGCGTTTGTCGGCACTGACCGGTGGGGCACTCGGCAATGTTTTCTACGCGTCGGACGGCGCGTCGGCCGTTGAGATCGCGCTCAAGATGAGTTTTCACTACTGGCGCAATATCGGTCTGACAGCCAAGCGGGAATTCATCTGCCTCCGGAACGGTTACCACGGCGAAACGGTGGGCGCCCTGGCCGTGACCGACGTCGAGATCTTCCGCGACGCCTACGACCCATTGATCCGCCGGGCCCATGTCGTGATGTCGCCTGATGGGCGCCAGGCTGTGAGTGGAGAATCGGCTGCTGACGTTGCCGCGCGTGCCCTGGCGGAACTGGAAGCGCTGCTGCGCGAACGCTCCGGACAAATCGCAGCGCTGATCGTCGAGCCTCTGGTACAGGGAGCGGCCGGCATGGCGATGCACGACCCTTCCTATCTGGACGGGGCACGGGCGCTGTGCGACCGCTACCGGGTTCACCTGATTGCGGACGAGATCGCGGTTGGCTGTGGCCGCACTGGCACCTTCTTCGCATGGGAGCAATCGCGTGAGGGCAGAGCGCCGTTGCCAGCCCATCTTTGGCCGGATTTCCTGTGCCTGTCCAAAGGCATCAGCGGCGGCTATCTGCCGCTATCCCTGGTGCTGTCGCGGCCGGAAATTCAACATGCCTTCATTGCAGATGATGTGGCCAGAAGCTTTCTGCATTCGCATTCCTACACCGGCAATCCCCTGGCCTGCCGTGCCGCACTCGCCACGCTAGACCTGTTCGAGTATGACCACGTCATCGAGCAAAATCGTCAGCGCGCGCAATGGCTTGGTGAGGCGTTGGCGTCGCTCGGCGCGGACGCGCGCCTGATGCATACGCGCCAGCGTGGCGTGATCTGGGCCGCCGACGTGCGGCCTGAGTTCGCAGGAGCCGACTTTTCCGCGCGCTTCCACCGATCGGCGCTGGCCCACGGCGTCCTGGCACGTCCGATCGGCAACACCCTCTACGTATTGCCACCGTATTGCTTCGACCAAGCGCAGGCGCAATGGCTGGGCCAACAACTGCAGGCTGCGCTCGATGCGACGCTGACCGAAGCGTCGCAAATCCAAGGCGGTGCGCCAATGGAGGTCTGCCATGCTGCTTGAGCGACTCGAGCGCGCTGCCGCCGAGCGAGCTGCGAGCGCGCTAACGCGCCGCCGCCGCGTAACCCATACCGCCTGCGCGCCGCACCAGGCGGTCAGCGACGGTCACGGTGCCGCGCGCCCGTTGCTGAGCTTTTGCAGCAATGACTACCTCGGCCTGGCAAACCATCCCGCAGTGGTCGACGCCTTCGCCGAGGGCGCCCATCGCTACGGTGCCGGCAGCGGAGCCTCCCATCTGGTCAGCGGCCACTCGGTGGTCCACCATCAGCTCGAGGCCGAGCTGGCAAACTGGCAGGCGCCCTATATTCCTGACGTGCGGGCGCTTTACTTTTGCACCGGCTATATGGCCAATCTGGCGGTGCTGAGCGCCCTCGGCACGTCCGACGCTACCCTCTTTTGCGACAAGCTCAACCACGCCTCACTGATCGATGGCGCGCTGCTCGCTCGTGCGGAGGTGCGCCGCTACCCGCACCGGGACACCGCCGCGTTGAGCCGGCAGCTGACCGTCAGCAGCAGCCGGCTCAAACTGATCGTGACCGACGGCGTGTTCAGCATGGATGGCGACATTGCCCCCTTGGCTGAACTGCTGGCACTGGCTGAACTGCACGACGCATGGATTGTCGTGGACGACGCCCACGGCTTCGGCGTGCTGGGCGAGCGCGGCCGCGGTGTGCTGGAGCATCTCAGGCTGATGTCGCAGCGCTTCATCTACATCGGCACGCTGGGCAAGGCCGCTGGCGTAGCGGGTGCATTTGTGGCCGCGCACACCACGATCGTGGAGCACTTGGTCAACGTCGCAAGACCTTATATCTACACCACGGCCGCGCCGCCGGCAGTGGCCCATGCGCTTCTGACCAGCTTGGCATTGATCGCGGGCGACGAGGGCCGGCAGCGGCGCGGGCAAGTGGCGAAATCGATCGCCCTCCTGCGCGGTGGCCTGGAGATCTTGCAAGCCCGCCACCCCCAAACTGGCTGGCGCATGGTCAACAGCGCAACGCCGATTCAGCCCCTGATCGTGGGCGGCAACTCGATTGCGCTCGCGCTGTCCGAGGCGCTGGAGGCCGGTGGCATCCGCGTCACTGCGATCCGGCCACCGACGGTGCCCGATGGCACGGCGCGCTTGCGCATCACCTTGTCGGCCGAACATACCTGCGCCGACGTGGCGCGGCTGCTGGACAGCTTGGGAGTCCTGGCGGCGCACAAGGAGACGGCATGAATGCGACGGGCACTTTCGCAGGCATTGCCTGCTTTGTCACCGGCACCGATACCGGCGTCGGCAAGACTTACGCCAGCGCGACATTGCTGCATGCGCTGCGCGCTGCCGGCTATCCCAGCGTAGGGATGAAGCCGGTGGCCAGTGGCAGCGAATGGCGTGACGACCATTGGCACAACGATGATGTGGCCGCACTGCGCAATGCGAGCAGCGTGGACGTACCGCCCGCAATGACCTGCCCTTTCCTGCTGCGCACGCCCTGCTCGCCGCATTTGGCCGCGGCGCTCGAGGGCACGCAAATCACGCCCGAGCCCATCCAAGCCGCGTTCAGCGAGCTGTGCACACGCGCCAGTGCAGTAGTCGTGGAAGGCGTGGGCGGCTTTCATGTGCCGTTATCCGCCGGCCTGGCCCAGTGGACCACGGCTGACCTGGCCGTCATGCTCGGCCTGCCGGTGGTATTGGTGGTCGGTATCCGGCTGGGGTGCCTTAACCACGCAGTGCTGACTGCCGCCGCGGTACGTGCGCGGGGCCTACGACTCGCCGGCTGGATCGCGAACCGCATAGATCCGGATATGGCCCTGGCCGCCGAGAACATCGCCACGCTGTGCGCCTCCCTGGATGCCCCCTGCCTTGGGGAAATCCCCTGGCAGAAGGATCCGCGGGAAGCCGCCGCAGCGATCGATCTGTCACCGCTACTGACAGCTCCTTTCGCCTATCAACTGGCCGAGACCCGAGGCCAAACTGCCTAACCTGGACTCAGACATGACCATGATCGCCGACGCCTCCACCGCGAACGATGCCACAATCGCTACCATAGATGTCGAAACCCTGCGCAACGCCGTGCGCCGCCCGACCACAGCTCAGGAGCCCGCCGGGCGCTGGAGTGTGGCCCAGGTCGGCGAACTCTTCGCGCTGCCTTTCAACGACCTGCTCTTCCGGGCCCAGCAAGTGCACCGCGAACATTTCGACGCCAACACGGTGCAGCTGTCGACCCTGCTCTCAATCAAGACCGGAGGGTGCGAAGAGGACTGCGGCTATTGCCCACAGAGTGCGCATCACGATGCCGGCGTCAAGGCCGAGAAGCTGATGGCGCTGGACGAGGTGCTGGAGGCCGCGCGCGCCGCCAAGGCCAACGGCGCCACGCGCTTCTGCATGGGGGCCGCCTGGCGCAGCCCCAAGGACCGTCACCTGGAGCCGGTGATGGAGATGGTGCGCGAGGTCAAGGCGATGGGCATGGAGACCTGCGTCACGCTTGGCATGTTGAAGGCGGAACAGGCGCAGCGCTTGAAGGAAGCGGGCCTCGATTATTACAACCACAATTTGGATACGGCGCCCGAGTTTTACGGAAAGATCATCGGCACTCGCACGTACCAGGATAGGTTGGACACCATCGGCCATGTGCGCGACGCTGGCATCAATGTCTGCTGTGGCGGCATCGTCGGCATGGGCGAATCCCGCGAAGCCCGCGCCGGGCTCATTGCGCAACTCGCCAATTTGGAGCCTTATCCGGAGTCGGTGCCGATCAACAACCTGGTTGCGGTGGAAGGCACGCCCCTCGCCGGCACTCCTCCGATCGATCCCTTCGAATTCATCCGTACCATTGCAGTGGCTCGCATTACCATGCCGCGCGCCATGGTTCGGCTGTCCGCGGGACGTGAGCAGATGGACGACGCGTTGCAAGCACTTTGCCTCGTGGCCGGCGCCAACTCCATCTTCTACGGCGACAAGCTACTCACCACCAGCAACCCCCAGGCCGACCGCGACCGCGCCCTGCTCGAACGCCTCGGCATCCGCACTGAAGGCGACGCAGGATGACGGCCGCCGTTCTGTCTGAACGCGCCAGGGCGCGGTCGGTGGCATCGCAGGACGACCGCGCGCCTTGCGACGCCTTCGTCGATGCCAGCTTCCTGCGCGACCCGTATCCCGCCTACCACGCATTGCGGGCCGCCGGCCCCATTCACTGGAGCGAAGAATTCTTTGGTGGAGCCTGGCTGCTAACTAGGCACGAGGACATGGAAGTCGTGCTGCGCGATCCGCTCTACTCAGCGCGCCGCACGGGCGGCTGGGTCATGCGTAACAGCGAGGACGAGCGCCAGGCGCTGTGCCCCTTCCAGCGCCTGTTCAGCCGGGCCATGCTGTTCCTCGACGCGCCCGACCACACGCGCCTGCGCCAGGTGCTCAATGCAGGCTTCCGGCCCGCAGCCCTGCGCGCTTTCGCCGGCACCATCGAGCAAATGATCGCGCTACTGATGGACCGGATTGCGCAGGAACACCAGTTCGATTTCATGGCGGCGGTGGCCAGGCCGCTGCCCGCGATGGTGATCGCGACGTTGCTGGGCATGGACGTCAACGAGCAACCGGGCTTTCTGGCTTGGTCAGAAGACCTGGCCGCATTTATCGGCTCGCCGGATCCAGACCTGGCGCTAAAGCGGCGTGCGCAAGCGAGCCTGCTAAAGATGAGCGCCGCCTTCGAAGCCATGCTGGCGCGCCGCAGAACGCAGGCCTCGTGCCCGACTTACCAGCAACCCCAACAGCGGGACCTGATAAGCCACCTGCTGCAGGCCGAGGCTGAAGGAACGATCGAAACCGGGGCCGAACTGCTGGCGCAATGTGCCATGCTGCTGTTCGCCGGGCACGAGACGACGCGCAACCTTCTCGGTAATGGACTACATGCCTTGCTCAGCCATCCGCAGCAGTGGCAGCGCCTGCAACAGGCACCCGAGCTTGTGCCAAACGCCCTTCGCGAACTGCTGCGCTACGAAAGCCCGGTTCAATATACCGGCCGACGCGTCACAGCGGATATCATCTTGCACGGGAAACAGCTCCGGCGCGGTGACCTGATTGTGCCGTTGATCGGAGCCGCCAACCGCGATCCATCGCGCTACAGCGACCCCGACACATTGGACATCACACGGCGTGAGGGCTCGCACCTTTCCTTCGGTCATGGCGCGCATTTCTGCATCGGGGCCGCGCTAACGCTGATGGAGGCGGAAATCGTCTTCCGCAGCCTGCTTACCAGGCTGCCCGATCTGACACTGGTGGATGCGGACCCCCACTGGAACGGGAACCCGGTCTATCGTGGGCTCATCAGCCTGCGGGTGTGGAACAATCGTGCCGTCGGACTGGAGCGGTGAACTACATCGATCAGGCAATACGATGCGCTGCCCGGGAGGCGACCCGCTTGAGGCCGCCTCGGGGAGCGCGTCAATAGCCGGTTCTCGGATCGACGACGTTAATTTATGATTCGCCTCGCTGGAACCTCGCAAGGTTCTCAATGGAGATTGCCGCCTAACGATCCTGCAACCCGGACGGCGAAGAAGTCTGGGCTTGCAACGCCTTGTATGTCGCCGCCCATTTCCATCGCCGCTTCCGGAATCGCTACAGGCAGCTATCATCCACAGCTTCGAATTGGAGTTGGAGAGCCGCGGTCAGGACGGCCTAAACGTCTCCCTAAGCGAGACCGAATTGCGCGGGGCATCCGGACCTGATGCCGCGGCACCCCTACTGGGCTTGCCTCATCGAAGGCGCATCGCGGGTGGATCTGGCGCCCCAAGAGGCTGCGCGCGTCCGAGGGAAGATGCCAATCGTGCGCATGCTATGCCGAGGGCGACGGGGAACAACCTCATGCCAGCAAACGACTGATGGTTGCAAGCGAAGCTTGGCGATTAATTGCATTTTAAGTTCGGCTAACGGCTTCGTCTGGTGCCGAGACCGACGATGGGTCGATGATCATCCGCAAGGACGACCCCAACATCGCGCCGCACATCGGGACCAGCTCTGGACCTTCGAAGCACATGCGCCCGGCATGGCGCGTGTGTACGGAAATGGAAGAGCCTGCCGGCAGCGGGCTGTGGTAGCCATTGAGCGCGTGTGCGACCACCGCGCCCAGGCGAAGCCAGTTGAAACCCGGCATGAGCAGCTTGAGTTCAACCGGGTAACTCGATCATTTCGCATTGCCCACACGCAATATCACGCTGATGGATGCGGTTCAATCCAAATGCATTGTCCGTCCGGACATCCCGATGCCCGATCGGGCTATACACGTTCACCAGCGTTGCTTCTTGTGTCGACATCTTGTCTCTCTCCTTCAGTTAAAGTCTTTCCCCTCTGCCGCCCGCGGCGTACCCATGCCCCCACGCAAGCCGATCGATTCCCGAGCGCGGCGGCCGCGGCAAGATCCGCGGGCCGTGGCCTGGTGCGAATGCCGTCGACCTTCGACGTCGAGCTTGCTCCGTAGGGAGATCCCGCAACTTCGAAGATGTCGGCGGTGTAGCCCGGGCAGGCCACGATCATGCCAAGATGGCTCATCGCAACCACCAGAGACAACAGCGTCATTTCCTGGCCACCGTGAGGCGTCGACGCCGTGGTAAAGGCTGCGCCGACCTTGTTGGCCAATGCCCCGTCGCTCCATATCGGTCCCAGCCCGTCGATGAAGCGTTTCATCTCGGCCGAGAGCGTCCCCATGCGCGTCGGGCAGCCAAGGATGATCACGTCCGCGTCCAGCACTTCATCCACCGTCACGACCGGATATGCGCACGCTGCTGCAAACTGCTGGCCGAATCGTCGGTCCAACATCAGCTCCTGTTCATTCCGTATCTCGGAGACTCGGCGGATGCTGACCGTTGCGCAGGATTCGCTCCTTGCTCCCTCTGCGACTGCCTGGGCAAGCGACAGCGTATTTCCGGACCACGAGTGAAAAATGACCAGTACGCGGATGGCGGAACGATGTTCAACCCCGCCAACTGCCGCTTGTGTAAGGCTTTCGTTCAATGTCGGTCTCAATGGAAAAGGCAGCAGGGAAAAAATCAGTATCCCGCCGATGTGATTTCATTGCCGGTGGTGACCAGATCCATCCAAGGTCGCGTTGAATCAGAGCGCCGCCGGTATATGGTCTGCTCACTGGAATTTTCACGTCTCCTTAATCGTCTTTACGATAATAAAACCACGTCATTTCCGCCATTCCATAGCCCGTATTCACTTTATTCCCGGAATCGAATGACCGAAGATGGCCGGCCGGTTCGCGTGGCCCCCCATCGGACGACACGATGGCTGACGCAGACGCGCGGCGAGAAACGGGGGAAGGAAATGACACAGATTGAAAGATGCCGCGCAGTCCGTAAAGCAGCGATTGGTGAAGCTGCCATCGCGGTGCGCGATGGCAGCGCTATGTCGCCTGCCGCAGGTGGTCAGCCCCTGGTGTAGCGCGAACTCGTCCATGGCCTGATAGCGGATGCCGAACCAGGCTGGCTCGATGACTGCTTCACGGTAGAACAAAGCAATGTTAGGTCTTCCGCACTTTGTGTGACGAGGGCGCGCTGGCGTGGAGGATGTTGTAGCGCGGAGCGGCCGTCGTCTCCACCGCCCACCACCATTCTTCTTGTTGACGAACGTAGGAGCCCGCCAGCATCATGCCGGCCGCGCGAGCTCACCCGCCTGCGAGCGATCGGACTAGCGTGTCATGCAGGACAAGGCAGGTCTATCAGTTTGGCTTCAATACCCGCAGCCGCAGAAGCTCGATGTTCGCGCGGCCATACATCTGGCGCTTGAGGAACTTGAGCCGGTTGACGTGCCCTTCGGTCTGCCCATTGCTCCATGGCAGCTTGAAGGCCGCCCGCACAGCCGGTAAGTCGGCGCGCAGGCTTTGCGCGAACCTCCGCATTTCCAAAGCGTCGCAGCGCGACAAACGCTTCAACCATCGATCGAACTGCCGCGGACTTCGCCTGTGCATGAGCCCAAGAAACTCCCGCGCGAGGCTGCGGACCTCGCCCACCACGGGTTCGATCTTGCACAGCGCCTGCACGAAGCGCTCGTGGTCCGCGCTTTTTGGCTCCGCGACCGCGAGCTTCCTCCATCGGATAAGCCATCCGAACACGCGCCGGGCCGACGGGCACGGCATCGTGCGCACGGGTGCCTGGAAAGGAGGCTTCTTGCCCTGCGGAAAAAGGAGGCGAATCACGCAATTCCGAACGGCGGCGCGACTGCCCGTATATCCTCGCTGCTTGAGTTCCTGCCAGATCAGTTCAGGAAAGCGACAGCCCTGTGCGATTCGTTCCTCGATATAGCCGAGATAAGGATCTAAAGGCGTCGGACCCCGCGCCCTGGGGGCGCGCTCGGGGAATGCCCCCGCGGTGATGAAGTTGCGCACGCTTCGATGGTCGATTGAGAGCTCGCGTCCGATTCCTTTCATCGTGGCGCCCTGGGCGTGTAGCGCCATAACCCGCTCGTACAGCGCCACCCGCGAGGCGCGTCGCTGATCGCTCAGACGCTGCCATGACCACAGTGAGTTGCGGCTCAGCTCCCGCTGCCGTCCCAGGGTCACGCCACCGACCTCGACTTGCTGCGCGGCTTGGCGCAGTTGCGGTCCGAGTCGGCACAGCAGTCTCTCAACGTTGTCGCGCAGATTGCACAGTAGATGCCAGCGATCCGAGATTTGCGTGGCTGCCGGCAGCGCGATGTCGACCGCCTCGGAGTAGGCCCCAGCCCGGTCCCTGGCGACGATCTCGATCGATGGGTGCGCACGCATCCACGCGGCCACCGCAGTTCCTTCCCTGCCGGCGAACACTTCGATAGGCTCACGCCGCTCCAGGTCGACGATGATCGTTCCGTACTGGTGACCGCGCGCGATCGCCCAGTCATCGATGCCGACGACCCGCGGTCGTGGTTTGCGCTTGCGCTCAGGAGCTCTGCGCAACTCCCGCAGCACGGTGTCGGCACTGGTGCGCAAGCCCAGGACGTTAGCAAGCCTGGCTGCCGCCTCACCACCGAGGGCATGGCCCAGCGCGTGCAACGCCCGAGCCTGCGATCGCGTACAACGTTGATGCGGACCGGCTAAGGCGTGGATGTTCTCGGCAAAGGTACGACGCGGGCAGCCGGCGTTTGCACACTTGAAGCGACGCACCTCAACGGCGAGAACGACCCGCTGTTCGAGCATCGGACGTTCTTCCAGCCTGCGCACATAGCTGCCGTGGCGTCGATTACTCCAACGATGGCAGGCAGGACACGGTGCCGCGCGAACCGTACTGCAGGCTTCGACGGTAATGGTATCCCCTCGCGCATCGCTGGAGATGAAGCGCTTACCCACACGGGCGAGAATACGATCGATCCCACCGAGAACGTGGCTCATGGTAACGATCAACGTAAAGCCAGATCGGCCCGAAATCAAGCCCTTGACGCGGTCGTCACACAAAGTGCGGGAGATCCCGAAAAATCCCCTTCTGCATGCGCGCCGACGGCAGCGGCTTTACCGCCCGTGCGACACTTCGTCCGCTCCGGCCGCGACGAGGCCATCGTCACACTCCCGGCTCCAGCCCGCAATGACGCGCGCGACTATGAGTGTGCGGCTACCCCGCAGACCGTCCGGCTGATCCGACAGATCTCGCCAGCCGGTAAGGTGCGCGTGCTCATCACCAATCTGCTCGACATGCACCGCTACCCGGCTGCCGCCTTCCGCGATCTCTATCACCAGCGCTGGCGCCTCGAGGAGGCGTTTATGCGTCTCAAACACCGCATGGCACTCGAACACCTGTCCGGCCTCTCACAGTTGGCCGCCAGGCAGGGCTAGGTGCAACGCAACATGCTTCGTGATCTTTGAGCCTCCATGCTGCCCACAAGGTAAACCCCATAGGCAGTATCCCTATCTTCTAGAAAGCCATTGCACGCCTATAATCAGTTAACAGTCGATTGTTAACAATTTACCAGTCCGGGGAGAAAGATGGTGCTTTTGTTATCACTCTTGTTAAACGGGGTGGTCTTCGGATCGATCCTGTTGCTGTCCAGCCTGGGGCTGACGCTGATCTACGGCGTCGGGCGAATCATCAACTTCGCCCACGGCGCCCTCTACAGCATCGGTGCCATGGCAGGCGTCTGGCTGGTGGCGAAGGGCTTACCCCTGTGGTGGGTGCTCCCGCTCACGGCGCTGGCAGTCGGCGCTGTCGGCGTGGCGATGGACTGGGCTCTGTTCTCGCGCATCCGTCACCGCCCCATGATGGACGGTCTTCTTCTGACCTTTGGCCTGGCCATGCTAATTACCGGACTGCTGTACGAGGCGGGCGGCCGGGACATCCAGGTGCTGGTGCCGCCTACAGCGCTGGCCGGAACGTTGGAGATGGGCAGCGTGTCGTTGCCGGTGTATCGGGTCTTTGCCTCGCTATTGTCAATCGCGCTGGCTGCCGCCTTGATGCTGGTCTTGAAAACAACCCGGTGGGGACTGCGCGTGCGGGCCGCGAATGACAACGGCGAAATGGCCGCATGCCTGGGTATTGATCGCAACGTGCTGATGCATTCAGTGGTTGGCGTGAGCGCGGCGCTCGTTGGCATCGCGGGGGCGGCATCCGCGCCGATCTTGAATGCCTACGCAACTGTTGGCGACAAGATGCTGATCCTGTCGTTTATGACCGTCATTCTCGGCGGGCTGGGCAGCTTTCGAGGCGCCGTGGTATCGGCATACCTGGTGGGGCTCGTGGTCGTGTTTGGCGAGGCCTTCACCGGCGGCCACGCGGCAATGATGCTGCTGTTCATAATCCTTATGGCCATGCTGGTTCGCTGGCCGCGTGGCCTGTTTGGCGAAGGGAGGACAGAATGATGAGGACCTCGTCTCTACCAGTCGGGCTGCCGCCGCGCCGCATCAACCTGGTGTCCGTTGCTGCGGTGCTGGTGGTCATCGCTGCCGCGCTTCTGCCCCTGTGGCTCACCGAGCAGCCCTTTGTCATCGTGCTGTTCTCGCACGCGTTCATCGCCGCCATGCTGGCGGTGAGCCTGGACATGCTGACGGGCAATACCGGCCTGCTGTCCTTCGGTCATGCCGCCTGGTTCGGCCTGGGCGCCTACGCTGCGGGACTGCTGGCGCGCGGGGTGACTGCCGATCTGCTGTTGTTGCTGCTGATGGCGGCACTGGTGGCGTTGCTGTTCGCTACCGGCGTTGGACTGATCTTCCTGCGCCAAGTCGGCAAGGCCTTTGCCATCCTGACGTTGGCGTTGTGCCAGGTACTGTACTCGCTGGTGTTTGTGGCGGCCGGTATCACCGGGGGCGAGGACGGCCTGCAGGGGGTGCCCTCCCCCACGCTGTTCGGACTGAAGATAGTTGGCCAAAACACCTGGTACTGGCTTTTGCTGGCGGTGCTGGTGGCCATGGTAGCGGGCGTGATTTACCTGCGTGCCACGCCGCTGGGTAAAGCCTGGCTGGGGTTGCGTGACAACCCCGAGCGCGCGCGCTTCATCGGCATCGACGTGTTCCGCCTGAAGCTCACCGCCTACGTCATCTCGGCCATTCTGGCTTCGATAGCGGGCGCGTTGTTCGTCCTGTTCAACGGCGCTGTCACGCCGGAATCGCTGCACTGGTTCCAGAGCGGCAAGATTCTGATGTACGTCGTACTGGGCGGTGTTGGCAGCGTGGTGGGGCCCGCGCTAGGCGCGGTGGCCTTCACCTTTGCCGAGCACGCGATCAGCAGTATCACCGACGCGTGGCTGGTGTACTTCGGCGCGTTGTTCGTGGTGATCGTACTGGTGGCGCCGGGCGGGTTGTACGGATTGCTGCGGCCGTTGTGGGCGACGCGGGTCGGACGAGCAGATAAGGGAGCGGGACGATGAGCGCGCTGTTGCAAACCACTGGCCTGTCCCGACACTTCGGTGGCCTGAAGGCGGTGCAAGACGTTTCGCTGAGCGTCATGCCGCGAACCATCCATGCCATCCTGGGGCCAAACGGCGCCGGCAAGACCACGTTGTTCAACCTGATCACTGGCGCGATCCCGCCGGCATCCGGCCGCGTGTCGTTCGACGGCAGCGATGTCACCGGCTGGACGCCCGAACGCCTCGCGGGCCGCGGCATCGTTCGCACCTTCCAGCGCACCAGCGTCTTTCTTGAACTGACGCTGTGCGAGAACGTTGCGCTGGCGATTCGCTCAAGCCGCAGACTGAACTTCAGCGTACGGTGTTCCCGTGCCGATGAAGACGAGATTGCTGCCGAAGCCCATCAGCACCTTCGCAGCGTCGGCCTGGCCGATAAGGCGGCCCTCACTGCCAAGCAACTGGCCCACGGCTCGCAGCGCGCGCTCGACGTGGCCATCGGGCTGGCGCTCAAGCCGAGGTTGATCCTGATGGACGAGCCCCTGGCTGGAATGTCCAAGGGCGACCGGCATGGCATTGGCGAGCTGATTCTGAAACTGCGCGACGAAATGGGCTTGACGATCGTGCTGGTAGAGCACGACGTCGGCATGGTGATGGCGCTGTCCGATGCGATCACCGTGATGCAAAACGGCAAGGTGATCGCCGACGGCCCGCCGAGGGTCATTCGGGAAAGTGCTGCGGTCAAGAGCGCGTACCTGCACGGGAGCTTTGCATCATGAACGGCATCACTAACCGCGAACTGAGACTCGACCAGTTGTCGGCTTCCTATGGCAGTAGCCACATCCTCCATGGCGTATCGATGCGTGTGCGGCGCGGCGAGGTAAGTTGCCTCCTGGGCTTGAACGGCATGGGCAAGACCACCACGCTGCGTGCCATCCTCGGTCTGGTTGACCGCCAGGAAGGACAGATCGTGTGCGACGGTCGCCCCCTGCAAGGTTCGACGCACCGCCGCGCGCGAGCCGGGGTCACGCTGGTGCCGGAAGACCGCAAGGTATTTGCCAGCCTCAGCGTGCGCGACAACCTGGAGGTAGCGCGCCAGCCCGCTACGGAAGGCTCACAGCCATTCACCATTGACGACGCCACGCGGCTGTTCCCTCGCCTGGCAGAGCGCATGGACCAACTGGCCGGCACGCTAAGCGGCGGGGAGCAGCAGATGCTGGTAGTGGCGCGCGCGATGGTGGCCAACCCACGCTACATCCTACTCGATGAGCCCACCGAGGGGCTGGCTCCGAATTACGTGGGAGCGATCCATGACGCCATCCTCGAGATGCGTGAGCGCGGCATTGGCGTACTGCTGGTGGAGCAGAGCCTGGCGCTGGCCACCGCCGTCGGCGACCACTTCCAGGTCATCGAGAGCGGCCATATCGTCTTCAGCGAGACGCGTGAACGCGTGCTCGCTGACCCGGCTTCCCTGGAAAAGCGACTCACTGTGGAGTGACTCTGATGCCTGCCATCCGACTCGAACTGCGCGACGGCATCGCCGTGCTCACGATCGACAACCCGACCAAGCGCAATGCCTTCACGCATGAGATGACACAGGCGCTGGGACGCCATCTCGACGCAGCCGAGCGCGACCCTGCTGTGAAATGCGTCGTGATCACTGGTGAGGGCGATGTCGCGTTCTCCAGCGGCCATGACCTGAAGGAGATGCTCACGCATCAGGACCAGGCCTCGGATGCTTCGCTTAACGAGCCTTTCCTCATGCCTGCGCGCATGCGCACGCCCACGATCGCCGCCGTCAATGGATACGCGCTCGCTGCCGGGTTCATCCTGGCCCTGAATTGCGACTTTCGCGTATGCGCGGCCAATGCCAGCTTTGCCGCGCCAGGCGCCCGCATTGGCTTGCTGCCGATTGGCGGACAGCTAAGCCGGCTCCCGGCACTGCTACCGCGCCCGGTGGCACACGAACTGCTGGTGACCTGCCGCGAGATGAAAGCTGAAGAGGCACTGCGCCTCGGCTTTGCCAGCCGTGCCGCGCCGCAAGGTGGTGCGCTTAACGTTGCGCTGGCCATGGCCGGCGAGATCACGCGTCATTCGGCCGGCGTCGTCTGGGAGGTAAAGACTGGCCTCGAGACAGGGCTGTACGCCGGCGCCGACGCGGCGCGTGAGCACGAATGGAGCGCAAGTGCCGAACTGCAGCGCGCACCCGATGCAAGCGAAGGCATCCGCGCCTTTCTCGAGAAGCGTGCGCCACGTTTCCAATAGACCCGCTCTCGTCCGAACAGATGTCAATGAGGATCTCCTCTTTGCCAGGGTCGAGTTGCCGCCGCGCCGTCTCCATCCGGTGTCCGCTGCCGCGGTGCCGTGGGCAAACGCCGGAGCCGCTGCATTGGTTCCAGTGAGGCAAGATCCTGATCTGACGTGCGCCCTGCTCGCTAAACCTAGTTACCTTCGAACGGACACCATGAAGAACGAGATTGAATCAAAAAAACTGCTGCGCGCCTGCGGGATCGCAACCACTCGACCGCAATTGGCCACCTCTGCGGCTGAGGCGATACAAGCGGCGCGAGCGCTTGAGCGGCCCGTGGTGATGAAAGTGGTATCACCCGACATTGTGCACAAGGCGGCCGCCGGGGGTGTGCGCGTAGGGGTGCCCCTGGCGGAGGTGGGACAAGCCTTCGACGACATCCTGAATGCGTGCAGGGCTTCATCGCCACAGGCGCGCCTCGACGGCGTACTGGTCGAAGAGCGCGTGCCGGAGGGACTGGAGGTTTTCATCGGGGCTCGGGTGGACCGCGACTATGGCGCCGTGGTGTTGCTGGGTTCCGGGGGCACGGGCGTGGAGCAGAAAGCTGCTCCCGCCGCGGCACTGGCCCCGCTTACCGAGCGCGCCGCCTCCGCGTTGATTGACGAGGCGTTTCCGCCCGGGCGCATACCGCTCGACCCGGATGCTCGGGCGGCGCTGCGCTCTTGCCTTTTGGCGGTGGCAGGTCCGGATGGGCTGATCTTGCGCGGCGAAGTCGGGGACGTCGATATCAATCCGGTGATCGTCGGCCCTAGCGGCTGCCTGGCAGTAGACGCGGTGGTCATGCCACTGGCGAAGGAGTTGGGCCCGCGGGTCCTGTCGGCGACGCAAGTAGCGGAGGCGGCGGCGCGCCGCGGCGCGAGACTCGAGGGCGTCGAGGCATTGTTCGACCCCCAGTCCATTGCCTTCATCGGCGCGTCAACTGTTACGACGAAGCTGGGCTACCGTAGCATCCGGAACCTGCTGGATTTCGGCTTTCACGGACCAATCTACCCGATTCATCCCAAGGCCAAGACAATTTGCGACCTGCCGGCATACCCCTCGATCCTCGATGTGCCGGCACAAGTAGATCGCGCTTATATCGCGCTGGGCGCCGCTCAGGTGCCCGACGCATTGCGCCAGTGTCAGGACATAGGCGTGAAGGTTGTACAGGTTCTCACCGCCGGCTTTTCCGAATGGTCAGCAGGTGACGATCCCTCAAAGGGCGAGGCACTGGAACGTGAGATCGCAGCAGTGCTCGCGAACGGTACCATGCGTATGGTTGGCCCCAACTGCATCGGCACGTTCAGCGCGACGAGCCGCATGGCGATGGGTGCGGCACAATACTGCCCGACGGCCACGCGCGGGATCAGCTTCATTTCCCAAAGCGGCACCTTCGCGGGTGACGTGGTGCGACGCGCCCAGGTGCAAGGCGTTCCCGTGGCACGGGTGCTCTCTTGCGGCAACTGCAGTGACCTCGACTTGGTGGATTTCCTGCTGTTCTGCGAAGCGGATCCGGCCACCACACTGATCGCGTTCTACAGTGAGTCGATCCGTGACCCCGGTCTGTTCTTCCGCTTGGCGCGACAAATTAGCAAGCCGGTGATCCTGTTCAAGGGCGGCACGACGGAGCAAGGGTTGGTCGCTGCCGGCAGCCATACCGCCGCGCTGGCCACGGACCAGACCCTGTGGCGTGCCGCGGTGAAGCAGTCCGGCGTACTGGAGGTCGATAGCGTTGACGAGCTGATGGACGCTTTCCTCATCCATAGCGCGCATGGCAGCCTGCGCGGACTAGGCCTTGGTATCTTTGGCTCTGGCGGCGGTGTCAGTGTGACGTGCTGCGACGCCGCTGCACGTGCAGGCCTTGAGGTGCCGCCCCTCTCGGATGCTACCGCTCATGCGCTCAGCCGTTTCGGGCTGCCGGGCACCAGCGTCGCCAATCCGATTGACATTCCAGTGTGGGGGCTGAAAGAAGGCGAGCGGCACATCTTTGGCGACATAGTGGACCAATTGAAGAAGGATCCGGCCGTCGATGCGGTGGTGGTATATGTGGAAATGGGCTCGATCATGGATTTCGCGGACAGCGAGGCCGACGGTGTGAAGGAGATCGAATCCATCTGTGCCAGCATTGCCAGCGCCAGTTCCAGCGGTCCTCCTGTGTGCGTGGCGCTACGCTCAACCGGCGACACGACACAGGAGGACCTCGTGCGTCGCAAACGCGTGGAGCTTCTGGAACAAGGCATCGCGGTGTTCCCCTCCACTGCGAGGGCGGTCCGGGCATTGCAGAAACTGCTTTTGCTCTCGACAAAGCCGCATTGATTAGCGCCGCGGCGGCGGCAAACGAAGACAAGGACTGATATGGCCCACAACGAAGATTCAGGGCGCGACAACTACCTGCCTGATGGCCGAGGCGCAAAAGTGCCGCTGATGCTGGTCGAGCAAATCGCAAACAGCCTGGCGGATGACATCATCCGCGGCGTGTACGCGCCCGGCCAACCGCTGATTGAGATGACGATTGCCGAGGCCTTCAACGTCAGCCGCGGCCCCGTGCGTGAAGCGTTTCAGCAACTCCAGGTCGAAGGGCTGGTGGATGTTCAGCCGCGCCGGGGCGCCAGAGTTGCGGTATTGACGCCGCAGACCATGAAGGAGTCCTTCGATGTACGCGCTGTGCTGTATGGCCTGATTGCCGCGGAGGCTGCATCGAAAAACGATGCGGCCACATTGAAGGTACTGCATGAAAGCACCAATGCTCTCAAGGCAAGCGTGCAAGAGGACACTGACACCTTCTTCGCGCAGATGTTCCGGCTCAACCTGCAGTTCGTCGAAGCCGGACAGAACCAGTACGCGCGCAAATTCTTGATGTCCCTGCGTCGGCTGACGCTACCGATCACGCGCAAGGTGATGCGCGACGAGGGCAACCGCGCCGGCTGGATCGAGAACTGGGAAGCGGTCTTGGCCGCCATCGAGCGTGGCGATAGCCGCGAGGCCGACGAGGCCGCGCGGCGCTGGATCATGGCGGTGTACGACAAGGACCGTGAAATCGCGGAAGACGAGCCGCCTGGCTCACCATATAGCGCAACCGCGGGCGCCAATCAGACCGTCCGGCAGATGAAGCTGGCAGCGGGCACTTCGATTAAGAGGGGATGACATGAAAATCAGCAAGACGTTTGCGTTCTGCGCCGCTGCAATCACGTGCGCTACGCTTTTGCCCGTGATGGCCAACGCGGCGGATGACGTGGTGATCGGTGTGATCGTTCCGACCACCGGTGCGCTCGCGCCGCTGGGCATTGACATGAAAAACGGCTACGAACTGGCCGTCAAGGACCATCCGACGGTCAAAGGCAAGCCGGTACGCCTTGTGATTGAGGACGACCAGGGCAACGCCGCCACCGGCTTGATGAAAGCGCAAAAGCTTGTCATCAAGGACCGGGCCCCCATTCTCGTTGGCGGCGCCACCAGTGCTCTGGTACTGGGGCTGGCCGCACAAGCTGAGCGGCTCAATGTTCCCATTGTGACCACGAATGCTCAGGCGGTTCAGGTGACTGGCGCGCAGTGCAGCCGGTTTGTGTTCCGCACCAACCCGAACGATGCAATGGTGGGGAATGCCACCCGCGTGCTGATGCAAAAGCGGCCCGAGCTGCTTCAGAAAAAGTGGTTCATTGTCTACCACGACGTTGTCTGGGGCCAGAGCAACAAGGCAGAGTTCGCGAAGATCCCGGGGGTCAAGATCGTCGGCGAGGCTGGCCGCTCAATGGGCACGGCTGACTGGTCCAGCGCTATCTCGCAGATCAAGAGCAGCGGCGCCGATGCCATCTACTTGGCGCTGGCGGTAGGCGACGACATGCCCGCCTTCATTCGTCAGGTACGAAGCTTTGGACTGAAGCAGTTCATGCTGCCGCCGCTGGGCATGCCGGATTCCATGCTTGCCGCACTCGGCAGTGACGTCCCGCAGCTGGTAACCGCTGGCTTGTTCGGTTCCTGGACGACGGAGAGTACGAACAAGGAAATGGCGCGCTTCGTCAAAGCATATACCGCCACGTTACATAGTGTGCCTGGCCCGCAGGCGATTCAGGCGTACGCCGGAATGCGCCTTGCCCTGGCTGCGATGGACGCGTCGCCGTCCATGTCGCCCAAGGACCTGATCGCCTCGCTGGAGAAGACCTCAGTGGACACGGTGGTCGGCAAGCTTGCCATTCGCAAACAGGACCACCAGGGCACCGTGGGCACCTACTTCTCGGAGACGGTTGCGGTGAAGGACTCGCCCTATGGCGCCAAGGTCGGCTGGAAGGTGATCGAGCCGTTGCCGTGGGATACGGTGAAGGTTGACGCGGCCCACACCGGCTGCAAGGAACTCTGACTCCATGGCCGCCGCAGCGCTCCAAGCCAGGCCGGTGACGTGGATCGTCATCGCCCAGTTGTTTGGCACTTCACTCTGGTTCAGTGCCAACAGCGCAGCCGACGACCTGCGGCGGCTGTGGGGCCTGAGCACGGCCGATATCGGCTGGCTTACCAACGCTGTGCAGGCCGGCTTCATCGCCGGAACATTGGGGTTCGCGCTTAGCGGTTTGGCTGACCGCTTTGCGGCGAGCCGAATCTTCATGGGGTGTGCCCTGCTCGGTGCCACCTGCAATGCCGGCTTCGCGTTGCTCAGCCAAGGGATGGCCGACGCCATGGCCTTTCGGTTCGCCGTCGGCCTTGCACTGGCGGGCATTTACCCGCTGGGTATGAAGCTCGTCGTCAGCTGGGATCCGTTGCGCGCGGGACAGAGTTTGGGTCTGCTGGTAGGGATGCTCACGCTCGGGACAGCTTTGCCGCATGGCATCCGGGCACTGGGCGCGTCGGTGTCGTGGCAGTGGGTGATGCTTAGCTCGTCTTGTTTAGCGCTGCTTGGGGCGTTGCTGGTCGGATTGCTGGGGGACGGACCGCACGCGAAGCTGCGCGGTATTGGGCCACCCCCAGGTGGCGCCCGGGTTTTGCAGGCCTTCCGCGTGCCGGCGTTCCGGGCATCTGCCTTCGGCTATTTCGGGCACATGTGGGAACTCTACACCTTCTGGACGTTGGTGCCGCTATTGCTGGCACCGGTGCTGACGCACGGTGCCGCAGCGGCGCCAACCGCTGTCTCCGCCTGGGCTTTTGCGGTAATCGGGGTAGGCGCGCTGGGTAGCATTGCTGGCGGCATGCTAAGCCGGCACGTGGGTTCGGCGCGCGTAGCCTGGGTTGCGCTTGGCACCTCGGGACTCATGTGTGCACTGTATCCGATGCTCGATCATGCGCCTGCAGCGCTGGTTCTGGCGCTTCTTCTTCTGTGGGGTATCGCGGTGATTGCCGATTCGCCACAATTCTCGGCCATGTCGGTACAGGCTTGCCCGCCGCAACTGCTGGGTAGCGCGCTCACCATCCAGAACTGCCTGGGCTTCGCACTCACGACCGTATCGATCCCGATCGCCACCGGTTCCTTTCCGGCACTAGGGTCGCATGTGGCATGGATCATGCTGCCGGGGCCGATATTCGGACTAATTGGCATGCGCCGGCTGCGTAGGAACCGGCAGGAACCACGTTAAGGACTGAACCCTCCGTCAGCGTCGACTACGACCGCCACTGAGGTAGGACGCTCTGTCGGAACCAAGAAACACGACGAGATCTGCCATCTCACCCGCGGATGCGGCACGGCCGAAAGGCAGGTGTTGCAGCATTTCCTGCCAGCGCAATTCGCGCTCCGAACTTCGAGGACAACACCGTACCCACGGTGCCGAGTTGGCGTACCAGGGCGGCCCGCTCGGGCTGACCCTCGGCCTGCTGTTTCGCTGGCTCATCGGGTTGTCGATGGGCCATGCAGTCTGGGCTCGACTTGGTACTGCTGCAAATAGTCGCGAATCATCTGGCGAACAACTTGAGATGGGGTCTGATCCTGGGCGGCACAGAGCGCCTTGAAGGCCCTCTTCTTCGCCGGGTCGATCAATACGGTCAGGCGAGCGGTCTTGCGAGGCCAATCTGAAATTCTTGGCCGAGGCGGCCAGCGACAGTACGCCCCAGGTGTTGGAAACCCAGCACGCGCTGTCACCGCATTTCGACGCACTGGCCACCCAAAGCTTCATGTCGCGCAAGGATCCCGACAAGCTCGTGCTGGGTTACACCCGGACGATGATGGGCTTCCTGCTGTTGCACCCGACTCCTACCAGAATCTCGATGATGCGCTTGGGTGGCGGTTCACTTGCCAAATACTGCTACCGGCATCTACCCAACACCAAGGTTGTAGCAATTGAAATCAATCCGGCGGTCATCGCCTTGCGCAAGCAGTTCCAAATCCCTCCGGACGATGAACGACTCAAGGTGGTTTGCGCCGATGGCGCCGAATATGTCGCGAACCAGAATGCGCGCAGCATTTGATTTTCAAAATTCGAAAAATATTTCTTATTTTAGATAAAAGCGATTGAATTATTTTAAATAATGCTTATACTTTTTCTCCAGCGACTCTATTAACTATCGCATGTTTTGAGGCATCTTCTAGGTGTATTGTCGTGAAGAAAAAATTTATTAAAATAGAAATATTAATTACTTATTGACTGACTCGGCATACTCGTCCCGCAGCTTGCGCTTGAGAACCTTGCCCGAGACGTTCTTGGGCAATTCCGTGCGGAAGACCACCTGCTTGGGCAGCTTGTAGCCAGCGAGCAGTTCGCGGGCGCGGGCGATCACCTGGCCGGCATCAAGCTGGACGCCCGGCCGGAGTACCACAAAGGCCGTGACCGCCTCGCCCCATTTGTTGTCAGGGATGCCGACGACGGCCACCTCCAGAATCTCATTGACCGCCTTTTGCAGGGCCAGTTCGACTTCCAGTGAGTAAACATTCTCACCGCCGGACTTGATCATGTCCTTTTTTCTGTCGACAAAATAAAGCAGATTGTCCTTGTCGAAATACCCCAGGTCGCCTGTATGCAGCCAGCCGTTCTTCAGCACTTGCTCATTGGCCTCGGGGCGCTTGAAATATCCCTTGAAGACATTCGGGCCGCGTACGATGATTTCTCCGATTTCCCCAGTGGGCAGCGGGGTGTCGCTGTCATCGACGATTCTTACGTCGTTGTACCAGACGGGCTGCCCCAGCGTGTTGGGCTTGGAGATCATGTGGATCGTGTATTCGCTCACGGTGACGGCCGGCGCGGCCTCCGTCAGTCCATAAATGAAATGCACGCTGTCCAGCCCCATTTCCTCGATGGCTTGGACAATCATTTCTGGCGTGTATTTGGCGGCTGCCGATATGAGCCGGCGAAGCGAGTTGAGATCGTATTTCTTGCGGGCCGTGGATGACAAAAGCTGGATCAATGGTGTGACCAGGATGTAGGCCAGGGTCACCCGGTGCTTTTCGATGAGCCGGCAGGCTTCTTCCGGATCCCACTGCTCCATGATGACCATGGGCAGGCCGCGCGCGAGAAAGGTGGTGGTCTGCGTGTGCAGCCCGCTGACGTGGCTCATGGGCATGGACAGCAAGAAGCAGTCGTTCTGATACGGCGGCACGTAGGTCAGCGAGGAAATCGAATCCCAGCAGACATTGGAGTGCGTCAGCACGGCCCCCTTGGGCAGTCCGGTCGTGCCGGACGTGTACATGATGATCGCGTCATCGCTGCCTTTTACCTCGACCTGTGGCTCATCCCTGGGGGCCTTCGATAACAATTCCTCGTAACGGAGCGCGTTTTTTATTTTTACCGCCCCGTTGTAGACGATGAGTTGAACGCCTTCGAGTTCATCGACGAATTGCGCGGCCAGGTCTTGGAGAGAGGAGTCGATAAGCAGCGCCTTGTTTTCGGCATCCTTGATGATGAATTGCAACTCCTGCGGGGCCAGGCGCCAGTTCAG
This sequence comes from Cupriavidus sp. P-10, assembly GCF_003402535.2. Classification (NCBI taxonomy): domain Bacteria; kingdom Pseudomonadati; phylum Pseudomonadota; class Betaproteobacteria; order Burkholderiales; family Burkholderiaceae; genus Cupriavidus; species Cupriavidus sp. P-10. The sequence continues at coordinate 305,141 of NZ_AP025174.1, forward strand.
CGGGCCGAAAACCGTTCCTATCTTGGCAGATGCGTGGCACATCTCCAGATATTTGATCGAATTCTTCCCCAATACGGCGAAATGCTCGCCCTTGGAAAGGCCCAGTTTTGCCAGCGCGTTGGCGCACCGGTTCACCCGGGCGTTGTATTCGGAAAAACTGACCCGCTCTTCGCCAAAAATCATGGCGGTTCGGTGCGGATATTGCTCGGCGGAGCGGCGGACTATCGAGCCCATTGTCAAACCATCGATCATTTTCAACTCCAATGCAGTCAGCTTGAAAACTTGCCAGGGACAGGGTGTTTCACGCGATTCATGATGGTGTCTCCGGCGAGGTTGGGGTTTGCTGGGGGTAGCTGATGGACATGCCGGCCCGTGCGTCCATCTGGATACCGTACTGGGGAAAGGGGTAGCGCAGGCCGTTGCGCGCTAGGGCCTGCATGCCGTCCAGGGCCTTCGCGATGTCGGCCACCGTCAGCGCCATCAGCATCTCGTCATCGAGCACGCCGCCGTAGCGGCGTTCGGCGAAACAGGGAATGGACAGGCTAGGCTCTCGGGTCTTGAGCGCCCTGCCCCAGGAATCGGCGCAGGAGGATTCGCCCACCACCCCCCATTGAAAACTGCGGTAGCCGCTCCATTGGAGCCCGTTGATGAAATACATCATGGCGCCTGGCGTGGCGTAGAACAGCGCGATGTCCGGCTCGCCCAGGGGCGCGCCCGGTGTGCCGCTCCACTTGCGCAGCGGCGCCGCCACCAGAGCGTGGTAGCTTCCCTGGGGAACGCGGTGCATGGCCGATTGGTGGCGCGTGGCGTCCTCCACGGTGGCGAACCACACGCCCGTCATGTGCCGGCCGGTGTGCCAGGCGGGGTCGTCCTGGCCCAGGCCGACGACGAAGCGGCACTGGTCGCCCACCAGGTCTTCGGCGGTGATGCCCACCGTCCAGCCCAGGCGGCTGGCCTGGCCGACGATCTGATCCATCGTGTGCACTGCCGTGGGGCGGCGCAGGCGGGGGATGGACTGCAACTGCTCGGTGGTTTCGAGCAACTGCATGCCGATCGGCGCCACGCGCAGCTTGAGCAAGGCTTCCAATTGTTCGGACAGGGCGGCCAGGGAAGGCAGCGGTGCACCAGCGGGCGGTGGCTCGTTGGTACCATGTGTGCTTACCAAGGCGACGTCGTTGCCCATGCTCTCTCCTGTGGGGTGGTCAATATAATTAATTATTGGTCATTAAAATGACCTATCAAAGGCGGGTTTTCCCTGCGTTCGCCTTACCAAAGCTCACTCCAAACCATGACCGATATCAATCAGACCGTTGCCCGCAATGTGGAGCGCTACCGCCAGCAGCGCAAAATGTCCGCTTCTCAGGTCGCGAAGCTCGCGGGCATTTCCAAGGCCACCTTGCTCTCCATCGAGCTGGGGCGCGCCAACCCCACGCTCGACACCTTGCAGCGCCTGGGGGATGCATTGAACGTCCGTCTGGCGGAACTGATTGCCGAAAGCTCGGAAGCGGTGGTGGACGTGCGCAGGGCCGGAGAGGGGCGCAAGCGCCAGTTGGACGGCATGCAACTGAGGCCCTTGGCGACCTTCTACGGCTCCGAGCTGGTCTACGTGTTCACGGCCACCGTCAATGCGCAGGGGGTGACTTCCCCGGCCCACGAACCGGGCAGCGCCGAGAGCCTGCTGGTGCTCTCCGGTGCGGTGATGGCGGGGCCCTGCGATGCCTTGGTCGAACTGGGCAAGGGTGACTGGATCCGCTTTCCCACCGACCGCCCTCACGCTTGCAAGGCGGCCGGGGAGACGGCCGAGGTGCTGTTCGTGGCCGTGCGGCGCAGGATTCCGGGCGTCGTGAACGAGTCGAGGACAAACAGGGTCTGCAGCCCCTGAACTCAGCGCGGCACCTCAGCATCCTCAAAGCGGTTGACGTCGCGCAGCGGACTGAACCATGCCATCCACGTCCCCGCCAGAGTGCACAGCCCCCAGCATGGCCGCCGGCACCACGCCCAGCCAGGCCGCGCTGGTGCCGGCGCGGAACTCGCCCAGATCGTTGGGCGAGCAGATGAACAGCATGTTCACGCGCCCGCGTATCTCCTCGGGCGTGGAGAACTGCACCAGAACAGATGCAAAACAAATGGGGTCGGATAACGAGATTGCGGCAATGAGCACCCCCCTCAATCCGCTCGACCGCTTCCTTCAAGCCCAGGCGCGCGACTACGCCCAGGCCCTCGCCGAACTGCGCGCAGGCCGCAAGCGCACGCACTGGATCTGGTATGTGCTGCCCCAGTGGCGACCGCTGGGGCATAGTGCCATGGGCGCGAATACGGCATCGCTGATCGTAGAACAAAGGAAAGTCCTCTGTTTGGCGGATCCCGATACCCGGGTTAAGCGTTGCTTGCGCCGGAGCAGTCTGTAATTTCACGATCGTGCAATTACCTCAGCCGGTGCGCTGATGTATGCGCCCACTCTTCCTTTACCCCACCACGGGCCTTGACAGGCGAGCGGTTGCACTTTCACGCGCTACGCTTTGCCGCGCTACATCGGGGCGTGGTGTCATTTTGGCACATGGTTGCATTTTGTCACCACAGCCGCTATCATTCGTTTACCCCGTTCCCTTAGCCAGGGGGAAAAGGCCATTAGAGCTTTACACGAGGGGGTTATAACTCCGCCGTATCGGCGGACAACCGAAACCGCCCGAAGTTGGGCGACGTGTCCGTACGCCGGGAGGCGCAGAAGGACACGGAAACAAGGGGTATGAGAACCATGGCACACAAGCACGAGGTCGTGACAACTCAAGACCGCGGGCGAATTACAGCCCGCCTAAGTGCAGAGAACCAGGAGGTTCTACAGCTTGCTGCAGACCTATCTGGAAGTACGTTAAACCAATTCATCGTACAAGCGGCGCTTCGCGCGGCTGAGGCGGTGATCGATCATCAAGAGACCCTCCGGGTCATCAAGCTGACGGCCGAGCAGTCCCGTCGCTTCCTCTCGATGCTCGAGAACCCGCCCGCGCCAAACGAAGCCCTGCAGCGTGCGATGGCCCGTTACAGGAAATCGAAAATTGGAAATTCATCTTTTGAATTCGTCCCACGACCGCAAAGCGTTTGATTGCGGCAACGACGAAATGAACGCTTGGCTGCGCCAGATGGCGCGCCAGCAAGCAGACAAGGATCTGATCAAGATCTACGTCGCAACAACAGCCGACGAACCCACCAAGATCGCTGGGTATTATGCGATCAACACGACCTCGGTTCTCACCGAGGGGATGGGTGGCCAGAAACTTCCCTCGAACGTACCCGCGGTGCTCCTGGCACGGCTCGCCGTTGACGCGAGTTACAAGGGCCAGGGGCTCGGCGGGTGCCTTCTGATGAATGCACTCGAGCTGGCGGCCGAAACGGCTGAGTTGGTCGGAATTCGTTGCATCGTGGTCGACGCCATCGATGACAACGCGGCTCAATTCTACCAACACTACGGCTTTGAGCCGTTGACCACCGACCCTTACCGGCTGGTCCTGCACCTCCATACGGTGCGCACCCTCTTGCAATAAGAGCGGCAGCTGATAAACGGGCTGGGGCGCTTCCACGCGGCCCAGCCCCGTTTTCTTCACCCGTTGAGCAGCGCGAAGCGTCGCTCTTCCGCCGGCGCCGGCACCGCCCGCGCCCGACTCCATGAAGGTCACGTCGCCTTCTACGTTCAGGGCGCCGTTGTTCGCACGATCAAACGGGCCTCGGGCTATCGACGCTGCCACAGACCCGTGCCTACGGGAGATTAGCCTCGATAGGATGGACGGATAGCAGCCTTTCGGTCGTCGTGCAGCTTCCGAGCAACAAACGCCTCTCGCACGAAACCCCGGAACGCCTCCTTGACGTCGTCCAACGTCAGGTCGCTCAACGCCTTCACCGAGGTCTTTCGCGCACTGCTTTCAAGCTCGTTCCAAGTCTCGAAGCGGACTGCGCCGTCAGCATCGGAAACGATGTTCAGGGTATGCGTATTAGTCTCCCCTGCGAATCCCGGCCCGAACTGGCTACGGTCCTCGATATGTTCGCCCTGCTTTGCGACAAAGGCGATGGACACGTTCGCGCGGAAATCGACAACGTCGCGCGCATACCGACAGGAGTATCCCTCCTGCTTCATAGCATCCGCCTGTTCCCGTAGGTAGCGGTAGATGCCAGCCTCTTCGAACGCTTCGCGAGCACGGACCACCATGTGTGCCCGCGCCGCTTTCTCCCGATCCTTCGCGGCCTGCCGCTCACGAGCCTCTGATGCCTCCATGTCTCGGAACTCAACGGAAATTTGTCTGAAATCGCTCATACGTGTAGTTGGGTAATAGGTGGTTGGCAGGAAGCTTTACATCCGTAGCCTGGTGGACTTGGGAAGCGTGTCGAAGGCGTTGTAGTCGTCAGGAATAGCGGCCGACCCGATCTCGGCACGCAGCCGCTCCTTGGCGCTGCGGACTGCGGGCGAGTCGGTCGGTGTCGGTGCAGGCAGTCCGGGAGTATTCGTCGCGGCCATCACGACAGCGGAGCCGTCGCGATAGCGAATTTCGACTGCTTGGCCAAGTTTCGGCATCTCACGCAATGCCACGGCCTGGTGCAGGATGCCCGACACGTCATCGATCTTCTGCACCACAAGATCCTGACGTACGGCGACAATCGGCCCGACATAGCGACCGTCGCCTGGCTCTGCGCGCCGCAGGTCAGCAACAACCTGTGCGGCAAGCTGAGCGACCTCCTGATCCACGCCGAGTCGATCCTCGAAACCCCGGGCAACCCGGTTGTGCATCTCCACTTCTGGGCGCCCTGCAAAGCGGTTCACGGAGTTGCCGATGTGATGCCCGACGTCAGCGAACTTCTCATAGATCACCGATTGACCGGCCATCTCGTGCTTCATTGTTTCAGATGCATCGCCTAGAATATGGGAAGGAATTTGTTTAAACCGCGCGTGCTCAGTTGCCGTGAATTGACGCATAAGCGAAGGATCGTCTCGATGCCGTAATTTCGGGTCAGTCGACCTAATTTTGGCGTACCCTTTAGTTAACGTTCCGACATTTTCGTCATTGGCATCGTAGATCTGCATTTTGAAGTTCTTGCCTGCGGCGAGATCCCTCGCCTCCTTTTCAACAAGGCCTCTCATCGTGCCCCAGCGAGCGTCGTCTGCTGGGATGTCTTCGAGTAAATCGCCAATAACCTGGCGCATCGCTTTCGGCGGCATCAGCTGATCGAAGTCGAAATCGATTCCCTGAGTTACAGCGACCATACACCAACGATCTCGATTTTCAATCGCACCCCATTCCTTTCCATTTAGAATTCGTTCATGCGTGGTGTAACCTAGATCGCGGAGTTGAGAGCGGAGAATGCTAGCGGACGCCGTATTCGCGTAAGTCGGCACATTTTCAATAGCGACAATTGCCGGCGCAGCCTTGTTCAGGATGACGAGCGCCGCGACGACCAGGTGCCCGACCTCCGGATGCGCCTCGGGATGTTTGAGGCCGCGTTTGGCCGTGCCGGCTCGGCTCGCTCCCGAACAGGGGATGCCAGCCTCCAGAATCTCGACCTTCGGTATGTGAGCCAGGCCCCGATCATCAAAAGCCAGCTCCTGCATGGGTGCGGCGAGAGGGACGGTATCGTCTGACCAGGCATCATTGAACTCGGACGCGTGCTCAAGCAACTCGGGGCGGATCTCGTTCGCGAATTCGAGCTTCGCCTTGAGCCCTGCCCGCTGCAGGCCTGCATGTATGGCATGCGACATGATGCCGCCGCCGTGCGATAGACTGCCGATGCGCAACGGCTCGCCATTCTCCATGCGCGATCTCAGGCGCTGCAGGCGCTCCTGCTTCTTCAGCTCAGATGCCAACGGCAGTAGGTAGATCTGGCCGTCCTTGACCACCATCCGGATCGCAGCCATGCCATCGAACGCAGCCAGCAGTTGGTTACTGTTCAGGTCGATTACGGGCATCGTCCGGGATCGAACCTGCTTCGGTGTCACGGTACGAGTTCCGTCCTTGCTTAGCGTGAGCACCACGCTTCTGCCCTTCACTTCGACTTCGTAACTCTGGCCTGGCCCGAAGCCAGCGCGCTCCAGCTCGAGGCCCTGAAGCCAAACACGCGGCTTGCCGCGGTTGGCACCAATTGTCTTGATGAAATAGCCGTCCATGGGTGTTTTTGGTGGTCAGTGGATCTTTTCGTACCGGCTGATGGACTCGGCGTTGCTGCCGAGCATTCGTTCCGTGGCGAACTTGAGAGACTCCAGGCGAGCAGCACTTGACGATCCCGACCAGATCTTCCGCGGCATAGACCGCGTCAGGCGACGGACCGCTTTGACCAGCGCTTCTTCGCTGTCGAACTGGCGACCATGGAGATCAGCGAGGCCTGCTTCCAATCCGGCCGTGCACACTGTTGCCGTAGCCGGCCAGGAAGGCATATCACCGGGGTGTTCGCTTTCGTCTCTGTCGTAAGCCATCATCGCTGCCAGGTAGGCATTGGCTTGGGACGGCTCCACCAGGGCTAGACGTCGGGAGGAAGCTGGACCCACGCCACCATTCCAGGCAAGCGGGCCGTAGTAGACGTCAGGTTCTGACGAGTTGGCGTCGCAGATTTCGAATGTGAAGCTGTCCACGTCCGTCAGAAAGAATCCCGCACCCAGTTCCACGTACTTGCTACTCATGAGGGGGCTCCCGCGTTGTTGCGTTCTCCGATACGCTGCAACGTTCGGCCAAGGGGGTGGGCGGGCGTGGGAGGAGTAGACGTTAGCCAAGACGCCACTTGTTGGACCATACCAGCGGGTCTGTCGATCACGGATGGCTTCACACGTTCGATCATCCCCCTGCTCTGCAGATGGAGCGACAGGCGGCTGTACTCTTCTACGGTGTAGCCAACAGCATGAGCAGCCCGTTCGACCAGTGAGTAGTCGTCCGGGTGCATCAGTAACTCCAGCTTCCGCTTCATCGATGGAACCGACTGGCCTGGCATCGGTGCTTCGGCCAACCATCTTGATGCGGCCACGCACAGGTATTCCTCGATGGAGAGCCCCACGTCCTGCGCCGCTCTTTCGAGCCTCGCATAGTCGTCGGCATGCAGATCCAGCTCGAGTCGCCGGCTCAGGGTTATGGGGGCATTCTGTTCGGACATATAGACTCCCGATGACCAGCGGTATGGGGCTACGCGCAGACCTCGCGCAGGAGCGCGGCCTGACTTGCGTGGACCTGGATGGGAAGAGAGTTCACCCCGGCATCGATCAGATACCGGGTGCGGTGCCTTCCGTTGATGAAAGAGACGACGGGCGCGGGAGGTTTGGCCCGGAGCGACCACCAGGAGCGTTGGACCTGCTGCATGTAAATGCCAGCGCGGGGGACATTAATCGCCCCTCCCTCCTCATTGAGAAACTCTTCGATGCCGGCCCGTTTGGAGCTGGGCCAATGGCCTACGGGACCAACGATGTAGCTGTCTCGCTCCCAACAGGAAAGCAACTTTCCCGCGCACACCACGATGACGGGCCACTCGACCAGGTCTTCGATATCGGGCTTGAATACGACAGCCCTCACCGGAATTCGAGTCGCGTGGAGGGTGACTCGCCAGCATGAGGCGGAGATCTGACTGAGCATGATGGTCACGAGTTCAGCGCGGATCCAGACGTGACAAAGCGCGGGATGACAGTCAGCCCCCCCATCTCGTAGCGCTCGAAGACAGCTCCCCGCAGCCGGGATGCGCGCTCCAGCTCAAGAAACCCAGCCATAAGGTGCGCATCTGCCAGGCTGTCGGCGCTCTCGGTCGTGATCGTCGCGGTCACGTTGCCGTGGCGGTCATAGCTGATGACCTTGACACAACCGCCAAGCAACTCTGCCTCTGCTGAGCTGGATACATCGATGTACAGTCGTTTCATGACGACTCCAAAAAAAAGAAGCCCCAAAGCCGAGGGTTTCGTCGCTTTGGGGCGTGGGAGGCAGCGAGGCAGAGCCAATCGGGTCAGGTCATGGTCTGGGGAGGGAGAGCCGCCAAAACAGTGCGTAAAAACGCGAAACCCTACGGAGAACAACGGCGAACGTGAGGGAACGAATACGCTATAATTTTCCGTAGTGATGCTACGATACATAAATCGATTACTGGAGTCAAGAAATGCGAATCATGTTGCCGGACCCCGAAACGCATGAGGTGGTGGAAGCTCTCATCGCTCTCGACCCGCAGCTCGGCCCCAAGCTTAGCGGCTTCGTCTACGAGACGCATTCCCGTGCCGAAATCTTGCGGCGGACCGACCTGGTGCATCGAGTCACCACTTCGACGGCGCGCGCGCTGCTCGCTGCAAAAATCGTGATGCCGTCTGGCGACGCCAAGCTCCAGGCCGAGATCGAAAAATCGCTTTCGGATGCAAGACATGCCCCGGCCCTGCGAGATCTCGCTCTCTCCATCGTCAAGGCGGAGGTAGACACCGAAGACGACGCCTTCCGGGATAAGAAGAGCATTCCGGACGCAGTCTTCCACAGACGACTTGCGCACATCCGCGAGTTTCTCGCTCACTGAGTCGGAGGATCGCCATGCGTGCATTGCAACGGCTGCAGCAAAAGGTCCTCGCCGAGGATCAACACCTTCCTCGAAACTTTGACCTGACACCTCGCGCACTGCGACTTCATGACAAACTGAAGCGACAGGCATTTGTTGGAGCGACTGTCGTGGCGCTTAGCGGCGCAGTGGCCTTCGGCGTTGGGAGCAACGACTATGACCCCGCCAAGCTGTACGTGGGCAATATGGCAGAGAGCTGGCAAACACAGCGAAGCCTCTACGACACGCATCTGAAGCTACTGGCGGCGGAAGAGCGGGCACAAGATATCAAGCTTGAAATGCTCAATGCGTCAACAGCGAAGGAAGTAGACGGGCTGCGCAAGGAGTACAAGCAGGAGCGCACCAAGATCGAAGCTTTGAAGCTGGACTATCACATCCTGACTACCGACCAAGATCCGGTGAAGGTCCAGCAGATCGCCCGCGAGGCAGACGCTGACTTTGGCCCGCGCGCATCGCGGCCTCGCATCTAGTCACCAGGTACCGAATGCTCCCTCCCCGCTCTGTGCACCTCTACTCGTCGCCCAATGGCGATCTCGTCGGGGAGATCTCCACGACTACGCCGGTCGACAAGTACATCGGTGCAATGAGAATCCTGCAGGCCCGCACCGGTAAGGCTCCGCGGGCCGCGCTCGAAAACACGTTTCCCCTGGTGCTCACATCCGACGATGCGGTTTTGTCAACGGCTCGGACCAGCGGAATTCCGCACGGGCAACGCCTGGAACACGAGCCAGTGGTGCAGAACTACAGAGAGCAGATCCTGTTCCTGCAGCGCGGGGATCTCGTCATGAGTCAGGTGGAAAACGAGGATGGATACCGCCGCCTGCATATTGGGGTGACTTTCGACGTAACCCCTCGAATCCTTCTATCCCCGGACCCGATCACGATTCTGTCACCATGGACCCAGCCGATTGTGGACGCTGACGCCCTCCAGCTGGTCGAGGTGGCCCTGCAGCGCGAGCTGACGCAGGCAGAGCAGTTTTTCGCCGCGGTGGCCATGCCGCATACCTGGCAAAGATGCGGTGGCGGGCCGGTGGCCGCAGTATCGAATCCGGGTAGAGAGGAAGCAGAGCAATGCCGCGGATTTGCGGCGCTTTTCACGCAGCCAAATGAGAAGCTACGGCAACTCGCAGCTATATCGCCCGTCTGGGAAAACGCGCTCTTCGCCGAAAGCCCGGCCACGACGCCATCAGCCGCCAGCCCCACCAAGTTGAGGAAGTAGAAATGGCGGTGCGCCATCTCACACAAGCGAAACACTAAGGCTGAAATGACGGGTTTAGCTGTCTTCCGACATCAGGTCGCGGTCCAAGGCCGGCAGCGGCGCTCCGGTTTCCCACGGCAGTTGCAGAGCATAGTCGGAGAGACTGGAAGCAAACAGGCCGGAGCCGCCAAAGTCAAATTCTGGATGGGCCTGCCGGACATAGATGTACGCCAGAAACGCGTCCTCGCGGGTATTAATCCAGTCGGCCCATTTGGTTTCCAAAATATCTCGCGAATAGTCTCCCCACGCGCAGCCGATAGCAAGGTCGTCCCATTCCGATAGCTCAGGGTGATTGGCGCGAATCTGTTGAATCGCCGCACCAACCTTGCCAGTCCACTGCCCATCGTCCAACTCAACAGTGACACCAAACGTGGTGGCGTCAAAGCGGAAGTCGCTGCCGCGCAGTTCACACGGTAGGCGAAAGCTGAGGAACCAGTCATCAGGAGTGTTGTGGTAACCCCCTGCAATCATTGGCTGAGCGTGGGGGCCATGCAGCGCAAAGATTGCAGTGGTGATGCAGTCAGGGTCAACCACCAGTTGCGGGAAATCTGCCCTACGTAACTCATGCCCTCCCGGTAAGCGACAATTTCCCAGATACAGCGCACGCAGCCCCACGGCAATTGGCGCATAGCGCTGATCGTTGATCGTCACCGCGCCGCCATGCGGCGGCAGCGCACGGAGCACTTGTACACGCGCGTGCCCCTTGATCCAACGCACGGCGTCCTCAGCAGTCCAAACCTTGCTTTCCATCGAATGCCTCTAATTTACTTGTTGTCGGTGCCCTGTCCAGATTTGCTGGTCTGGAAGGGCCATGTATTCGAGCTACACATCTCGCGACCCAACCCAACAGAAGCTGCGCGCGGCCCCAATACTGTCATTTGAGGATCGTGATGTTCTTGGGGATTTGTTTGACTTGGTCCGGCGTGACATGCTCAACAATCAGGCCGTGACGGGGAAAGGCGGAGAACGCCATTTCAATCTCATTCCAGTCGAGCCTCGATTTGATGTCATGCGGAAGCACAGAGAACAGTACGATATTGCCCACGTCACCTTTCTCCAAGGCGCGGCGCTTACAGTCAAGTTCGGCACTGTCCGTCGCTTCCGTGACGACGAGACCATACGTCGTTTCCGTATTGCGAAATACCTTCATTGGATTGTCCTTTTGGTATCGTGACGTTATATCGGTTGCCCGGAGCCTTTGTTTACCCCCCAAAAGTCCGGGGCAAAGCGCTTGGCTCGGTCGATACGGGAAGTTATTCGCAGATGACTGTCAGGGAAGCTTTCTAAGCTTTTGCAGTTCCTTCTCCAGCGCCTCAATCGCCCAGTCCTGACATACCCTCGCGCGTGCCGACTGCACGTCGCAAGTCCACGACTTCACCGCGTCCGTGCTACAAGGCCGGTGCGTGTGCTTGGTGATAAGGCGAGCTGCTTCGGCCTGGGAACCCGCGAACCCGCACAACTCTCGCATTCGCTCCCGATTCCGGGGCTCACTTATCGGCAATGGTCCTTCCGAAGCCAGCGGCAAAACGTCAGTCGGAGGGTCGAAGGAGCGCGCCAGGATGCACAGTTCATGCGCCTCTCGCAGCGCCGCCACTGCCTTATCCATAGAGAATCTGTCACGGCCGCTCAAGACGGCGCTCTCGGCTTGCCCGATCAAATCCTGCAACCTCGTCAACACCTGCAGGAACGTATGTCTCTCGTCGGCTTGCGGTCAATCCCCATGCCGCTTGCTTGCACGTGCTTTCGGCTCAAAAGTACCCCCTCCGTTGGTTGACCTCGCCGCTCGATGAACTGCACGGTCAGGTAATTGCTGACCTGCGGTGGGTTTCTGCGTTGCGGTCGTGGCGATTCTTCTCATCTCGCCGGACAAAATGACGACATATGCGCAGTTTGTGTGTACTTGTACACTCCGTCAAGTGTACGCGAACAAGAGAGTCGCTGCTGCTCCGAAGATCCTCATCACTGTAGGAAACCGGAATTAGCCGGACTACAGATCAGTTTGCTGGACTGGAAATCCGGATTTAGCTGGACTGCCGTGCAACTCTCGCCGATACTGAGCCAGGATCTGTAGGTCGGTTTGCTCACTGGGCATGGCTCAAGAAGTCGGCGAGGCGGCCGTCAATACGGGGAACTCCATCCCGTGTCTTCGCCATGCGTTACATCCCGATCCGCGACCAGCAACTCACTATCCTCGCCCGCAACCGCGAGGCCTGGCGGGCTCGGGCGGAACGACTCTTTGACGTCGAAGATCTCATTCGGGCATGCGTTCCGGAAGCCGCCACTTGCGATCCAAGCGTTGTGGCCGACGCGATCCGGGAGTGGTTCGATAGTTTCGACGACGGCATTCCGACATGGCGGCTGGCGTCGCAAGATCAATAAAAAGCCCGCGCCGGGGGCTACCACACTTGGCCTGCCGCCGCGACCGAGACAGTCTGACTGCCGCTAGCGTCGGGAACCATGAACGGTCGTTTGCGATTGATTTGCGAAAGACCGTTCACGAAGGAAGTACCGACTGTCGAGGGCCGGCCACAAACGTACTACGACGCCACGGCTGTAATGCCTTCCAGCGCGATAATCCTTGTCGTTGCACATCTTTCACGGATGCCTTGAGGCGGGCATACTCTGGCGAGTCATACCAGGCCATCAAGGAATCCATATCCGGGAATTCGACAATAACGAGACGATGCGGCTGCCAGTCGCCTTCGAGAACCTTGGTTCGACCACCGCGGCCTAGATATTTTCCACCGTAGCGCGCCTCAGTAGCCGGTACTTCTCGTTTGTACTCTTCAAAAAGGGCGGGGTCTGTTATATCGACATCGGCAATCAGGTATGCAGACATGGCGCGCTCCTTTCCGCGGTAGTCCCACGGCCCCTTGTCATTGCATGATTGTAGGCGGCGCTGCCGTGAAGTCGAGGATTGGCCATGCCACTGGGCATAATCGCCCAACGGCCTTCTGACCTCCGCACGCCCAATGTCCTGCCGTGTCAAGGCTCATTTCCTGACTACGATACCCGCTTTCGCCTTGCCGACAATATCAATCAAACAATTCCTTTTGCTCAGCAGCCGGAACCTTGAACCTATTAAGGCACTTCTTGAACTCCTCGGCAGCGTCAACCCCGCAGTGGCCTTTGGGGTAAGGAGCGAACGGGCGTAATGGACTGTCAGAGACGACCGCAGTCTGGCGGCGGGTATCCGGCCGAGACCGGCATGAGCAGCCAATTAGCACGAACGCTGGGAGGGCTGCTTCTGACTGATCTGAGACATTCGCGGTCTGTCGTATGAACTGGCGCAGCAAGAAATAACCGTTCGCTAAACCTCATGCCATCTCGTGCTGCGTTTCGAGCATAGACTGCTGTCGAATCACCGATGCAACCTTGGTTGCATGAGGCGACTTGCCGGCTGGGTGGGTGCGATACCAATCCATCCAAGATAAGCACCAACAAATAGGCATCAAAAAGCCTTGTAAGTAGCATGTCGATGAGGTTTGTGGCGAGGCGGACGTGGCTTAGCGCGATCCGGTCGCACGCGATGGGTACGTGTTGCGATCAAGGCCAAGGTCTCATTCAGAGCAGCCTTGGCCCATCGCAAGCCGAGCAGCGCCGCGGACAGGACAGGTTTGAGAGCGGTGATGGCGAAGGTTCGATTGATGCGATGGTCCGAGTCGATTTCATGCTCCTGCGCGGCGCTGAGGCAGCATAGGGCGTGCAGGTTGTCGCTGAGGATTTTGGCGCCGAAGTCCTGCCTGGCGGCCAACTGTGAGAGGCCAGACAGATGTTCGAGTGCCATGCGGTGCTTGAGGCGTTTGAATGCCTCCTCGAGGCGCCAGCGCTGATGGTAGAGATCGCGGAAGGTGGCCGCCGGATAGCGCTGCATGTCGAGCAGATTGGTGATGAGCACGCGCACCTTGCCGGCTGGCGAGATCTGCCGGATCAGCCGAACGGTCTGGGGGGTAAGTGTTGGCAGGGTGAGCTTACGCTGACGAGTGAATGCAGCCGGATATTCGACATGACGGGCAAGATCGTGAAAGACCTGGGTGTGCAGATATTGGGTAAGCGTAGCGAACAGATCGGACAGGGGCATCAGAGCCAAGCGAGGATCGGGAAACGATCCCCTATTGGCCGCCGCCCTGCTTGCGCCAAACAGCCAGCGCAAGCAGGGCGGCGGCCACTCGAACCTCGGCACCTGTCAAGCGTTCTTGGCGCAAATTGCGATTTATCTTGTCGGCTTATCTTGAATTGGATTGGGTGCGAGACACCCTGCGAACCGCCAGTACCCAAAAACCTCGCTTCATGGCACGATTCATGCCACGAATAAAATGGGCAGGGAGAGGCAAGTGATTTCAATTGGAGACATTTACGATAAGGATATCAACTTCCTCTTCGGATCGGGGGCGTCCTTTGGCCTGCTGCCGACGCTGCAGCTTCAAATGCGAACAGGTGTAGACGATGCGCGGTACTCGCTTGAGGAATTGGCGACTAAGTTCGAGCAGGAGGATGGTGACCGTCGGCGCCTCGTGCCGCTGTTCATGCACTACTACTCGTCCTGCATCAGACCTGCGGAACGGCTCACCCTCCAAGCCGCTGTCGGCAATGCGGCGGGTGCCGAGACCATCAAAAACTACCGGGCTTTCCTGACCACGGCGCTGGAGATGGCGAGTCGCCGCAAGGCACTGGACCGGCGTTGCAATCTCTTCACGACGAACTACGACGGGTGTTTCCCGCTGGTGGCCGACGAACTGATCAAGGAAGGGCGCACCGACTTCGTTTTGAATGACGGTGCGCGCGGTTTCAGCAAGCGCATCTTGCAGGCCCGCAACTTTGGGTCGTACCTGTGCCAGGCAGGCGTCTTAGGGCGCTACCAAAGTAGCATCCCTCAAGTAAATTTAATCCATCTCCACGGGTCGGTGTACTGGAGCAAGGCAGGGTCGGCGATCCAGGTCCGCTACGACACGGAGAACCGTGCTGACCTGCTTGACGCTGAAACCGCCGAATTGCTGCAGCCGTTCTCAGCCGCGCTGAACAACCCTGATGCCGAACTCGCTCAGTTGCCGGACACTGGAATCGACAACGAGGTGCTGGCGGCGTTCTGGGCGAAGTACGAGCGCATGCCCATCGTTAACCCGACCAAGTGGAAATTTCACGAGACGGTGTACGAGGAGCACTATTACCAAATGCTACGCCTGCTCAGCTATGAGCTGGAGAAGCAAAACGCTGTGCTCATCACGTTCGGCTTCTCCTTCGCAGACGAGCACATCCTCAACCTCGTCCTGCGATCCCTCTCCAACCCAGGGCTGCAGGTCTTTATCTGTTGCTACAACACTTCGGAGCGCACAGCCATGGAGGACAAGTTCAAAGGCCACCGCAACGTCAAGTGTTTGGCTCTGGACGGCGAAAATATGGACTTCACTGCCTTCAATGAGAGGGTGTTGGTCTGGCCGGAGGCGGTTGCCGCGAAGCCAGCGTCGGCGCTGCCGCCTCCCGCAGCAGCCGCGGTGCCTCCTGAGCACGATGACCTTGAGGACTTGGTCCAATGAGTATTCGTGTTGGCGAGGTCATTGCGGTTCAAGGAACCAAGGTGGTTCTGAAGATCGACGAGCAGTCCAGCAAAGAGACACTTTTCCACGGTGGCGACAAGTACAAGGGCGTCTCCATCCGAGAGTACCTGTCGATTCAGCGAGGTTTCCGAGACATCATCTGCATGGTTGACGGTGAATACCTGGACGAGAGTCGTGTTGAAACGCAAGATGGCAAAGCAACCTTCATTCGCAAGGTGGAGGCCAGGCCTATCGGCTTCTTCGACCGTACCGGCTTCACACAGGGCATCAAGTTCCTGCCGATGATCCAGGATGCGGCCTACCTCTTGCCCGAAGAGCGCATTAGATCCATCTTCGACCGCAAGGCCGACAGCAGCTTCAAGATCGGGCAGATGCTCAAGGAAGAGATTGCAGTCGGGCTGCCTTGGAAGCGGCTGTTCAACAGCCATATCGGCATATTTGGGAACACAGGCAGCGGAAAATCGAACACGCTCGCCAAGCTCTACACGGTATTGTTTGACCAAAAGCTGCCGCGCATCGAGGGAAAGAGCCGTTTCGTTATCCTCGACTTCAACGGTGAATATGGGGGCGAACAACTCGCACCTACGGCGCATAAGACGGTGTATCAGCTCTCGACTCAAGAGCAACCTGGCGATGCCAATGCGGGGGACAAGTTTCCCTTGGCTTCTACCGAATTCTGGGACCTTGATACCCTTTCGCTCTTGTTCCAGGCCACGCTGAACACCCAGCGCCCGTTCCTAAGCCGCGTCCTTACTGGAAAGGCGCGATTCGAGGCTAGGCCAGGTTCGCTTGATACATATGCGAAGAGTAAGTTCCGGCAAGCATTTTGTGCGGGCGAGGTCAGGCCTGCAACGCTTGATCTAATGCGGGTCGTTGCGCGGCTAATCAACTTCCAGGCGTTGGATGATTTGCTAAGACAGGTAATCTGGCATCAGCGGGGCGGAAGATTCGCCCTCAACGGTGTGTTCTTCAATACGGACGGTGAAAACTATGACCACCATATCGCTCCTACTGTGGACGCACTGGACACGTCTGGCCTAGATGAATTCGACCAGCTGATTGTGCGGATCAATCTGCAGCTGATGTCCGACCTGAATGCTGGGTACGTCCAATTCGAGCACATCCAACCCCTTCTCAAGCGCGTGGAGTCCTCGCTGAAGAGCATGCGCCGGGTGCTGCGCATAGCTAATGCCGCAGAAGACGAGAGGGTCTTGACTGTGATTTCCTTGCGCCGATGCAACAACGATGTCAAGAAGGTTCTGCCGCTCCTGTTTGCGAAGCACTACTACAACGCCCATAAATCGGCGGTGGCCAGCCCTCCAGACCGGACCGTCCATCTTATAGTCGATGAGGCGCACAACATCCTTTCTGAACAGTCAACGCGAGAGAGTGAAAGCTGGAAGGACTATCGCCTCGAACTCTTCGAGGAGATCATTAAGGAGGGCCGCAAGTTCGGCATTTTCGTAACGATTGCTAGCCAACGTCCGGCTGACATCTCGCCAACCATCGTCTCGCAGTTGCACAACTTCTTTATCCATCGCTTGGTGAACGACAGAGACCTGTTTCTCATCGACAACACCATCTCTACGCTTGACGCCGTGTCGCGCAGTCTCATCCCTGGGCTGTCCCAAGGGTGCTGCGTGGTCACTGGAACCGCGTTTGAGCTTCCGATGGTCATCCAGGTGGAACGCTTGCCGAGCGGAAAGCAGCCAGCCAGCGAGGACGTTGACCTTGAAAGGCTATGGAGCGAGGCCCCGGCGGTCTTGGTTTGAGTCATCGACTGGGAGGGGCGGCGATGCAATTCGCTGAGGTGGATGGGAAGAAGGCGGCGCCGTTCTATTCGGCAACCAGGCGGACGCAGCCGTGGCGGCGGCATCCTCTTCGGTGACGTTGTGCTGACCTGCGACAAGAAAGCCGGGCCACTGCTAGAGGCTTCTGAACAGGGAGGAAAAGTCCCATCTTCCTTTCGGGAGCTCTCCTGGCGACGAAGCCGCTTGGCGAGATCGTGCGTTCCATCGCGCAGCAGTGAGCCCTTCGCCGCCAGTCCTCCACTACTCACCGCCTGGCGGTGTAGCAGTTCTTCGCGTAGTCCTGAATCTTTCCCTTGACGCCGCTGATGTCGACTGCGGCCGTGTATCCCACGGCCCCGTCCGCGGCAATCCAGGCGGTAATGGTCTTGGATGACAACAAGGTCCGCATTTCGGCGGATAGCAATTCCCGATGTACCCACACGACGGACTCCCTGCGCTGGAGCCCCTGCGCAGTGGCCCCCTTTCTCTGAGGCTGAATCTCTGTTCCGTCGAACGTAAAATACGAGTTTGTGGCCCACTCGAATTTACCTTTGGCATCCGCTTCAGTGGTGACCAGCCCACCGCCCAACCCCATTTTTCCATCAAAGCACGTGAACAGGAAACGGGCACTCCAGTTTGTATACTCCTGCTCCACTTTCAAATAGGTTGCACCTTGCGCCTGTTTCAGCTCCGCGGTTGCCGGCTGTGTCCCGTTATTCGAGAATCGCAGCTTCGCCGCAACATGCGCGGTCAACCAAAGAATGTCCTCAGGACGCACTGAGGCTGACGCCGAAAATGCCAAGGCATCGACGCCCATATTCTGTAGATATGCCACGATGAGACCGCTCGTTTCCTGGCTCGTGCCATTGTCTATCGTTGTGCTTTTGGCCGAAAACTGATGAAGCCCGAGCTTTGTCTCCTTGCCTGAGAAGTATCGCCCACGACCGCCCGCAAACGCGTAGGCGCACGCGCTCGCACAATATCCCCGTTCAACCATCTGGCCTTGCGAATACGTCGCGATGCCCGTGTCGAATCCGAGGCTGCGGATTTTGGTGCCGAGTTGTATGCCACCAAACAGGGATCCGCCCGGGGAATTAAACAGCACGGTCGCGGAGGTTATATTGTTTGCCTTGACGAACCGCTCAAAGTCCATCGCCGTGGACGAGGTAATCTCACCGTCCGCGTAGATTCTCGTTTCGCCGCCCCCGCGATTGATCCATGACAGCGCGTCATACGCCTCATGCTTCGGAGCGGAGAATGTCATGGCATCGGCATTGCCCACCAGCAGGGCAATGGCTAATAACGAAGCCTTAGCGAAGATTTTCATTTTGGTGAGGTTATAGATTACCTGGCGAGCTAGATTCGCAACGACTGGCAGTGTAGCTGAACTGCCTTCCCTTTTTGCACCCCTCTCTGCGCGGGCTGACGGCCGCATCCACCGGCTTGACAGCCCTCTTGCGAACGGGCGATATGAACAAGGCTGAGAATTCCACCTGCTCGGCCGGTTAAGCGAAAGCCGTTCCGTGGAGAGGCGACGCCGACTGGCGTCGTCGCCTCCGACGACCGGTAAACGCTCAAGAGCGGCCACAGTTGGCTTACATGTTCACCGGCAGTTAAGGGTCGCAGACGGGAACAAGCTGACGTGGCCAGACTGGGGCGTACGCGAATAAGTTAGACTTTCTTTCAGCGGCTAACAGCTAGGGCCAATATGCGGAAAATTCTTGGGTGGGTCGTAGGGTTCGTTGTTGTCATCGCGGTCGGCGTTGCGCTCACGTTAGCGGGCGCCGCGCTAGGGGTGCCGACGTCTATTGACTTGGACGGACCGACGACAATTACGCACGGGAGTGGCCGCTACAGCTACGAAGAGGAAACAGAATCACTGACAACCTCCTTTGGACTTGCAACTTTGGGACTTTCCTTGCTCATCGGCATTTGGGCTGGCCAAGCTACGTATGCGGGCGGTTGGAACGCCGGGTTCACAAGGAGAGGCTGGGTCTCGTTCCTTGCATGGCTAATGGCGCTTATGATCCTAACGGTTCTAGCCGCGCTCTCGCACCTGGCTTTCAGGGGGTTATCCGGAAGTGTCGCCGCGTATGCACAGCTGTTTATTGAGGTCGGCGCAACAGTTGGCATTGGATGGGCATGTCATCAGTGGTGGAAAAATCGTGTCGGAGAAACCTCTGGCAGTGAATGACCATAAGCGGTTGGCGCTTCGGAAATAGTTAGGTGGTGTACCGTTAGATCCAAGGGAGAGACACGAGATGGAAAGGCATAAGAAAATTGGTACTCTGATGATCGCGGTATCCATCATCATGGCGCTCACGTCAGTTGTCTTCTCTGAGAATGCTTGCCATGCAGGCTGGGGCGCCGACGAGTCTTTTCTTCGATTGCTGCTAGTCTGCCTTCGCATCAACTTCTACGAAGAAATCCCTGGCAACGAGTTTTCTGACCACATCTACTTGCCAACGAAGTACGCGCTGCTCGGCTGTGCAGCACTGCTTCTTCTCGGGGGGCTTTTTCTAAAGGGTGTATTCGCCTCATCGCATGTAACGCCTGCGGATCCCAAGCAGCCCGAATGACTATGGCGCTGAACGAAAGGGTGCAGTCCAACGAATTCACGTAGTAGCGCGGCTGCTGGAAGCATGTGAAGGAAGAAGTGGGCAACCATGAAATCCCTAGTCTGACTAGCACTCGATAGTGCGCGCGTAGCATGCGTCTGTCGGCAACGGACGATGACAAACATAAGTAGTCGGCCCTGCAGAATCCCGTGAAGCCGCGCCGGGCAAGGGATTGGGGTTTCTGAGAGGACCACAGAACTCCCGGAATCGATATGATTCGATTTGATTTCTGGAAGTTTTCGAGGCTAATCGATGAGCACACCGGACTTCTTTCGCAGCCGCCTGGACGCCATGATCGACCTGCGCCACCCGCTGGCGGTCTTGGCCAAACGCATGCCATGGGACGCGATTGAAGTCAGTCTGGCGCCTGTTTTAGAGCGCAAGGCACGCGATGGTCAAACGGTTGTGGATGCTGATCTGTTCGGACCGACGTTGGCAGTGGCTGGTGCGGGTGTGAGTGCAGCGGGACGTTCGCGTCTGCCTATTCGTTTGCTGGTAGGCCTGTTGTACTTGAAGCAGGCCTATAACGAGAGCGACGAATCGGTATGTGAGCGCTGGGCACAGGACGTGTACTTCCAGTACTTCTGCGGTGAGGAATATTTCCAGGCCTGCCTGCCATGCTCGCCGACCAATCTGGTGCGATTTCGCCAGGCGCTGGGCGAACCCGGCGTCGAGGAACTGCTGGCCGCGACCATTGCGGCTGCGGTAGAGATGAAGGCGGTCAAGCCGGCCGAATTCGATCGCATCATCGTCGACACGACGGTCCAGGAGAAGGCCGTTGCCTACCCGACCGATAGTCGTCTGCTCGAAGTGGCACGTGCGAAGGTCGTGATGCTTGCCCAACGCGCTGGACTGGTGCTCAAACAGACCTTTGCGCGTGAGGGCAAACACCTGCGTCGCCGTGCCGGCGGCTATGCGCACGCGAAGCAATTCCGGCGTCTGCGCCGCGTGCTCAAACGACAGCGGACCGTGCTCGGCCGTGTGCTGCGCGACATCGAGCGCAAGATGGCGGCGCTGCCAGAGAGTCAACAAGAGGGGCTGCGTCTTTGGCTTCAGCGTGCCTGGCGCATCTGCCGGCAGCAGCCCAAGGATAAGAGCAAGTTGTACGCGCTGCACACACCGGAGGTCGAATGCATCGGAAAAGGGAAAGCTCGCCAGCCGTATGAATTCGGCGTGAAGGTCAGCTTGGCGATCACCGCCAAGCAGGGACTGATCGTGGGCGCCCGCAGCTTCCCTGGCAACCCATATGACGGCCATACGCTGATGGCCCAGATCGAGCAGACCAACATCTTGCTGCAAGAGTTGCCCGGCGCTCCAAGGCCGCACACGGCCATCGTCGACCTTGGGTTCCGCGGTGTGGATGCGGAGGTGGCACCGGTAAAAGTCATCCACCGCGGCAAAGCCAAGTCTCTCGATGCAAGACAGCGCCGATGGCTCAAACGCCGTCAGGCGGTCGAACCCATTATCGGACACACCAAGGCGGACCACGGCATGCGCAGATGCTGGCTGAAAGGAGAAAGCGGAGACGCCTTGCATGCGGTGCTATGTGCCGCGGGGTTCAACATCCGCTGGCTACTGCGCGCCATTGCCCGTGGGGCATTTTTGCCCTTCTTTTTTGCCGCATGTGTTTGCTCTGACTCTTGCCATCGATACCTCGCGGCGCGTTCTTGATGCGATAGCGCGCGAGTCAGCACCCGCAAAGTGACGCCCTCCAAACCGGGAAAGTGAATTTTGGAGGGCCGACTAAGTTATTTGACAAAGAAGGACTTTGACTCTAGGCCGTGGTGGCAAACGACGTTTCGCCGCATGCTGGTGTGGGTGCGAGCCTGACTGGGAGTTCGTGGCAGCCTGCATTGCAGTCCAGCTAAATTCGCGCTTCTCGTGATGGCAGTCCAGCCATTTCCGCTTCGGGGCGCGGGCGAGCGGCAACGGAATTGGCTGTTAAGTCATTGATTTTCCGGACAACGCAGTCCGGAGAACTCCGATTCCCAACGTCACGTCTACTACGCCGTACCGGTTCAGGGGCTGAGCTAAACCTGACAGATCCGTATAGATGGTGTGGCACCGCGCAATAGGAACCGACCATCTCCTTGTTGCATTCGCCACCGTTGCTGCTGCACGGTTGCGCGTGCGTCGTGACCTTGCCTACGCGGGGCACCCAGCAGCGGAAAATCCGGCATAATCGTCAGCTCGACCAACCAAATGGTGTTTACCATGCTCACTCGCCAGGCATCGGAATTATGAATTGCCACGATTTGATGGCGAGGGGAGTAAAGCCGGCTGGCAGCGGTAACGGTGGCCTCGCCGGGTACTTGCTTCCTTACGGCTTGGGGCGAGATCCGGCCCTCTCTTCAGGCGCCGCAACGTTGAGAAGTGATGACCGGTCGATTTTGCCCTTCGAATACCTATATTGAAGGCACTGCCAGGCACCATCCTTGATGACGTCAGTCGCGAGCAGCTGGCGGTCGTGCAGTATGTATTGGCCTTTTGCGCCGACCTGAAGTACATGGTGGTCAGTGTGAGCGAGCACTAGGCCAATGTAATCAGCTCCGTTTTCGGCAAGAGCAGGGCGAAGCAAATGCTGAACGTCCTCGGGATCCGCCCCATGTTCAACCGCAAGGTCCATCAGAACAGAACGGGAATTGAGGCGAGCTTGCCAAGGCCTCTCCAATGCATCGAGGATCCAGTCTGCGTCACGGTCTTCCGCGTCCTCGATCTCCAATCGCTCGTCCGCCTTCCTTGCGACGACTACCGGCTTTACGTCATCCAAGGAGTTGTCGTACACCAAAGCCATATCTGCTTGCTCGACCGCACACGCCAGTAGCTCCAAGGCCCGCCAGTAGCGATCTCGGATGGTGTCAGGTTTCACGGCATGGCCGCCGAGGCTGACGCGATTTGCTACACGCGCGACATTGATCTCGGGATTATTGGTGGCCACAAATACGAGGAGAACTTCGTATCCTTTGGCCTTTGCCTGGGTGAGCAAAGCCACCTTTTCCGGCGTGGACATGACGGTCTCGAATGCAAACGAGTCCCCGGTTTCGAGGGCGGCAAGTCGGCGCTCTTCGGCGATTGCCGCGGCCTTCCGATTCCGCTCGTCATAGTCCGCAATTTCGCTCTCGAGCGTCTTCGCGATATCGTCAGCGTTGATGTAGGCTTCGGGCGGAAGCCCTGACGCCTCCAGGACTTCGCGACTGGCAGTTGTCTTGCCAGAACCGTTCGGTCCTGCAAAAGACAGGACCGTGGTTTCAAAAGGGGGATCTTGTTGCTGCGTCTTGTCGATTGTTGTCATGCAACTCGCGGCGTCTTGCGTTTGGGTGTGGTCGGGCGCGGGGCCTCATACACCACAGTCGCACGACGGGCCTTGGCCTTAAGGACGCGTTGGTCGCCAGCCGGTGGTAGACCGGCAGCTCGCGCCTCTTCCGCTGCTTTCTTCACGCCACGCGCAAACAGGTCATCGAACTGCTTGCTCATAACGAATTGGGCCAGCTTTGAAGCCATTTTGCACCTCCATGTCGCCTATGGGTTTCATTATAGGCCCGTCCGGCTAAGCACGCTCGCAGAACTTAAATGGAGCGTGCCTCCTACTTTACATTTTAGGCCTCCTTTGGTCATTTTTCTGCGTTACATCCTGCTCCAGTCCGGCGCTTGCTGCCGCCTGGGTGCGGTCAAAGACATACACCAGTCCTCGGTGGTAAGCGCTGAGGGCTCCGCCCAGAAGGGCGGCATCCAAGGCCGCCCCCACAGACGAGGCTGTCTCCCAAGGCGATTGCCCGTAGCTATTCGGCCAGCTCAGATGCTTGGTCTCCCGCCAGAACTGGATTAGCTTGGCCTTGGTTGCGCCGGCCTTAATCAGACCCGCCACCCTTTCTTGCTGACTGCCAAAGCCACCTTCAATGGCCCTATCCTTGAAGCCGTCCCATTTTTCGAGGGCCTCCTCGTTGGGCAGCGGATGTACGTCGACCAACTTACGCTCGAGCTTCTCGCCGGCATGACGATCCTCGTGCGCGGCACTGCGTTCAACCAACTCGCAGACGTGGCCGACGATGTCATTGGCCATGACTTCGGGTGGCAGGTCAGGATAGGCTTTGCTGTATGTGTCCAGAATACGGTCATACGAGACATGTTTCAGGTCAATGACCGGCGTGCTGTCCAGAGACTCGCTGACCGCGACCGCGCTTCCCGGGGAAGCGTCCATCATTCGTTCAAACAGGGTTTCCCATCGAAACGACCCGGGCATTGAGGGCGGCATGATGGCGTAGCGGCCGTCCGACAGCCGGCAGCACTCTTCAATGTAGCGTTGCGCTGCCCCTCCCATCGCCGACGTGTACTCAACCGATTCCAGCTGTTCGGGAATACTTCCGTTGTCAGCCAGGCGGGAAAGCACCCGCGCCGCCTTGCCGCAGGGATGAGCGAGATCCTTATCCCAGCCCCCCGTGTAATTCATCAGAGCTTGCAGTGCCCCTGCCAGCTGGGAGTATGTGGGCAAGCCCGCGTCTTTGAGGCGCGCGTCGGCGCTGGCGATATCATCGGTAATAGAACTAGTTTTCATCGGTTTCACCAGGTTCACATGCGGGGAGCCGATGGCTTGGAGTGGGTGGCATGCTCGACACCATCCCCACCGGCTCGGAAGCGCGCCAGCGCCGATGTAGTGAGCGCCGCGGCCCGCTCGCGCAGCCAAGCATCCGCCGACTTGGCGAAACCGAACGTTCGCATGATCAGAGCGGATGGCGTCACCCCGCTCTTGCTCTCTGCATCCGGATCAGCACCAGCCATTACTAGGGCCTTCGAGTTCAGGATGCTCCTGCTCGCCGCAAAATGCAGCGGTGTGTGCCCATAGGAGTCGCGAGCATCGATCTCTGCCCCGAAATCGATGAGCGCCTTGAGAACCTCGTGGTTGTCGTTCAGAGCAGCCTTGTGCAGCGCTGTTGCTCCCTTGGACAGGCCCGGGTATTCCTTCTCCATGCGAGCCATCACCGTAGCGCCGCCCTCGATCAGCATATGGACGCTCTTCGCATCCTTTGCCATATGGAGCAACGGCATGCCATCTACCACCGCCCGAACGTTGGCCCCCTTATCGATGAGATGCTGAGCCAGAACATGGTCCTGATTCAGGATGGCATAGGCCAGGATCGGCGTGCCGCGCCAGAGTGAACTTTTGACGTTCGCATCGAACCCGCCCTCCTCCATGATCCGGAGAATCTCGTCACGGTCGCCTTCGATTGCCGCCTCGAACAGCTTATCCTTCTTTGTCTTGAACATGCTTGATTTCCAGTTGATGGCGCGCTGCGCGCCTGGAGTTACTGTAATTAAGGCTTCATCCGGGGTCGCTGGACTATCTGCTCGCGCTCCAGGTCGTACTGATCGCCCGTAACAACGTTCATCGGCTGCGCAGCCTGACCGAAGACGGACCGCATCTCGGAGAATTGCTCTTGGGACGGCTTGCGCCCTGCGTTAATGGCGCGATACTGGGCGAGGAAATCTGAGATCTCGGTGTCGCGGGCCTTTGCGCTCCTTTCAATCTCGAAAGGCTTGCCTGCGAACTTCCATAGATCGAGGACGGGCTGAGGAGGCACCTGCCGATTACTGAGCCAACGCACAATGCCGGCTTCCACTCGGGCTCGCGACTCGAAGCCGTCGAGTACATGCTGCGCTTCCTTGGCATCGCCCGGAGTAATCGGCCAAAGGTACTTGCGGATGTATTCCGACTTATCCTCTGGGATCTCCGCGTCGGGCAGACGGGTGACGGTGTGGGATGGGCCGTAGTCGGGGCATGTCCATGACTCGCCAACTTTCAAGGACCGGATGCGCGCAACGTCATCGTCTGAGTAACCCGCCTCTGCGTTGAAATGCCGCTCGAGCTGCACCCGCTCTCCGGGCTGTTCGAAACTGGCATCCAAGTGGGCGGTGAACAGCTTCGCACGAAGCGGCTCCAACTGGAGTGCCGCTGCTTGCAACATATCGCCGCGCGTCATGGCTTCCTTGTTTTCCATGTTCGATTCGTCATTGGTGATTGCAATGAGCTGCTTGACGGCGCTCTTACCAAACACTTCCTGCTCGATCTCATCGATGCGGTCGTGCAGAACATTAATGCGGTCGAAATTGGCGCGCTCACCTAGCTTGACCTTGCTGAGCAGCGCTTCGCGCTCCCGCCTGGCAAGCTCCAGCTCCGCATTAGCCTCGGCGACAACTTTATCGGGGATCGCAACCATTGGGAGGGAGTGCCGCCAGGCCGCCCCATCTGCAGTGAGCATCCCAAACTCGATTTCCTGCTGTGGGTGCGCCGCTTGCAGTGCTTGTGCAAGTGCCGTCGCAATCCCGCGCCGTCGATGATCGGGAGACACTTCGATGAATGCGATGCTCGGAACGCCCTGATAACAGGAGTAGTCAAGATGGCCGACACGCACATCGCCGATACTTGCGACTACCGTGTAGTCGTCCTGGCCGTGATGCGTGCCGCGGTGAATCGAGTGGATCTGGATCGGCTGCGCCATGGACTTGGCCTCAGGTATTGCGCATGCGCGAAGTCGCGCGATCTGCTGGCGAGTCCTCCGCCTTGGCGTCTTCATCGTGCGGCTCGTCAACGGCTTTCCAGCCTTGCACCGTCGCTTGCTTCCAAGATGAGGCGAAAACGTCCGAGCCGTACTCGGCTTCCAGCTTGTTGTCGATGAACTTGTGCTTCGGGTAGAACTGGGCCATGTAGCGGCGGGCGACCGCGTCGAAGACCTGCTGCTCCTGCTTGGATAGACCGGATGCGATCTCACCTGTCGGGATAATCGCGTGGTGCGCGGACACCTTGGCGTCGTTCCAGCATGCGTACTTGATGCTGGGACTGCTGCCGCTGGCCAGCTTCGTGTAGATCTGGGAAATCCCCTTCAGGACAGCGGGGGCTTCGACGTGCATGGACTCCGGCAGGTACTGGCAGTCGGTGCCCACGTACGACACCATCTTGTGATTCTGGTAGAGGGACTGCGTGGCGGTGGATGTTTCCTTGGCCGACATGCCATGCTTCGCGGACATTTCCGACTGTAGCTTCGCCAGGTTGAAAGGCAATGGCGGAGCCTGCTCCTTTTCAATTGAGTCGTAGCGGCTGACGACGCCGTCCAGGCTCGCCTGGATCGCGCTGACAATGGCTTCCGCCACTGACCTATCGATGATGCGCCCCTCCCCGTCAATGCCGCGCATGTCGCCCCCTTCCTTGCGGCTTGACCAGATGAGGACCCGACCGTCCGGAAGCGCAATTTCAGGCACGTAGTACGCCACCGGCTTGAAGTTTCGGATCTCCATCTCCCGCCGCACGACTAGTGCGAGGGTCGGCGTCTGAACACGCCCCACCGAAAGTGACTTTTTCAGGCTGGCATTGACAGCTGCGCGCACGGCCCGCGAGCCGTTCATGCCAACCAGCCAATCCGCCTTGGCGCGCGAATCGCCCGCCTGGCGCTGCAGGACGAACTGACTCTCGCCATTGTTCCGAACGGCGTTGTGCGCGAATGCCCCGGCCAGTGACGCGTGATTGAGCGCTTTGATCAGAACTCGCTCAACAGGCTTGCCACTCCCACTGGGGTCAACACCGGCGTAGCGAATCGTCTTGTCGGCGATGTACTGCCCCTGCCGGTCGATATCGCCCGCGTTGACGACGACGTCGGCTCGCTTCAGCAGGGTGGTGACGTGTCGCAACTGATCGCGCTTCTGCGCGTCAGGAAAGTCCTTGAAGGCCTCCGGCAGAATAGGCAGTTGCGCAAAGCCGCGGAGCGCCTTCTGAGACTCGCTCATATAGTCCTCCGGCTTACCCTGATCGAACATGTCGCCGATCATCCACGTCACGGCATCACCGTTCTTGAGCCAGTAGGCCCCGGATTCGCGCCGCTCGTAGCCAAAGAACTCCGCAACATGCTTGGCGACATCGGGCTTCTCGGTCAGATAGACGCGCATGGCAGTCATCCCTGCTTCGCTGCAAGCAGCCGGACTGCCTCGCAGAATTGCAGAAAGTTGGTGTGCACGTCTTCGTCGCGGAACACCACCTCTTCGGCCTCGGCATCCACGCGCGCCACGCCGTGGAATGTGGCCCCTTCGGCGTCGTCCTCATACATCGACCAACTCATTTCGGGCTCGCCACTCTTGAGGCGCATCTGAGCGAATACGCCAGGCTGCAGCCACGCCTGCGCGTGCGTACCCATTTCTGCGAGCGGAATCCCGATTAGGGCCGCGATACTCTTGTAGGTCTCAGTGATCTTCATGGGCATCCTTTACATGCGCGGACGGGGCGCTTGCGCCGTATCGTTCGCGTGGTTCGGACTGCTGTCGACTCGCCTTTGCACCTGGAGGAAATGGTCGTCCTTCACGGTGGCCAACCACTCAGGCCCAAGCTGGTTCCGGATCGCCTGCAGATGGCCGGGATGTGCGGCGCGTACCCATCCGGCAAGGAGCTTGGACTTCCATCTCGTGCCGGCTTCATCTCGAAACCGAGACAGTGCTTCGAGCTGCCCGCCCTCCAGCTGATCAAGCGGGTTCGCTGCTTTGGCGTCAACGCTGCGTAAAGCTTGCCGGACGGTTCCCCACGGCAGGTCGTGGCCTTTGTCATTGGCAACCTCCATGTCGCGGAGGGCGCCCACCAGGTCAGAGTATGTGGCTTGACCACTACCGGTCCCCTGCCCGCTCAGCGCGCGACGCAGCCGCTGTTCCAGCACTGGGCTGTGCGCAACGACCTCCTCCCAGTCAGCATCCGACCATCCGGCGATCTCGTGGATCAGTTCAGTTTTCCTATTCATCGTGGTCTCTTAATGTTGGCTAGGCGCTATTGTTCCGTATCGCTATCATAGTACGCAACATCATGCGGCCATTTTCGGCCTCGAGGGCGCGCCTTCGGCGTGCTCTTCGCTCCAGGCGGCGTCTGCGCCGTGCTGCGGCAAGAGCCGCTTGGCTTTGCCGGCAGCGACATACAGGGCCTGCCCGCAGGGTCCAGTCAGCGCTTCGATCACCGGCTCCAGCTTGTAGAGCGGGACGTCGACAGCCATCCAGGTCCTATTTCCCCCGAAGTCCCCAGTCAGGGCGGTGAGGGCCGTATTGGTGTAGATGCTTCCCCCAGCCGTCTTCGTACCGGGTGCGACCAGCTGGAAGCGCTCTGGATCTTTCCCATTAAAGACGAGTTGCACCCCATTCTTCGGCTCCAATGCGGGATCACCGACGAGAAGGACATTGACACCTTCCGCGCTGGCCCGCTCCACGATTGCCGCAGCCTGGCTCTTCGAGAGCGCCAAGGGTTGGCTCTCCAGGTCCTCGCGCGTAACGCGGCCATACATGATCACGGCACGATGGCGCTCGCCCTTATCGTCCACGAAGATGCCGGCGTTGCCGAAGCGGTTCTGTGCTGCGAACTGGGCTGCGGCGAACATGTTGCCCATGAGCACATACCGGCTGAACAGAATGCGCCCCGGCTTTGCTTCGTCAAACGCAGGGAATGGATCATTCTGTCCAGGCGCGAGTTGAGCCAGGGGCGTATACATTGGGTCCCCAAACAGCTGGTTCAGCGTCAGCGTGATAGCCGTGGCCGAACCCGGCACAACCACCTTCACGTCATACTGGCCGAGCAGATGCGCGGCTTCCTTCTCTTCAGGGGGATCGAAGTGCATGACCATGCCTTCACGCGCCTCGTCTTCCTCCCCAGTGAAGCGGATCAGGCGGCCTGGCATCACGCGCGGCAGGTTCTCCCGCATCCAGTCTCGCCGCAGTTGCGAGAACTTGATCGGATTGGACTCGCTGGCCTGCAGCGCGGCCTGAACCGACTCAAACTCCGTCATCGAGCGCAACGCTCGCTTCTGCACATGGTCGAACGCAGCATTCACGTCGGCCATGAGCTTCTCGGGCGCTAGTGCCCAGCGATGCGCCTCGCTGACGGCATACTGGTTCTCCTTCAGTTCGAATCGACCGTCGTTCTCCACGAGATGCTGGCGGCTCCGCGCGACAGCCGCACGCATGACCTCGGCACTCAGCGGAATGACCTCCTCTTCCCACTCGACGCGCGCGCAGTAGGTCGGACGGTCGAACACCGAGCCCGACTCTGTGCCTGGGCGGAAGACGGTTTTCTCGACAATGCGTGCGCCCCAGTCATACACCGACGTCTGGAATGGATTGATCCCTTTCGCCGCCATCTCCTGCAGCGTTTCCGCGTAGCCGCGTGATAGATCTGCATACGCCTGTCGCTGCTTCGCCACCGGCAATAGCGCAATCCGGCCAGTTAGCTTGTTCGCGAAGTACGCTTCATCGTCGCTCGGTGTCTCCTCCTCAGGATCAATATCGAGCAGCGCCGCAATATCCGGATTCTCCATCAGGTATCGCTTGCAGATCTCATTGCCGACCTTGTTCAGGATGTCCGGTACGTCCCGCATCTCCGCCTGGTTGTTACGGTTCGACTGCGTGTTGGCCGACAGCTTACGCAGCTTGGCGTTCTGCATGGCGAGTGTCCGCGCCTCCGAAGGAAGCGGCGACACAAGTGTCGTGATGATCGGATCGCATACCTGACCGCGGCGGTTCACGCGCCCAAAAAACTGGACACGTTCTGCGACATTGTTTGCGATCTGCAACTCGATCATTTCGCGCTGTCGTTGGTCCGCGAATTTCTCGCTGGCATGAAGCGAGAGTCCTGTCGCCCCGGCTCGGGTAATGGCAACAGCGTCCCTGGTGCCGTTGTTGAACTCTTGGATCGTGCGCAGTCGCTCGTCCGGACGGACAGTGACAATCATCCTGTTACGATCACTCGGGTCTACCCGGGTCTCAAAGCTGCGCCCGGAGATCTCGCCAGCCGAGTAGCCGAGCGCCTGGATGCGTTCCCGCACCGTATCCAACGGTGAAACAGGCAAATCGGGTAAGTCATCAATGCGTGCGCGCATCGATGCGAGCATTTCCTCGATAGCCTCCCGTTCTTCGTCAGTCTCCGCCTGCTGGAGGACGTGCTCGTAGTGCCCAACGCCATAGTCGTCGCGCACGTAGATGTATTCGAGCTTTGCGGCCACCCGTCGCATCACGTCCCGGAAAGTCACACGCTGGATGGTCGTTCCATCACCGCCGATCCCCATCATGCTGGCATCCGTACTGTCCGGATCAGGGGAGTCGTTCTGCTGCAGCGCTTCTTTGAGCAAGGCTTCGAACGTCTGTTCGACTACCAGCACCGGTTTGCGGCCTTCGCGCAGCGCGTTCGCCGCGGCCTCAGCCGCATCGTCAACCTTGATCGCAAGGCTGAACTGCCGCAGGATGTTGTAGAGGCGCGAGCCGAAGCTCTGGTAGGAAACACCCATGCGGTTCCCCTTCCGGGCGGCTTCCGGCAGCTTCTCCAACTCCTTCTTGATGGCCTTGTTCATCCGCTTCGTGATCCGGGTTACGTCACCGGAGAAGTAAGCCATTTCGCGCAGAGCGGCGCTCAGAGAATCGGCCCACGATTCATAGTCGGCGGCATTCTTGCTCGCGACCACGGTGCGGAATTCCAACTTGGACAAGTCGTGTTCGCGACGGATGAAAACGCCCTCCTCCGCCAGCATCGCTGACAGCACTTCCTGCAGAGGCTCCCCACCGACTGCCAGGGTATCCGCGAGACTTTCCACCTGTACGCTTTCGGGGAAAACCTTGCGGTACGCGCGCATGTTTTTGGCACCCTTGGCATACGTCGCGCTTGAGTAGATGGCGGCGTCGCAATACTCAGCTGCGCGCGCAATGTTGTCGGAGATGTTCGAATCGCCCGCGGCAACGTGGGACTCGTCCAGGATCATGACGCTGCCCTTGACGCCATCCGAGATCCAGTCTGCCTTCTTGCTCTTTATTGCCTCGCGGTTGAACTGCGAGTAGGTAGCGAACATGATGTTGTAGCCGGCGTCGCGCACTGACAGCTTGGCGTCCATGATGCGCTGCAGTTCGCCGGCCTTCGTCGCTTTGATCTCGACTTTGTTGGTATCCATGTTGCGGATGGGCTCGTCCGCATTCAGGATCATCGGACGGAACAGATCTTCGGTGCCGATGTCTTTCAGGTCGCGCCAGAAGTCCGAGAAGAGGTTCGCCTTCTCCGTGCAGAACGTAACGGCCTTCCCGTTGAGTACGGCATAGCGCGCAATGCCAGCCAGTACGCGCCCCTTTCCTTGGCCCGTCTGGTCCCCAAGAATGAAGCCGCGCCCTTCTTCGCTACGCTTGATTGCCAGCGCGATGGCGTCTACTTGTTCTGCAGTGAACGCAATTTCGAGATCTTCCGGCGTGAAGTCGAGTTTCCGAGCGACATAGCTGTCGACGCTCTCGCCGATTTCATCGGTTAGCTTTGCCAACGCCTTACGCACCGGTTCAAGCAAGTTTCGCGGCGTCATTGCGGTGGGCTCGCTGATCTGGGACGCGGGCACGTACGGGGCCTGGTACTCGTTCTCTTCCTTCGGCGAGTGCGCGGTCTCCTCTGCAGCTTCATCCGGCTTCGTCCCATCGTCGCTGGTCAGGTCAATGGCCTGTGCCGGGAGCGCTTCGGCTTCGACGTCCTCGGATTCCACCTGGTGGGCGTCCGTAGCGTCGTTATCGACCGGCTCCGCGCCAGCGAGTTGCGATAAGTCGGCAGCCTTTTGGGACAGACGGTCGGAAAGTACCTTTGCATGGGACCACAACGAATCCCACGTATGGAGCACCGGCAGCGTGTCACCAAGGCGGTACTCCTTGGTCCGCAGCGCCTCCGAGGCCTCAGCGTCGGTACGCCGACGTCCCACCGTGACCATGCGCACGGGGTACTCCGACCCCTGCTTCCGATATAGGGCACCGTTCAGCTCAACTACGTCCTCCAGCTCGTAATGGTCGGACAGCCACGCGAAGAACGCCTTGCTGCCCCCAGCAATCTTGCCGGGGTGCACAAGACTCTCGCGGTCCGCGGCGATGATGAATACCCCCCGGCCGTCCGCCCTGCGCCGTTGCAGCGCCTTGATTGCGATGAGGTGGTCGATGCGGGTACAGCGCAGATCCTCGACTACGACAGACTGCTGCAAGCCGCCGAAAGGCGGGTTCGCGATCACTCGGTCATAGTCCTTGCCTCCGCGCTGGCCAATGCCGACGAAATCGCCCTCGATAACGGTGATCGGCTTGCCGTTCACCTCGCTACCGAATCGGGTCTGCTCCGCCCTCTTGGGATCGATCTCTACGCCGGTAACAGCCACGTCCGCGGGAAAGAGAGCGACCAGGCTTGCGTTGCCGATGGTCGGCTCCAGGACCGTTTC
Source organism: Cupriavidus sp. P-10 (assembly GCF_003402535.2). Lineage (NCBI taxonomy): Bacteria > Pseudomonadati > Pseudomonadota > Betaproteobacteria > Burkholderiales > Burkholderiaceae > Cupriavidus > Cupriavidus sp. P-10. The sequence continues at coordinate 338,132 of NZ_AP025174.1, forward strand.
GCCCGATGTGGGCGCCAGAATCCTCTGCGCCGCTACCGACATCGGCAACGGTGTGGAGTATTGCTGATTCTCGACACTGGTGGACGTGCGGAATGTGAAGACCGGCTGCTTGTCGCTCAGGGAAACTGCGTGAGCGAAGGCCTCATCGGTGGCAGAGTCTGCAGTGCGAGTGAGTTCGCGCTGCATGGCGGCTTCAATGGCTTCTTGTGCCTGGCGTAGCCGGGTATCGGACGCAGCTAGCGGCTTCTCAGCGCCGAATGCTGCTTGCGCAAACAGCCGCAGATCCGCTTGTCGCATGTTCCGACCGCCGAGCATCTCCTGAATAAATCCGTCTGCGCAGAACTGCAGGCCGGTGTCGTCATCGGCACGCAGCCACTCAGCACCGCGGGCACTGCGTTCGTTTGCGGTTGCGCCGGCTGCGATATAGCAGCGGTCCTCATAGACCTGGGAACCTTGATACCGATAGAACCGACCGGATTTGTCTTCGAAAACGGGGTGTCCAGCATGATTGACGCCGAGTTGAAGTACGTCACTGTCGGCGCGGCGCTTTCTCGGCTCAGCATCGTGTCGCGTGGACTTCTGCGAGGCAGTCTGTGCCTTCGCCTTGATCCAGACCCGCGACACTTCCATGTCCGCGATAGCCGCGCGCGGGAAGATCTGGCGAAGCGCGCGACTGTTCAGATCAGCACCCTCTCGGATCAGCGTCTTGCCAGAGGCGGATGCCACGAAACCAAGCGCCTCCAACTCCTGCCACTGCTGCGAACCCGAAGAAACTCCGGCAACGATGAGGTGGGTAGTTCGGTCGTCCGCCTGATATAGCGCTAGACGCGCGTTGTGTGCGGACAAATCAAGCCAACGCATTGTCGGGGAGCTGGACATAGTCTTGGAAAGCAGGAGTTGATGCAGAAAAAAGGCCGCCCGCGGGCGGCCCAGAAGGCGAACCTGGTATTACATGCGCATGCGCGAGGCGGTCTGCGTGGGGGCAGCCGTCTCCGGCACGACGTCGTGCAGGTCGAAGTCCTCTTCATCCTCGAAGCCGGCCTCCGCACGAGTGCCTTCGCTCAGGTCGCGCGCCTCCGCCGTAACGCTATGGCCAACGTAGTTCGCCGTGGCAACGTCGCGCGCATGGAACAGCTGCGGCTTGTTCGACAGCGGCTCGGCCATGGTGAAGACCTTGGCATCGTTGGGCAGTCGATGCAGCACCAGGTAGGACTCGGCAAAGCCGGTTTCACTTTGGTCTTCGCGATCCAGACGATACGCGCGGTTGGCAACGTCCAGCTTGCCGCCATTCTGCTCGTAGCCGGCTTTGGTCTGGCTGCCCATCGACAGCGAGGCCAGCGGCATCACTTCGACATTCAGATCCGGGTTCGCGGCGAAGCCGGAAATCTGCTTGCCAGTCGAGGACTGCAGGAACCGGACGGTGGCTTCGTCAAACGGCAAATCCGAATACTCACCGCTCTCCTTATTCTTGATGCGCGGCACTACCACTTCCACGGCCTTGCTGACCTGGCCGTCGCTGAGGCGGATCAGTACACCGTTGCGACCGCCCACTTCATTGCCATTGCCGCCGAATGCCGACAGAATTGCGCCCTGCAGCTGCTCCCCCGACTTCACGACTTGCGCCATTGCCGGGTTGATCACCGTGACCGTGGCCGAGGCCGGGGCGTTGTCACGGTAGATCACCGGATCGACGCGCGCCATGACGGAGGGATGCACGACCGTATGGCCGGCGTACTTCGACGCCGAAACCAGCCACCCGGCCTGCACCATGCCTTCGGCATCGGTGAATGCGCGCTGCACGATGATCGTGCCGCCCGGCTCGGTCTTGGCCTTATAGCCCTTCATGACGTTCTTGCGGACCTCGTCATTCGGCAGGCTGTCGATGACGCTCGAGATCTCGCCAGGCTTGGCATAGAAGTCCTTGATCTCAGCACGAGGCGCCTTCAGGGGTGTCTTGCCGGTATACGGTCGCAGGTAGACGCAAACCTCTTCGCCCGTGTCCTGGCGAATGCCGGTGATGAACGGCTTGCCCGCGGGGTCACGCTTGTAGCCCTGGACTTCCATGGAGAAATTCTCCGTGGGGGGCAGCTGACGACGCGCACCGGTCTGCTCTTGGAACGAGTTGAGAATGGACATTTCCTGCTCCTGTGTGCTAGTTAAAAAGAAGCCGGCTTGCGTGCAGGCTTTCGGGTGATTTCCGTTGCCGGAAGTAGCTTTGTTTCAGGCACGTCGCGAATGGACGTCACCGAGGACAAACGGGTATCGAGCATCTCCGCCACGTCACGTCGCAGGGCTTCTCGAACGCTGGAGATCTGCGGGCTGCGGGCGATCAGGAAGCGCAGATCACCGGCTTCCGATGCTTCGACGGTCAAGGCTCGCAGTTGCAGACTGGCGCTGCGCAAGCGCTGCTCAGCCAGATGCGAGCGAAGTGCGGGTTCGATGGCCTTGAATTCGGCATACGCGGCGTCGCCGAGCAGCTTGAGGAACGCAGCGCGATCTGCGAGTTCCTGCAACTCGTCTTTCGCTGGGTTGGGTAGCTGGTTGACCGCAATATGTGACTGCCAGTAGTGATCGTGAACGCGGTCAATCTCTGCCAGCATTTGAGGACTCAGCTTGACCTCGGCGATGCCGGCGTGCGAGTCCACCGCGAACAGACCAGTAACGCGGCAACCCGACGACCTTGCTATCAGCGCGTCCACATGCAACTGCACTGCCTGTTCGTACCCCTGCAGGTCCGTGCGAGAGATCATGACTACGCCGTTACCAGGCATGCGCGCCATCACGCTGTTACCGGGCCGTAGCATCTGCTTCGCCAACTTTGGCCTCACCTGCTGGCCAAGACCTGGGGCCGGAATGGCGTTCAGGCGGTTAAGTGCATTTTCCTTTTCGCCTTCGATCCACTGCGCTTGCCCGACGACTGTCAGCTGAGCAGGAACCGCGAGCAGCAGCTTTTCTGCGCAGATCTCGCGTGCAGTGCGCCCTTGGTGCGGGATGCTATTCAGTTCTTTTGCAAGAACAGCGACTTCGTCGTGGGAAAAATGGCTGGCCCGAACGGCAGCTTGAAGGAGGGAGTCAGGACCATGCCGGCGCTCTACCTCTGCCGCCCATTTAGGGAATCGGCAAGCGATGTCATGCCAATGCGGAAGCTCTGCAAGGACGGCAAAAGCCGTCGCTCGTGGATGCATGGTTGCGGCTCAAGTTGGTTGCGTATCAAAGGAATGATACGTAACGTAGCGGCCGCATCAAGTCGTTTCTGACATTGCCCGACTCGGATTTTGCCTAGCCAGCAACGGATTTTGTGCTATTCCGCTGCATAGGCCATTAATTTGTGACCCATGGCGCAAGAAAAAAGTTGGGCGATACCAACGCGATTCGGCATTGCCCCAACAGAAGGCGCCTCGGAAGCGCCTACGCTGCGTCGCGCAAGCCCATGCTTGGCGTCGCGTCGGTCGGCGCGTGGTGCGCCATGGGGTGAGGAGTATGCAGCGCGAAATGCTCTGCGCTTGACCACGTCCGTTTCTGGACGGCGGGACTGCCGGCCACGAGAGAGAATGCCGGAACGTCTCGCGTCACTACCGAGCCAGCAGCCACGACGGCATGCTGCCCGATGACCACGCCTGGACAGATCACAGCACCAGCGCCGATCCACGCATGATCGCCTACCGTGATTGGCCTGCTGAACGAGTGCGGTTCGTTGTGCCGAAGGCGAGGGTCGACATGATGCGTGTCAGTGCAGAACTTTACGCCGGGTCCCACAAGCACATGCTCGCCGATGCGAACCTCCGCACCATTTAGCACGACGCACCCACTGTTCATGAAGCTACGGTAGCCAAGGAGGAAGTTTCCTGAGGTACCAGCGTGGAAAGGCCTGGCAATGCTGGATTTGGCGTGCACTGCCGGGAAGGCCCGTCGCAAAATCCGGTGGCGATGACTCCGCGAGAGCCATGCTGAATTGAAGAAGTGGCATGCGGTATCTGCGGAGATCCGCCTGCGCAACAAAAGAGCCAGATACAGTACGAACGACATATGCAAATTGACGCTTACCGCGCCCTCAAGAAAAGAGCCGCCCGGTTGCTTCTCCGTGCGACTCTCGTCTCTATCGGCATCGGTCTCTAATACTTAACGCACATATACATATGGTTGCCACCCTCCACCAGCACCTCGGTTCTTCCCCATCCCCCCGGACATGCCATTGGGCCACTGCCCCAGCCTATTCCCATGCATGAAACAGTAGGTGCCCCAGTGTTCCACTGAACCCCGCAAAGGGAGCCAGCCGGTGGGTCGCTGCCTCCCAGCTTTTTCCAAAGACCGTTCTGGCAGCTCAGGAGCGCCCCCGGCCCATCCCGACCGACAAGCCCATTCGGGCCACAACCCCAATTTTCATTCGCGATCCCGTCGATCTGCATATACTCGCCCGAACGAACTCGCCCCCATGACGAGATGTATCCGGAACTCACGCTGCCGTCCGCTTGAAGTGTACCGGGCGTCCAAATGTTCTTGCCGTTGTACGCACGAATCCAGCTGGGGTCGCTCATATACCAGCCGCCTCCCCATTTCTCCCAATAGATACCGCCGTCATTGCGGGCGCGGAACCACCCGTTCACGTAACTTTCGTTCGCCTGTGTGGTGTTCGCGTATACGTCTCGCGTGTAGATATCCCTGGACGACTTGATATCCGCTGCGTTGCCATTTACGTCCTGAACATAGAAGCCGCCTCCAGGCTGGGAACGAACTGCCGTGTTCTGGGTGTCGCCATAAAAGTAGGTACTACCAACACGCATACTGTTGGCGTTGCTGGAACCGGGAAGGCTGGCAGACTGTGCATCGAGGGCGTTGACGTTCGCGATGTCGTGACGAGCACCCGCGGTATCTCGCATGTTCAACGTGCCCATCATCGGCAGCGAACCATCCCGCCGCAGGAATTGCTGCCAGCCCAGCGTGGCGTAGCCGACCTGCATTGCCAGCGTCCCGACCTGGGAGCCCATGGGATTGGCTTGATTCCACTGGCCTCCGAACCCAGAAATCGTACCTGGGCTGAGATCGTCCGAGAAGCCGCCATCGCCGCCGATAGCCGAAATCGCTTCGCCGAGGCCTCGACCGTATACACCACCGGTCGCGGGGTCCGTCAATGGACCGGCCAGGTAGACGAGACCGTTCACATCGCAAGCCGGTGGCGTACAGCCGGATGGCACGCGCTGGAAGCGAAAGCGGTATGGCAGGTTGGTCCAGCCCGTGTCTGCGAAATTCTGAATCGGCAGACCAATGGCTTTCAACTCCGCCATCGTGGGCTGATATGGGTCCGCCACGCCTGGAATGCTTGGCGCAGCCTTCTGCAGCTCGTTGTAGTAACGCAGGATGTACTCGTTGCCGCCCGCGTTGCCGATAGCCTTCAGGGTCTCGCCCTGAGCCTCGAACGCGTTAGCCAGCGCATCTTGACGCGCTGCCCACATACCTGCAGACAGACCAATTGCCAGCAACGTCGATGCGATCAGCATCTCGACAATCGTGAAGCCACCCTGGCCTTTGCGGGTTTTCGAACGACGGTGCAGTCTGATTCGGTGCATAGTGGTCCCTTACGGGCGCATCTGGGATTGAAATGCGGCCCGCCCAAGCAGTTGAGTGCTTGCCTGGCGTCGCTGTTGATCGATTGCCGTCGCGAGCGTTTTCAGATCCGCCGCAGAATCCGAGATGATGTTTGCCACCTCCTGCGTGACACGCAGGCATCGCACCATCGCACGCTGATTCTCCAGCTTCTGATGGACCACAGCGCGCAGGTTTTGCCCAATAAGGCTGCGCGCGTAGGTTTCGCCGCCGCGCTCGGCGAATGCGATCAGCATCTCAATGGCCTGTTCCATCGTGGCCGAATGAATGGTTGTGATGACGAGATGGCCGCGCCCGATCAGTCGTGCTAACTCGGCTGCCGCCTCTTCATCAAGCACTTCGCCGAAGAAGAACATCGAACGAGTCTCAGCCGGGAACTTGCGCATCGCGCTGGCCACCTCGGACTTGAAGCCAGTGTTTGTCGCGTCCACCTGTTCGCAGTAGCCGTCACCATGAAAGCCCTCCAACTCCTTCTCGACAGGACTTTCGACAGTCAGGCAATAGCCACCGTAGCGCGCCAGCCGTTCCTTGACCGTTGCGTAGGCCGTCGTTGTCTTGCCAGACCCTGTGTCGCCGGCAACCAGGATCAGACCGCCTTTGCGGAAGTCCTCGTCCAGGAGGAGCTGCGATGCCTCGGCCCCCAGCTTCAGCTCCCCAAGATTCTGGACCACTTTCGGCGAAAGCCGGAGTGCATATCGACCTGGTCGAATCCGTTCGCCTCGGAAGAAGAGCCGACCGACAGGAAAAGACAGACTCTTTACGGTGCTATCGCCGACTTTTTGCTTAAGGACTTGCGCGATAGCGTCGCGCACCGGGAGCATCGACTGCGGAACCCGGGACGGGATGGACTGCGCCGTTGCCTCACCATCCCGCAAGGGACGAAATACCACAGTCTTCTCGATGTCATCGAGATCCACATGCCAGTCACGAAAGCTAGAAGCCTCAAGCCACAGCATGTCATCGATGGGGAAGTCGCCGTTCATCACCGTCCGTTCTCCTGATCCGTTTTCAGCCCGGCTTATGCCTTGCCGATGGTGTAGACGACGGTATTTGCCACACCGCCAGCTGCACAGGCCGTGCCAAGCGCCGTCATGTCGGTCTGCGCGTTGTTTGCCTTTACCGAAGTGCCGCCCACCGTGACAACGCGCACGTTCTGCTCCACGCCAGGGATGACGTCCGCGCATTCCGCCTGGGGAACCTGCGTGAAGGACAGCGTCAGGGCATCGTTTGCCGACACGAGAGTCGCAGTACCAACGGTAACGGTACCGCCCCAGCGGTTTTGAACCGTGGCGCCGACGACCCAGGACTGCGGAAAAACACCCAGGTTAATCAAGCCTGCCGTGGTTGCGCCGGCGTAGTTCTGTCGCTGCGCGTATTTCTGCTGGATCGCAGTAATGATGGCCGGCAACTCCTTCATCTCGCGATTCGCGCGGTCGTTGGACATGTAGTCCGAGACACCCTTATAGATGCCGGCAATACCGAGAGCCAGCAGCACGGCAGCAATCAGCAGCTCCACCAGGGTGAAACCGCCCTGCTGCTTGCGAATGCTACGAGCGTTGATTTTGCGGAAAGTGCGCGATTGATTCATGAGAGTGCTCCTTTTCGTTGGAAAGTACGTTTCGCCGCTTAGCGGCGGTGCTGCTGGTGATTGAGTTGGCTCTTCATTGCACTGGAGAGATCCTGCCCAGTGCGCATCGTGCCGAGGATGAGATAGCCCACGACTACCCCCATGATCAGGATCATCGTGATATTCAGCCTGTATGCGCTTTCCTCGACTTGTTGCCGGGTTTCGTCCATCCCCTCGATGCCTATCCGCTTCATGACGGCAGGGAAATCGCTGCTACGACGGCTACTGTCGATGAGCCGGTTGGCAATGGGCTGCGCAAGGACGCCAGTGTTGAAGGCCTCGCCATGCGAGCGCGAGGCTCTTAGACGGTTTTTAGCGATCTTCCTGATGTGCCACCGCAACCACGGACTGGAACGCTTCTTCAGTTCATCAAGGGTCGCGTCGATGCCGACGCCTGCCGCCAGCATCGACGCGACAGCAACCAGAAACTGGGCTGCGTAATAGTCACGGAACACACGGTAGAAGACCAATCGGTCTGCCTTCACCCGATAGGGGCCTGTCCAGTTTCGGATGGACCAGACATACGCCCACACCCCCACAGCAACCAAGGCCGCGATTAAGATCCCGTAATGGGTGACTGCGTACGAGATGAGGTACAGGGAGTAGCCGGCGGTCCCCCACTTCTCAGGCGGGGCGATGAGTGAGAACACCGGCACCACAAGCAACGAGAGGACAACCATGAAGACAACGGTGATGGCAAGCGCAATGACTGGCACAGTGACTGCTTTGATCAGTACGTTGTTCAGCTTTCGTTGTGACTTGATCGTGACCGCGAGGAACCGAAGCGTCTCAGGCAAGCGGTGCAACGTGAGGTCTTGTGCTGAGATAATCATCAGATCCATCTCGGGGGCACATCCCTTCAACACGTGGGAAAGTCGACCACCTTCTGCGCCTGGCATGTCCATTCGCCGCAGCCATTGCCTGTACAACACGGCGAGTGGATCCTTCTGTGCCGCGGCGCGTGCGGCCAAGGCGCTGAAGTATCTGGCCATAGCCTCCCCGTCCGCAATGGATTCCGCCAGGGAGTCATAGAACTTCTCCCTAGTCTTGCGGAACGCGCGCACCGCGGCGCGATACTTGATCTCATCGATAAGTTCTTGGAGTGCCATGGTGCTTCTCAAATGATCTCGAACCGGTCGAACGTTTCGAAGGTTTCTACCGTCCGCGGATCAATGCGTCCGAGGTACGCCTTGTACAGGGCATGCTGGAATACGGTCTTCCCTGTCATGTTTGGCGAGTCAAAGCGCCCGTCCCAAGAGCTACGCCAGATCCGTTCCGCGTCGAAGATGTCCCCTTTGCGGATCTTTTCCAGAATTGCCCGGGTCGGCTGCAGCATCTCCGCCACCACTTCGACACCTGCGACTCCTGTGTGATTACATTTGTCGCACCCATGCTCGTTGCGCACGCGCATTTGAGTGGTATCGAGGCTGAACCGATCCTGCAGAAACCGCGCGAGGTCAGGCAACTGTTCGTCCACGGGCTGCTTGCAGTCTTTGCAGAGGGTTGGCACCAGCGCTTGATACACGATCAAGTTCCAGAAATTCGGCATAGTCAGCGTTCCCAGAGTGAACCCAATCGTCGGATCAACCAAACGATTGAAGACACCGAGCACGGAGTCTGCATGCACTGTGAACAGGGTGAGGTGCCCTGTTTCGTTCATGATCTTCGCCGTCTGGCCTGACTCAACGCACCGTACTTCACCGATGAATACCGCATCCGGATCTTCACGGACCAGCCGCCGTTGCACGTCTCGCCACGCATCCGGGGTCGTTTCCTGAATGGTCTTCTGGCGGGCCCCGTGAATCTTGTATTCCACAGGGTGCTCGACAGTGATGATGTTTAGACGGTGTCCGTTCAGTTGATCGACCTGCTCCAAGAAGTATTTGGCAGTCGTGGACTTTCCGGATCCGGTGATGCCAGAAAAGCTCACCGCCCCCTTGCGCGCACGCATCGCAGAGAACAACAGGGCCGCCTGGTCATCCGAATAGCCAGCGCCTTGCGGTGAAGACCAGTCGGTGGTCTTGGAGAACAGATAGCGCAAGTAGACGGTGAACCCACCGAAATTCGGCGTGCCCGTATAGCGGATGTTGAAGGCTTCTTTGCCGTTGTCATACGGCACCATGCATTCAAGATCGATTTCGGTGCTAAAGCCCGCATCGTTATTGGTCTTGTCGGCATGCAACTTGTTGTAGGCGAACGCCACAGCATCCTTCACCGTGTCAATCGGATGGATGCCCTTGTCCGCGGATCGTGGGGGTATCAAATCTCCGTTCACCCGGTACAGCAAGGATCCAGTCCGGTTTGCCTCCTCGAGCAGAACGTGCAGGTCTGTCGCGCCTAGCTCCAGCCCCTGGTCGATCATCTCGTTCCAGAAGATCTCTGCGGACGTCAGCCCTTCCGTAAGGACGCCGTTGCTCGTATCCAGTGTGGATTCGGTCGCATACAGCTGAGCGATTAACTCCTCCGGAGCGTAGTAGTAACCGTCGATCCGGATGCCGATAGCTTTGAGCTGCGCCGCCATGGAGCGAACCAACGACTTTCGGCCTTCGTGGAAGCGTGGATCGACGTAGAAGTTTGCAGACTTCTCGTTACCCAAGGCGATACAGCCGCGCCGAAAGTCGTCTGTGACGCCTTTTGCCAAATCGCTCTTCCTCCCCGTATGGATACAACGATACGTAGGAATCTCGGCAAAACTGCGTACCCACTTATGCTGCTCGGCAGCGGGCTGCGCGGCTTGCTTCGCCGCGACTTTTCGCTTGGCCACCGGCGCGACTACAACCGGCTTCTTTGGCCCAAAGCCAAGGAGGTTCGCAATGGCGTTCATCAGCGTGCTCTCGTGCCGCTTAGCGCTTGGCAGCGCCAGCTGCCATGTTCGTCAAAGCCTGCGCCAAGGGACTGACTTGCGTCGGGGTCGGTGCGATGATAGGCGGCAAGGAAGAGCCGAAGCCAGTTGGAGGTGCGATGCCGCGCGATTGCGTGGTTGCGACCGTTGCGGGCTCGGACAAGTAGACGACATGACGTGTGACCCCCTTGGCCTTCTTCTTGCCTCGGGTGAAGTTCACTCTTTGCGAAGTAATCGAGTCCACGTACCAGCCCGGCATGACTTCATAGCCTTCCTTGACCGCGGTGGGCACGCCGCCCTTCACGGAAACATCGGCAGTGAGCTTTCCCACTTCACCATACACGGCTACCACTGAGACGTCCTCAATGCGTGGCTTGGTGTCTTCCCCCACAACTTGCGTCTGGACAGGGGCCGCAGCGGATTGCGTACCGGCAGCTGGTGCGTCTACTTTCGCCTTCGACTCCGCTCGCTTCTTCGCAATCTCATCAGCCATCGCTGCGCGCTGCTCGTCTACAAGATCCCGCAACGGCGCGGCCTGTGCGACCGAAGCGCACAGCAGCACCGCGGAGAGAACCGCGACCGGCTTAGTCTTTGACATAGTATTTGCCTTCCAGATTGAATGTTGGCCCAGTGCTATCGGACCCCAGCGTTACGCGCGCAAATGTCATGTTGCGAGGCAACAGCGACGCGATCTCCGTCGCAAGCGCGAGCGGGCCTGTATAGCTGAAGGTGCCAGCACGAACTGGCGATTTGATGGATCCTGCAGGAATGGCCGGGTCCGCCCCGAAAATCTCCGTAGGTGTGAAGGTGTATTGGACGCCAATTAGGCGAACGTCCTGCGAAAAGGAACCGGTGTCCTCCATGAAATGCTGCATGGTGGGCAAGCGCGAAGGATCGAGGAGCGAAGGCGGCGCGTTCTTCGCAGGCACAGTGAACGACGCTCCTTTTCCATCCAGAGACGCGGTGATTTCCCTTCCACCCATCGCACTCTTGAGCGAGAAATTGTTGCCGCCGACGTTCTCCCATGCGTAGGTGCAGCCGCTTGCCTCACAGACAACCTGCTTCATCATCCACCCGCCTTCGTACACCTCCTGATTCATCGCTGATTCGATGAGAGGCGGCGCGGCCTCCGCGACCGGAGGGCCGGCTGTTGAGAGAGCCGCTGCGAGGCTTGCAGCATACAGCTTCTGAGGATCCTGTTGCTTGGCGCGCGCCGCCAAGCGAGCCGCCCTGTCACGTTCCTTGCTCCAGGTCGAGTAGCCGTATCCCGCGCCGACCACAGCAAGCAGTGCCACAAGGAGCAGTAGCTTCGGATCGACGCCACGCGACGCTGGCGTCAGGGTAGCTCCCTTGATGTCACCCTCTTTGACCAGGTCTGCTAGCGGCAGTGGGATGCTGTCAGGCAGCAAGTTCCCAAAGAACTGGAACTTCGAATCGGTCTGCGCCAGGATGGATTCGGCTGCGGCCATTACCTCCGCCTTCGAGCCACGATAGTCGCCACCTGGGAAGGGAACACCGTTCTCAACGACCGCCATATGCGCCGAGTCGCCACGGAATTCCGCCCAAAGTAGGTTTGTCCCCGCGTCCGGCATCGTCGCCAGGAGGATTGCAGGCGATACCAGCTTAGCGTTGCGCGGGATCGTGCCGGCAGCGACCAACGAACGCCGGTCATCAGCTGGCAGCAAGCCGTAGAGGACCTCCACCTGGCTTGCCGCGCGAACGCTATGCGACGCGTCAAATTCCTTGAACAGTTGACGCGCCTCCGCCCGTTCGCGGTCGGTGTCGCTAAGCGGGTGCCAGCTTAGACCGAAGACGGCCAGTGCGTCGCCCACTGGAACAATGTGCACAGACATACTCTCGCCTGCCTTAGATTGCGCCTTCGGACAGGACCGGCGTCACCAGGATGACCACGGCTTCGCGATTGGACGTGCCGTTGATCGACCCACCCAATCCGATAGGCGCGCCGGATGTCAGCGTGCGCTTGTCGTATTGACCCGCGCTGCGCTCATAGCCTGACAGCACGAGCGTTTCCCCAGGTCGGATCGCGACTTTCTGCAGGAAGTCAGTCGAGGAGATCTCCGGTGCCTGGATCTTCTGATCGCCAGATGGGACGTCCACGAGCGCCGTGAGATCCGAGATACCGAGACCAAACTGCAACAGAATGCTGTTGCTGTCCAGGACAGTCGGCAAAAGATTCAGCAGGAAACCGGTTGTCACCGTACCAGGTTCCAGACCCGGCGTACCCCCGGCACTGCCACTGGCACCTGCAGGAGCAGGCGTGACCTTCGCGAGATAGGTAGTCTGATTCGTGATCGCGACCGGAACGGGTTGGCGATTCAAAGTCATTGCGTTCGCGGTTGTGACCACGCTCACGCGCCCGAAGCTCGACAGCGCTTTGAAGAACGCCTTCGAGCCGCCCCATCGCGCCTGCGAGGCCGACATCGCGCCATTCGTCGGCGCGAGAATCGATACGCCGAGGTTCGCTGCGTTGTTACTGACAAGCGACGCGGGCGAGGAGAAGCGCAAGGACCACGGCACCAGATTGGAGACTTGATTGAACACCAGATCCCAGTCGACACCGAATTCCTGACCGTTGTTCAGCTTGACGGACAGGACTTCCACGCGCATTGCAATCTGGCGCGTGTTGGCAGCATTCTCGTGATCGACAATCTTCGCCACCTGGTCGACAACATCTCGCGTATCCGTCACCGTGATGGTGCCCGAGGCCTGCGAGATCGCGTACTTGCCTGCGGGGGAGATCACCGACTTGATCGCGTCCTCAACCGACTCCCAGAGGCTGAACTTTGAGTTCATCTCGATGTTCGTCTGCGAGTTGTAGCCCGCGCTCGACTGGGAGTTTGTCGACCCCACAGCACCAGCTTGCGTCTGGCCTTGCTTGCCGATGGCCGACTTGAATGTCGAATCACCTGGAATCGCTTTGAGGGTGAAGATCTTCGTCACCAGGCGATGCAGCGAAATTACGCCCTCTCGATATTCCCACGAGATCCCAGCGCGAGCAGACAGAAGATCCAGAAAGCCACTGACTGGGCCCTCGTAGTTCATTTCATACTCGGCAAGGCCGGGGTTGAATGCCCCGCTTGCTGACAGGCCTGTCGCCAGCAGCGACGACTGATTGCCCATCGTTTGAGGCGCGGGGAGCGGTGGCAAGACAGATCCGCTGCTCGCGGTAGTCGTCGGTGCAGTTTGACGTGCGGTCTGCGCGATGGCATTACCACCGGTCACAAATGCGGTGGTGGGCAGGAGAACGTCGGGCTTCACGCGGACGGGAATTCCAGTTACCTGCGTCACGCGCTGGGCGACAGTCTCAATCCCAACTTTCCCCGGAAACTTGAAGGCGTAGCGCTTGCGAAACACCTCCGGGAGGGTGAGATCTGCCTGAAGAGGCAGCGCCTTACCGCCAAGCCAGGCCCCACTGCTCTTCTGGACCAACGGCACATTGCTGGTCGTCGTTTGGGTGAGGACCTTGTTGCTGTAGTCGGTGACGGCGTCGCGGTTCGCCATGTATTGGCTGTCGACATTCTGCTGCAATGTGCCGCAAGCGGCGAGAAACAGCGGGGATGCGGCAAAGAGCCTGCGCACGGTAGGATTGATGTTCACTTTTCGCATTCCTTCTTGTCGCCGTAATGGAGGATACGGACCACACGATTTCCTTCGTACATGCAGCCCAGCAGCGGGAATTCGCTGGTCCGCAGCGAAGCTGTGAATTGCTCCACCGCGTCTTCGAACGTGCCACCGAATGCAGCCTCGAGCTGCACCGGGAAGTCGTACTTCACTTCCCATGCAACTTGCCAGCCGGCGTCCTTCGCCCAACGCATCAGCGACTGGCGCAGCGTGAGGTCGCTTGCGCGCACTTCCCATCTCGCTGCCGCGGGCACTGCATTGGCAGAGCCTGGGCCCGTAGCGCGCACCTTCTGCATGCCGAATGTGATGGTTTGATTGGTCCAGTCAATCGTGGCAACAACACCAGGCAATTGTGAAACCACCTCTCCCATGACTACAGGCCATGGCTTGCCGCCAGACCAACTGACGGGCACGTTACGGCTTACATCCGCGTAGTCTGCGTGAAAAGCCGTCGGCAAGACTGCAGGGACTACATCTGCGAGCGCCATGGCCGAGCCCTTTCCTCGCGCCTCCTTAACACTTGCCGGTCGTGTACCAATCTCGACAAGACGACCAGCTGTAGCGCGTGTCTCAGAAAGTTGCTTTCCGGGGCTTTGGTTCGACTCGGGTTGCTTGGCCTCTGCGGGCTTGCTCTCGCCAGCAGGCGTCTGGGTCGACGCAGCAGGAGTTGGCGCTGCGGGTGCAGATTCATTGATGAAGCCGGCCATGGCCCCGCCGCTACAGAGCAGACCGCTCGCCATCAGCGCTGCCACCAGGTTCTTCTTATCCATTTGCTCTGAGATCCTTCAGTCAAAGAAGCGGCGGTGTACCCACCACCCGCGAGAAGCCACACTCCTGCCACGTAGCCAGTGCCGAACCGCTCTCAGGAACACGGGCAATGTGTAGCCGCGTGTCTCCATGAGTCGAAACATCACAACAACAATGAACGCGACGCTGAACGTCCACACGCGCATGTGAAAGAGCGCGAAAATGAGCGGAAAGAACGCGCGCGCATCGATGGATGCAATGCGAGGCGTACGAGCTGCATCACGCCAAATCGACTTTCTGCCACTCATGCGTTTGCCTCCCCTGCGTAGCGCTTGTAGGCTTTCGCGTCGATGCGCCCTGCCTCCAACAACACCTTTAGTCCGCCACTCATGCTTTGATTGCGCTCTGCGACCTGGCGGCGCAGGTAGCTGCCCCAACTCGTGTAGTCCATTTCGCCCATCTCGGCGCGAATCGCATCATCGAAGTACAGCCATTCGCGGACAGCCAAGCGGTCGCCATCCAGAGTCGGCACGAGGATCTGCACGACAACGAGACGGATCGACCCCAGCAGCTTGGACGCCACTGCCGAATGCTGCGCGGGCGGGAAGACCTGAATGGCGCGGCTGATGGTTTCTGCAACACTATCGGTGTGCATGGTCGCGTAGGCGCCGTGCCCCGTGAGGGCGGCCTCCACCAGCGTGCCGATGGTCTCAGCGTCACGGGCTTCGCCAATACCGATGATCGTTGGCTTGCATCGCATGGCATTGCGCACGCCAGCTGCGAAATCCGGAATGTGGCGGCCAATCTGCATTTGCCGAATGCGCGGGCCATTGTTCTTCACCTTCGTATAGAGGAACTCGATGGGATCTTCGTAGAGGAGGATCTTCGCGTCGCCGACGTGCTCAGAGCAGTGGGCATAGAACGCCGACATCAACGTCGTCTTACCAGAACCCGTCGGGCCGCAGATCAGCACCAGGCCGCGCGGCTGGTACAAGTTTTCCTCGATGCCGGCAGGCAGGCCGAGCGACGGCATCGCGACGGGCGTTTCTGGAATCGAGCGCATGGTCACGGATATGCCGTCATCGGAGTCGCCAATCTGGCCACTCGCGATGTTCACGCGATAGCGAAAGTTCTCGCGCGCAATGGTGAAGCGATATGGGCGGTCAGCATCACGCCCGCCGCGAATAACGCCAATCAGGTCTGCTCCAAACGCGCCGCTCAACAGCGCCTTGATCTCTTGGTCGCGCAGAGGACGAGTGCTCGCCTTGCGCTGACGGCCTTTGATCTCGACCCAGGCGTAGTCATTGGTCTGCAGGACGATGTCGGAGGCGCCCTTCTCAGAGCAATAGCTGAGAAAGGACTGGCACTCGCTTTCGGAGAAGTTCGGAGCCAGATCGAACGGCTGGATGTAGTCGTGCGTCATTTCGCCGCTCCCGAGGCTGGCAGCACAGTTGGTTGCCACTTTTTGGGGTCGGTAATGAAGCCGCCCGTATCCGTGACCCGCATGAGCGTGTCACCCAAACGCAGCTCGTTGCGGTCTCCGCTCACCACACGAGGGGCCACCGCGACGGTCGGCTCAGACACCATGCCGTTGTTTAGGAGATACGAGTACCGCATGATTCCAATGAAGTCGCGGTCCAGCCTGGCGAGGTTCCGCTCAAGAATCTCGTCCGCCAGCTTCTGACCATGAGCCCAACCATCGGCGACGTTCTTCTTCCAGAACGCCTTTTCCGCGGGAGTTTTTGGCAGTGCCGACGACACAGGCATCGGTACGTCCTTGGTCAGGCGCAAGCCCACGAAGAGGTAGTCGCGCCAGGAAGGTGGAGTCGTTACTGGCTTCGCCTTGACGACGATCTTGTAAATGCGGTCGGCCACACGGACCTGCTCGTCGGACGACTGAACGGCGTCCCGGGCTTCGGTAATCACTGGCGGCAGGAGCCCATTCTTGGTGACGTACGCGGAGAAGCGATATTGCCTGTCAAGCACATAGGCGCGCTTTTCCAGGTCGGCCACCAACACCGCGCAACGGTCAGCCAAACCGGCCTGGGACCCCATGCTCCGTGCGGCCTCGCGCAAGATCGCGGCGCGAACCGGCGTCACCTCAACGTCAGCGGGCACGGTGTCCGCCGAAAGTGAGGAGATCTGGTCCAGCGACATTTGCGCAATGGCTGCCTCGCTTGCAAACACTAGCGCGGCAGCAAGCGGCAAGAGCGCCTTGGGGTCAATTCGCACGGTAATGAACTTCCAAGGACTGCTGACGAAGGATGACGTCCCCTCGCCCGCCGAGCTGGACGCCGATGTTCTCCAGCACCGCGACAAAAGGCGTGTTGACTGCTTCAATCGCTACCGGGGACGGCACGCGACGGCCCTTGATATCGAAAGTAAGCCCCTTCGCCTCAGCCATCTTTTTGATGACGTCCGGAGCGTCGCCGTGCCATATGACGGTGACGAGGTCGCCGTTGATTTCGACCTTACTTGGCTTCTGGGCCGGCGATGTGAGCGCACCAGCGCGCGCGATATCAACTAGCATGGCGTCGATCTTCTGAGCGGACGCAGTCAGCTTGGTGTCGAGCATGCGGGCCGTTTCATCAACAGCTGCCGGAGGTGTCGCGCAGGCGGAAAGGCAGGCCGCTACTGGCAACGAGAGCATGTGAGGACGCTTGAACATCATACGGTTATGCTGGTCCTGAAAATTTCGTATCGATCATATCATACGGAATTTCGCGTTCAAACAAAAATGTGCCTCGTATGCATGAGTCGCGATGGCCGTTACTACTAGGCATGGAGTGGTTGTTGAGCGGTTCGAGTGGGCGTTGCGGGCTCTGTCGTGGGCAGCATGGTCCGGACGAAGCTCAGCGCGAGGCCGGGATCCGTACGAGTTATGGAAGAGCTAACCCGAGTGTTGGGTGCTACTGCTATCGGGCGCATCAGTGCCCCATGGGGCTTGTTGAAATGGCTGATCTAAGAAGCAACAACATAGAGCTTCCTGGGGCGAGGCGACGTTTCACCCAGTTTGGAATGTATGTTTGGGTTTACGTTTACGTATACAGCTTTAAAAGCGTTTACGAGGCTAGAAGTGTTGCCGGAGGCGGCTTAGCGGGCACCTTTCACCCAGTCTAGAATGGCTATTCACCCAGTATGGAATCGCTGCATGGGTAGATATCGCCCAATCTGGAATGACTGTTCACCCATTCTAGAATGGGTAGCAGGATGCTTTCACCCAATCTGGAATCTGAGCGAGAAGCTGCGTTGAGATACAGGCGACCTTTCGCCCTTGCCCACCTTGTCGCATTGGGTGAAATGGTGCAACATAGGCGCC